>NZ_CP134228.1:1050000-1400000 GCF_031656215.1 Mesorhizobium koreense | reverse complement strand
CCAGACGGCAGAGATCGGCAGAGGAGTGGGCGTGAGGTTTTCAGCGATCCTGATGAGACGACCTTCCTGCAAAGCTTCATGCGCGATGAACATTGGCAAGACTGCGATGCCCAGCCCTGCAATCGCCATGTCACGGATGGCCTCGCCATTGTTCGCCGAGATCCGGCTTTCCATCGACAGTCCGATTACGGACCCATCCTCACGAACGAATTGCCAGACATTGGCGGCCTGGACGTTGAGGTAGCCAATGCAGGGATGGCTCTGGAGGTCGCCAAGCGTTTCGGGCGTGCCGCGACGGCTAACGTAATCCGGGCTCGCCACGATGACGCGCGGGTCCTCGCAGAGCTTGCGGGCGATCAGGCCGGAGTCGGGCAACTGTCCAACGCGGATCGCCAGATCGAAGCGGCCACGTACCAGGTCGAGAATCCGGTCGTCGTAATCGAGGAGAATATCAAGGTCCGGATGCTGACGAGCGAAGTCCGCTATCACCGGGCTCAAATGCCGAATGCCGAAGCTCATCGGCGCGGTGATCGCAAGCGACCCCCGCAAGCCCGCCATACCCCAGGCAGCGCTTTCAACCGCATTCGTCATTTCGGTCAGCACCGGGCGCAGCCGTAGTGCCAGTTCCTCGGCACTTTCAGTCGGTGTGATACGGCCGGCGTGACGCCGGAAAAGTGCCGCCCCGAGCGCTGCCTCGAGATCGGCGATGCGCTTGCTGATGACCGACTTGGAGAGGTTCGATCGGGCGGCCGCGCTAGAAACCGTCCCGGTTTCCATAACGTCCAGAAACGTCCTGATTTCCTCGATTGTCCACTTCATCCAACAATGTTTAGCGCATCCAGCGTTGCTGCGCACCGGCACCGTTCGTGAATCGCGAACGCTGGGTCTTCCCGTTCAGGGCTCAACCGGTGTGGTCGCCACGATCATATTGGGTGCATCGAAACAGGAGTGACCGACATGCAATTGACCGGAATCCATCATCTGACGGCGATCACGGCCGACGCTCCGGCCAACAAGCGCTTCTATACGGAAACGCTGGGCCTGCGTCTGGTCAAAAAGACCGTCAACCAGGACGATACAAGCGCCTATCATCTTTTCTACGCCGACGGCGAGGCGACGCCGGGCACGGACCTCACCTTCTTCGATTGGCCGGTGGAGCGCGAAAGGCGGGGAACGCCATCGATCAGCCGCACGGGCCTCAGGGTCTCAGGCGAGGACAGCCTGAACTACTGGTCCGCACGTCTCAAGGATCTGGGCGTTGCAGCAGAGCCGATTAGGACGGTCGACGGTCGCGCCACGATCGATTTCGAGGATGCAGAAGGCCAGCGGTTCCGGCTGCTCGATGATGGTGGCGCAGGCACGGCTCATCCCTGGGATCGCAGCTTGGTTCCCGCGGAGCATCAGATCCGCGGCCTCGGCCCGATCACCATCTCGCTGCCAAAGCTGGAGATGACCGACGCCCTGCTGACCCGCGTGCTCAACATGAAGCAGATCCGCCAGTATTCCTCGCCCGACGGTCAGGGCGACGTCCATGTCTACACAATGGGCGACGGCGGACCGGCGGCCGAACTCCACGTCGCAGTCCAGCCCGGACTTCCGATGGCGCGGCAGGGTGCGGGCGCGGTCCATCACGTCGCGTTTCGCACACCCGACGTGCAGTCGAGCCGCGACTGGGCCGCACGCCTTTCGGAATTCCGCGTCCCGAATTCCGGCGAGGTCGAGCGCTACTATTTCCGCTCGCTCTATTTCCGTGAGCCCTCAGGGAACCTGTTCGAGATCGCGACCGACGGCCCCGGCTTCTCCGTTGACGAGCCCTTGGAAAGTCTGGGCGAAAGGCTTGCCCTACCGCCTTTCCTGGAAGGCAAGCGGGCTTCCATCGAGGCAAACCTGAAGCCTCTCGGCTGAACCCGGCTTGGCAAGGATGTTTCCGGCTGTGCCGGAAACATCCAGCAGGATCGATCCCGTGCTTCGAGGTAACTTATGACCACGATATTCGGCCTATCCGGCAGTCTTCGCAGGGCCTTATTCAAGCCGGGCTCCCGCGCGTGGCTGCCGAGGTCGCCCCGCCCGAAGTGACTATCAAGATCGGCCGATCCTCGAGGTACCGCTCTATGACGCCGATGTGAGTTTAATCCGGCGCGACCGCCATCACGTCGGCCCATTCCGGGTGTTTGCGATACTGCGCCCTGACATAGGGACAGATCGGCATGATCCGAAAGCCGTTTCGGCGGGCATCTTCGATCATGTATTCTACCAGAACGAAGGCGGCTCCAGTTCCACGCATGCTTTCCGGCGCGCCGGTGTGATCAGCGCTGATGAGATCAGGACCGCGTACCGAAAAGGTGATCTCCGCCTCGCCCTCGACACCAGGAATGCGCGCCACGTAACGTCCGTGTCGATCGTCGCGACGCTCCTTACCGATTTCCATCTCAGCCATCATGGTTCCTTTCCGCGTCCAGAAGCCATTCGCGTGCGAGTTCAACATCCGCGGAGCCCAACTCATGTCCTGACGAGAGGACATGATGCTCAACCCGCGCTCCCTGTTCGCGCAACCATCCCTTGAGCACCGGCGCGGCTGAACCGTACGGATCGGTGTCCCCGCTCAGCATGAGGACATCCGCGCCCCTCAGATCCGCTGCCGGCAGCGGATCGAGAACGGGCGTGCTCCGCAGGAGGATGGCCCGGCGGATCGCTGCAGGATAGAGCGCCATCACGGTAGCGGCGAAGTTCGCGCCGTTCGAAAAGCCGAGGCAGATCATCCGCACCGGGTCCAGCCCGTAACCGGCGACCGCTCCTTCCATGAAGGCCGCGAAAGCCTCCGCCTCCGCCCGGATATCCGCCTGGTCGAAGGTGACCGTCGTCAGCCGTCGGAACCAGCGGGCAATGCCTTCTTCGTGGCTTCGTCCGCGTACACCGAGAAGCACCGCTCGGGGCGCTATCCGGCGGGCAAGCGGCATGAGATCGGCTTCGTTGCCACCGGTTCCGTGCAGCAGGACGAGCGTGCTTCCATCAGGATCGTCCGGCGTGTGGAAGCGGTGGACGAACGGAAGGGCACGCTTTGGGCGGCGCGGCTCGCCAGGCATCGAGAATTGCGGCAGCATGACCTTCAGATCCTCGGCCTGTTCGGCATCGTGCGGCGGCACAAAAAGAGCTTCACCCAGGCGTTCGAGAGGCTCGTCGACCGTGAAGCCCGGGCCGTCCGTCGCCAGTTCGAAGAGCGTCCGCCCGGTTCCCGAACATAGAGCGAAGTGAAGTACTTCCGGTCATGGATGGTCGTCGGCGACGAATTCAGTGCCGATAGCTCTGCCTCCGCCGCTCGTATGGCCGCTACGTCCGCGGCGCGGAAAGCGACGTGATCGGCGGTGCCGGTTCCGGGAACGCCGGGAACATAACCCGTCGCGTCGCGGACATCGACGGCATCGGTTTTCGATCGCATCCGCCTGATATTTCCGGCGACAAGTCCCGGTTCGTATCCGAACCGACTGAGGAAAGCTGCCGTCTGCTCGGGCTCGTCCGTCAGGATGGTGATGGCCCGCAGTCTGCGGATCGCACCATTGCGAGCGGCTTCACCGGCATGTGGGGAGAGGTCGACCCCCACCAGCTTGACGATGACACCGTCCGGATCTTTCAGCCGCAGCACCGGTTCGCCGAACTCTCGGAGCGGCCCATCGACACTCACGTGCTGGTTCAGCGCGCGTAGCAACCAGTCGCCGATGCTGGCAGATGGCACGACGAAGGCGATCTCCGCCACCTGGCCGGTGCCGACACGCCCCGGCGCGCCATCTTCCCAGACCAGGAAAGTGACGAGCGATCCGGGCGAGCCCCTCTCGTCACCGTAGAAGAGATGCAGTTGGCGGCCGTCCTCATATCCGCCGGTCCGCTTGACCAGCCGAAGCCCTAGGAAGCCGACATAGAAATCAATGTTTGCCTGCACGTCGCGCGTGATCAGCGTGACATGATGGATGCCGTTTGATGCCGCGGCCAACACTCCAGCCCTCGTCCTGTCCAATCCGGTCCGGGCATAGGCACCGCGCGCGGTGCAGTTCCGGCAAGAGAGGCCTCTATGATCTATCCATGATCGTCGCATGGCAGTGCGAGGCGCCCAACCAATTTTCGCCAGACCCGGTGTTCGCATTTCACGAACAATTACCTCAATCTGGCAAGCCGGTGGGACGGCTTCTTCCACGTCATGGGAAACAGTTTGATCGTGGCCGTCGGCGCCACCATTCTGGCCGGCGTCGTCAGCTTCCTCGCCGGCTATGCCTATTCTCAACGAAATCGGCCCGCGTGATATCACCGTCGGTGTGCGGCCTCACGACCTTAGGTTTGAGCCGGTCGGACAGGCGAAATTAAAGGCCACGGTGGCGATAGTGGAGCGGACGGGAGCGGAAACGGTAGTGACCTGCACCCTTCCCAGCGGCAGGAATGTTTGCGCAGCTATGCCCGGACAGATCGCCGTCAACGCGGGCGAACAGGTGGGGTTGGGATTCAATCCCATGCAGCTCCATTATTTCGATCCCAGAAGCGGCAAGGCACTCGTTGCTTAACCATCGCCGTCCAATTCACCTTATACGGACGCTGCAGCTCAATGACGCGCAGCGAGGCTGGTCCAAAAGGCCGGGCCTTGCTCCGACGTCTAGCTGTCTGTAACCAACAACCATACTTTGTGGACGCTTTTTGCTTCAGGTGAGCATCGAATGAATACGCCTACGACACGGATGGGGCGCACAGGCCTCATGGTTTCCCGCCTTGCCCTCGGGACGATGACGTTCGGCCTGCAGACAGATGAAGCGACGGCATGCGAGATACTCAACGAGGCTGCATCCGCAGGCATCAATTTCATCGATACCGCCGATGTCTATCCGCTCGGTGGCGATCTCGAGACCGTCGGCCGCACCGAAGAAATCCTTGGAAGATGGCTCCGAGGTCAGAGAGGGAGATATATCGTCGCCACGAAAGCGGTCGGCAAAATGGGTCCGAATGCCTGGGACCAGGGAGCTTCGCGAAAACATCTCCTCGATGCGATCGACGCTTCACTGGCACGGCTGCACACGGACTATGTCGATCTCTTCCAGCTTCATTCGGATGACCGGACGACACCCCTCGAAGAAATGGTCGAGGGGCTCAACCATATCGTCGCGTCCGGAAGGGCCCGCTATGTGGGCGTCTCCAATTTTCTCGCCTACAGGCTTGCCGGGCTGTTGGGCAAGGCGGAAGCAAAAAATCTGGTCCGCATCGTTACCGTCCAGCCACGGTACAGTCTCCTCTTTCGGGAAATCGAGCGCGAACTGCTGCCCCTTGCGTCCGAGGAAGGTATCGGCGTGATCCCGTACAACCCTCTTGCCGGCGGCCTCCTGACCGGGAAACATAGAGCCGTCTCCGCGCCTCCGCCCGGTACGCGCTTCACTTTGGGAAGCGCGGCTGCCAATTACCAGCAGCGCTACTGGAATGAAGGAGCCTTTGAAACCGTGGCCAGATTCGTCGAGATTGCGCGTCGCATAGGAATCTCGCCGACGACTTTGGCGATCGCGTGGGTGCTGGCCAATCCGGCTATCACCGCTCCCATTCTGGGGGCCAGCAAGCCGTCTCAACTTGCTGATTCGATAGCCGCGGCGTCCTATCAAATCGATCCCGCCATCAAGGAAGAGCTCGACCAATTAACCGCATCATACCGATTGGGCGACGCGACAAGATAGGGGCAAACCGTCCGCTCGGATCTCTGCCTAGCCTATGCCGGCAACATTGGCCGCGGCGCGAACATTGACAACCCGAATCCGTTTGGGGCGAGTCAGGAACCCAGTCACGCGCCAAGCAGTTCTCATTCAGCGATCAAGAATCCAGGCCGGCATCCAGAGTTGAAAAATCAGTATGGCCTGATCCCAATTCTGCCCGAACATCCAATCTCGGCACAAGCCGCTCGAATGGAATCCATCAGTGTCTCCGATATGGAAGACACGGGGCGATCCTTCCAGCGGATCATCGAGGGGCTGATATCGATCGTGGGCTCGACCAGGCAGTGATGCAAATCCTCGTCATGCAAAACGAGCGGGTCAACGAAGGCGATTCCTGCATTACACCGAGCCAACGCCACTGCCGTCGCGGCATGGTTTATGGATATGGTGATGCGCTTTTCGAGTTCGGTGAAATTTCCGTGTTGATTCAGGCCGGCGATCATCGATGAGTGCAGGTTCGAGATCACCGGATACTCGGCAATTTCCGCAATGGTCAACCTTTCCCGTCCTGCAAGCTTGTGCGTCGTAGGCAGGACGCAGATCATCTGCGAATTCAGTAGCTTCTCCGAAATCAGCATAGGCGCGTCGATCATAATGGTCGTCAGGCCGATATCGACGCGATTGGCCCTGACCAAGTGAAGCACCTGATGGCTTGCCATCACCTGCACCCAGCATTTGACCCTTGGATGAATCTTCCGGAACCGGCTGAGGGCAAATGGCAAAATTGCCTCGGCGGCGGTGGGCGTCGCCGAGATCGTCAGGGCTCCGGCAAGCCCGTCCTCCAGTTCGCGTGCCCGCTCGCGCACGGTTACGGTTGCACTGAGCACCCGCTCGATCTCCGGATATATGGCCATTGCTTCGGCCGTCGGACGAAGCCGGCCGCCCTCCCGATGGAAGAGCTTTATCCCCAACTCTCGTTCCGCCTGCCGCAGCAACTTGCTCGCCGCCGGTTGAGATATGCCGAGGGCGAGCGCGGAGGAGCTTACCGTTCGGCCGGTGAGTACCGCGTGGATGAGCTCGAACTGACGAAGGTTGACCATGAGAACATAACCCGGGGTTATTGAATGACGAAATCTTAGCATTTGACAGCATGATTGCTCAATCGCAGGATCGATAGCCGGATCATCGTGGGAGGACAGGATGACGAACACGCTCGACAGACGGGAGTTCCTTTTGGGAACGGGAATGTTAGCGCTTGGTTCGGGCCTGCTCGGCACCGGTCCGGCCCGGGCGGGCGCTCCCGATTTCAGTGGCCGCACGGTTCGGATGATCACGCAGCGAAGCGTCCATCAGAATGCGTTGTCCGACGCACTTCGCATCACTGCCGAGAAATGGGGCGCTAAGCTGGAAGTCCGGCAGGTTACCGCAAGCGAACTCGAAAAGAAGGTCGTGCTCGATCACGTCGCCAACTCTGCGACCTGGGACATCATGTACACCGGCGGCGTGCAGCGCATGTATGAGTGGTACGGCGGCAAAATCTCTGCCGACATGACGCCGCTCATCAAGCAATATGGCGATCCTAAGCTGCTCGGGCTTGAAGATCTGGACCCCAACGCCCGAAAGGCGGTGACTTTCGACGACAAGGTTCTCGGCTTGCCCATTGCCACCAGCAACCAGGCGATGTGCTATCGCAAGGACCTGTTTGAAGATGCATCGGAGAAAGCGGCCTTCAAGTCGAAATACGGCTACGATCTCGCTCCGCCTGACACGATGAAGCAGTTCCATGACATCTGCGAATTCTTTACCCGGAAAAAGGGGGACACCCTTGCGGGAAAGACGCTGACAGAGAATTTCTACGGGACGGTGATGCCCAACAAGAAGGGCGTTTACATCTTCCATAATTACGAAAATCTGGTCGTAGCGTTCGGCAGCGATATCTACGACCCGAAGACAGGCAAATCAGCGATCCGGTCCGAGCGCGGCCTGGAAGCCGTCAGGTTCCTCCGGTCGCTGATACCTTTCCTGCCACCCGGGCACATCAATATGGCCAACGCCGAATCTACCGCCACTTTCGTGTCCGGAGGTGCAGCCACGACGCTGGAATATTTTGACCGCATGCTGGGGACTGTGAGCGCGGGCGATACCAAGGTCCAACGTGATCAGGTGGGCTATGCGTTGCCACCGGTCGCCGAGGACAACCCCAAGGGATACAAGCACGGCGCCCGTTCGGGCCCGGCGGTCATGGTGATATCCTCGCTTTCGAAAGACAAGGAACTGGCCTTCAAGCTTCTGCAAAGCGCCATGGGGGCCGAAACGCAACTCGAAATGGCCAAGAAATATCCCGGCTATATGCCGACCAGGGAAACGGCCTTGCGCGAATTCGCCCAGAGCACACCGGAGGTAGACTATCTCGTCAGGGCCGCCGCGGATCGCGATACCGCCATGCTCACCGATGCCTCCATCATGCCCTATCCGGGAATCCTCCGTTCCAACCAGATCAGCGAAGCACTGGGTGATGCGCTGCAGTCGATCCTGGGTGGAGCGGATATCGATCCCGAGCTTCAAAGGGCGGAAGGCAAGATCAACGCCGCCCTAGCCGACGTCTATAAGAGCTGACGCCAGCGGACGCCTGCTGCTGCATCCGGAAGCGCGAACCAAATTGCCACCCGCATCGCATCCGATTCCGGTGAACGTCAGGACGCAGCAGCGCCTGTTTCTGCTGGCATTCTTCATTCCCGGAATGGCCTATCTGATCGTCGTCAGGCTCATTCCGGTGCTGGTCACTCTCTACCTCAGCTTCACTGAGTGGAACATGACCGAGCAACCTTCCCCCACTTGGATCGGAGTGGAAAACTACGCCAGGCTGGCCCGCGATGGCGACTTTCTGACCTCGCTGACGCGAACGCTGGTTTTCTGCGTAGTTGCGACCACGATAGAGGTCATACTGGGCGTAGCCATCGCGGTCTTTCTGGCGCGTCCTTTTCCCGGTCGCAATCTCGTGCGTACGGCATTCCTCGCGCCCATGGTCCTGACGCCGGCAGTCATCGGGCTCATGTGGTACATACTCTACCATCCTACGATCGGACCGCTGAACTGGATCCTGTCACTGTTCGGGTTCGAGCCTGTCGGCTGGCTCACGAACCCAACCGTCGCCTTTGTCTCCATCATCATCACCGATGTATGGCACTGGACGCCCTTCGTGTTCCTGCTGGCTTTCGCGGCGATTCAGAACATTCCGGCCGATCTCTACGAGAGCGCTGAGATCGACGGCGCGAGTGCCTGGCAAGCCACCCGTCACGTCACCCTGCCGCTGATCCGCGACACGGTGCTGGTCGCGGTCTTGTTCCGGTCGATGGATGCCTTCGAAATCTTTGCCGAACCCTTCGTCATGACCGGTGGCGGACCCGGCACGGCAACCGAAACCCTGAGCATGCACATCTACCGCACGGCGTTCAATTTCTTCCAGATGGGATATGCCGGCGCAATGGTGGTGGTATCGATCGTCATCCTGGTCGTCCTCTATTCGGTCTACTTACGTTTGATCCGCACCCAGGTGGCGATGTGATGGCGGCGCGCAAGCTTGGCCCCGTTCAGTTGGCAGTGAGGATCGTCGGCGGCCTCGCGCTCATCGTCGTCGCATCCTTTCCCGTCTATTACATGCTGCTGACGTCGCTGAAGCCTCAGGCGCTGCTGCTGGCCCAGCCACCGCGCTTTCTGTTCACGCCTGTGCTGGACAACTACGTCACGCTTCTGCGCGGTGGCGAATTCGAACTTTACTACCGCAACAGTCTCATGGTGGCGCTGGCATCGACGGCTATCGGCGTGCTGCTGGGATCCATGGTGGCTTTCGCCTTGGAACGAGGCCGGCTCCGCGGGGAGCACTTTTGGATGTTCATCATATTGCTGCCCCGCAGCTTTCCGCCCGTTGCCACGATCATTCCGATATTTTTTGCCGCCAGGTCTTTGGGCCTGCTCGACCAGGTGATTACACTGGTGATCTTCGAGGCCGCGGTCCGACTGCCGCTGGTGATCTGGGTGATGCGGGGCTTCCTGCGTGCGGTGCCGGACGAACTCATCGACGCCGCCATGCTCGACGGATGTTCGCTCTCCTCGGCATTTTTCCGCATCGTATTCCCCATCGTGCTGCCCGGCCTCGCCGCCGTGTCGGTCATCTCCTTCATCGATACCTGGAATGCCTTCCTGGTGCCGCTTGTCCTCACCAACCTCCACGGCATGACCGCGCCGGTGGGGCTGATGTCCTACATGGAAACGGATGAGCAGTTGCTGTGGGGCGTGATCGCCGCCGGCGGCATTCTCACCATTACACCCCTCATTGTCGTTGCCGTGGCACTGCGTCGGTTCCTGCTGCAGGGCCTGACGGCCGGCGCCATCAAATAGAGCGGAGATATCCAGTGAGTTTCAATGTCCGTGGCCTGGAACTACACGGCCGCACCATCTGGCGGCGGGACCGCATCCTGGAAGCGCTGGATTTCATCGAGCGCCACGACATGACGCATCTTGTGCTGCATGAGACCGATCTGATGCAGATGGTCACATATCCCAGATCCTATTTCGACCCTCATGCGCTGTGGACAAGCGCGCCGACGCGGCGCGGCGAGAATGCGATCGAGAACAATCGAATCTATCTCGATCACGTGCTTCAGCTCGCGCACAACCGCAACATCGGCGTGTTCATCGAAGTCAAGGAAATCGGTTTCCCCGACGAACTGATCACGGCCCATCCTGAACTGGTCAAGCAGGGCGTTATCTGCCCCAGCGAGCCGTTCTGGTACGAATTCATCGAACGCAAGACCGATGAGTTCTTCGAGGATTTCCCGCTCACTGCCGGCATGATCACGAGCCCCGGATCGACTGAAGGCAAAACGTCGCGCGCGCAGAACAAATGCACTTGCGAGCTATGTGCCCGCACCAGCGTCGAGGACTGGTATTGCAAGATCATCGCTGCGCTGCATCGGGCCACGAAACGTCATGGCAAGCGCCTCGTCGTGCGTGACTTCGCCTACAAGCCGGAGGACCATGAGCCGCTGATCAAGGCCGTCGAGAAATCCCCGCCAGAGGTCGTGTTCTGTCTCAAGGTCACGCCGCACGACTTCTACGTCACCTTTCCGGACAATCCCGGTATCGGCCGGCTCGATCGCGAGCAATGGATCGAATACGACGCCATGGGACAGTTCTACGGCTGGGGCATCTTTCCTTGCTTCGTCCTGGACGATATCCGCTCCCGTCTGGATTATGCGGGCAAGCATGGAGTGACTGGCGGCATTTTCCGCACCGAGTGGGAGCGGATCAACGATTATTGGGTGCTCGAATCGCTCAACGAAACGAACCTTATCGCTGCAGCCGAACTGGCGAAGGGTCGATCCGTCGATCCGGAATCGGTCGCACGGCAATGGCTGGAGAAAAAGGGATCGGCAATCGAAGCCGCTGCCTGGCTCGGCGGCGTCCTGGCGCGGACCTGGCCAATCGTCAAAGGGGCTGTCTACGCCAACGACTTCGTCTTCGCCGACAACAGCATGTTTCCACGCAGCGTGCGGCGCGCCTGGTGGAGCATGGAAACGCTGAACGCTTTACATACCTGGGCGCCCGACCGCGAGGCCGGTCTGACAATGGATCGATCCAAGGTGCAGGCGCTGATCGCCGAAAAGCAGAAGGCGCTCGACCTGGCACGGCAGCTCGCCGGCGACGTCAAGGCGGGTCATACTGCCCTCGATCCGGATCTGCATACGGAACTCATCGAGCTCTTCGATCGCTTCGTGCTCTACGTAGAGGGATTCCTCTATTGCGGCGCCGCCTGCTTTTATAGCCGGTGGGTAGACCAGGAACGGCGGAACGACACGGGCCCGGACGCAGGGGAACTGCAAGACTTCAAGGACTGGCTGGCCAGACTCGAAGCCTTCGGGCAGCGGATCAGGCCGATCGCGACCGAAGCCAGATACCGCCACCAGGTGGTTATGCTGATGGATTATCGCCGGATCGCCGATGTACTGCGCGAGGGGCGCCAGGCCCTCGACCTGGTTCTTGTGCCTTCTTCCGATCACGCCTGATCACGTTCCCTTCCCAGGAGTTATTCATGGCGACCCCTCCAATGGACGTCCGCGCCCTTGAGTTTCACGGTGACCGTATGTGGAGTTGGCGGTGGGTCAAGGCGGCCCTGGATTTTGCCGCCGCCAACGGTCTGAATGCGCTGGTCTTTCACAAGAACGACCTGCTCGACCTGCTTGCCCTGCCGGAGCGCTATTTCAGCGTGGACGACGTGTGGCGCCGATGGCCGGTGCGCTACCACAACATCGACAACAACCGTCAATACATTCGCAGCGTGGCCCGCTATGCGCACGATCGCGGAATCCGGTTCTTTGCCGAGGTAAAGGAGATCTCATTCCACGATTCGCTTCTTGCGCAGCGCCCCGAACTCTGGGTGAATGGCGGCATCGATACGGCGACCCCCTTCTGGTGGGAATTTCTCGAGGCAAAGGTAAGTGAAGTCGTCGAGGCGGTGCCTGAAATCGACGGTATCATCGTGAGCCCCGGCACTCGCGAAAGCCGGGTCTCGATCAGCACGACACAGACCTCGACGAAGCCGGGCCTGTCGGCTGCCGACTGGTACGAAGCGCTCATAGGAGCAATGTACCGTCCTCTGGCACGAGCCGGAAAGGTACTCGCCGTAAGGGATTTCACCTATACGCAAGCCGAGCAGAGCGTCGTCCTCGATGCGGTTTCGCGTGTGTCAGACCAGATTGTCATCTCGCTGAAGAACACGCCGCACGATTATTACCCGACTTTCCCCAACAATGCCCGCATCGGCCACGTAGGCCGAAACCCGCAGTGGATCGAATTCGACACCTGGGGCCAGTTCTTCGGGCTGGGCGTGTTCCCTGCGATCGTGCTCGACGACATGCGCGAGCGGTTCGCCTACGCCCGCAAGCAAGGCGCCATCGGCGTGATGGCCCGCACCGACTGGGAAGTGATCTCCGACAATCAGGTCCTCGATACGCTCAATCTGCCCAATCTGATGGGCTTCACCAAGCTCGCCTCCGGCTCGGATATCGATGTCTCAGACGTAGTCGGCCAATTTCTTGGCCACTCGTTCGCGACCGCGCTTGGCGGCGGGGTGGAGATTGGTCCTTTCTCCCTGGACGGAGCGCCGCGAACCAAGGCGGCTCTGGCACGTGCTCTGAATCGCTCTTGGGAGATGATGAGCAAGGCCGTCTTCGTCCTGCGCCATGTCTTCCATGAAGATTGCATGTTCCCGGATACGCTCAAGAAAGCGTACATGATGCTTGTCGAGGTGCATGGAATCGCAGATTGGGCGCCTGAAATGGCTGGGGCGCTGGATTTGACGCCCGAAAAGCTCCACGAGATCTTTGCCGAGAAGGACGAAGCCGTCGCCCTGGCGCGCGAAATGTCGGAAGAGATTGCCGGGGCGACGGCTGCGGAGCAAACCGCCGCAGCAGAAGAGCTTCGGGAGACCTACGATCTTCAGCTATGGTATGCTGAAGGCTTCCGCGCCTGTGCGAGAGCCTGCTTTGCGGCAAAATGGGCCCTCACGACCCCGGAAGACGCAGATAGGCAAAAGTCGGCCCGCAGCGAGATAGACGCCCTGGAACAATACCGTCTCGCGCTGGTGGATCGGCTTTCCGGGACCCGATATTGCCACCTCGTCTATTGGCTACTGGACACGCATCGACTGGAATCCTTGCACGAGGACCTCGAAAGGTCGCTAGGTGCATTTCAGCTATGACCGAAAGGCCAAGTTTCCACGCTCGGCCAGCTATGCCAGACTTTTCGACGGACCCGACATGGGACCGCGCTGACCGGCGCGATAGCCCCAAGCCCCCCGCCCCGCGCCGGTCAGCATAAATTTCCTATGACTTTGCGTTCACCACGTCAGAAAGCTCGGCCGATTTTCGCGTCGACCGAATGGCTGTTCCCGCCACGGATAGCGAAGAAGAAAAAGATCGCTGCCCACAGGATCGACTTTTCTGCACCGGAATAGCCCTGCCCAGCGGTGATCCAGTGAAACCAGACGGTCACAAGCAGCACGAATGTCGCCGCCAATGAAGCGGGGCGTGTCAAGAAGCCGATTGCAATGAAGATTCCGCCGACGAATTCAGTCAACGACAGCATCAACGACCAAAAAGCGCCAGGATAGAAGCCGAGGCTTTCGACCATACCTGCCGATCCGAATGGGTCGCCAATTTTACCCAGGCCGTGAGTCACCAATGCCGCGCCGGCTATCACGCGCAGGACCGTCTCGGCAAAATTGTGCAGGCCGGAATAAAGGCCAGAGAGCGCCGGCACAAACAGCCGCGTGCCCTTTGCCACTGGATCGCTCATCGTCATCTTCTCCGTTTCCAAGAAAGCCGGATGTCGGAACGACGGCGCTGCCGATCAAGGCCGCGCCCCGCGACGGACTGTCAACAGCGGTCGATGACGGATCAGGTCCGCCCCGCAACGGACGGCAAGCGGCAGAAGCAACAACAAGGTTCCACGGACCGGCACGATCTTCTCAATCTGCACCGATTTTGCGTTGCAGCAAAGTTTTGCCGAGGCGCCCGTCCTAGGAGACGACCAACGGCAGGGGCGGCGACGCCTTTCGTCGTGAGAAGAACTGGAAAGGCAACCATCATGAAGTACAGAATAGCAATCGCAGCCGCTCTTTCGGTATTGATGGCGGCAGGTGCCGCCGAAGCGGCCGACCATCAGGTGCAGATGCTCAACAAGGGCGACAAGGGGACGATGGTGTTCCAGCCAGACCTCGTCGTCGCGGCACCCGGCGACACTGTCACCTTCGTACCGACCGACAAGGGCCATGATGCGGCCAGCATCGACGGAATGATCCCGGAAGGTGCCCAGCCCTTCAAGGGCGAGATCGGCAAGCCCATCACCGTCACGCTCGACAAGGAAGGGGTGTACGGCGTCAAGTGCGTGCCCCATTACGGAATGGGTATGGTAGCGCTGGTTGTCGTCGGCAAGCCCGTCAATCTCGAACAGGCCGAAGCCGTTAAGCAACTGGGCAAGGCTAAGAAGAAGTTCCAGGCGCTGTTCGCGGAAGTGCCGACCGGCAATTGACGCCCAGGAAGAGCGTGGACGGGCGGGCGCGGGGCAAAGGCTTCGCGCCCGCCTTGTTTTTTGCAAGGAATAGTAGGAGAGGATCGCCGCGTGGACGGCTTCCGCCCCCCTGTCTAGCCGACAGCCCTTGCCCATAGCCCGCGCACATAGCTGATGGCCGAAGGAGCCTGGCGGACCAGTCGGAAGCCGAGATTGTCGGGCGCGAGGCCGGCGGCGCAGCCGCCACTCCTGCCATCTCGAATGAAGGTCGACATGTAGCCACGGTGGCTTCCGGCGACCACGCGCACGCCGCAGTTATCGGTGCTGTGCACAACCTTCCCGTTTGTGGACACTGTCGCGCGCACGTAGCACGTAGAAGTCCATTCCCAGACATTGCCGGCAATATCCGCCACCCCCTTGCGATTCATCCCGAAATGGCCGAGCGGCTTCGGCTCGGTGTCGCGCTTGCCGGCGCTCGCCTCGGTGCGATAACGGGCGAGCCACCTTTCGGCCGGATTGGCCGAATCCTGCGATACGCCAAGCGCGTCGTCGCTGCGGCGCTCGGCGGCGGCGAACGCCCATTCCTCGTCGGTAGGCAGGCGCCATGTCTCTCCTGTTTTCCCCGACAGCCAGGCCGCATAGGCAGTGGCGTCGCGATAGCTGACGCCGGTCACCGGGTAGATGGCAGAAGAATTGCCGCCTTCGGCCGCTTCGCAGGCGCCATCGGCGACACAGGCTGCATAGTCGGCTGCGCTGACCTCCACCTTCATGATGTCGAAGCCGAGCCGGAAGGAGACGGTACGCTTCGGTGCATCGACAGGTCGCCCGGCCTTCAGATATTCGCCGGAAAGGCGGAACTCGAAGGCGCCGGGTGCTATCGTGACGGTGTCGAAGGACGCAGCTGTCTTGGCAGACATAGGCCGCAGGGTGGGCCCGGAAGCGAGCACCAATGCCGTCGCAGCCGCAAGGGCCGCGGGAACCATCAAACGCATGGTCTTTGTCCTCAAGAAAAAGGCGGCTCGCCGTGTCTCGACGGGCCGCCGGTTCGAACGCGCCTGCCCGTCAGTAGGAGGCGATCGGGGCGGGTGCCCGCACCTGCGTCATCAGATCGTCGTTCCACTCTCCGTCCACCGTGATGTGGGCGGTGGCCCCGAGCTCGGCCGCCTCGATCAGATTATGATTGACGTAGGCGTAGATGCCGGGCTGGCGGAACGTGTAGAGCGCCGCGCAAGCCGATCCGCCGCGCACGAACCACGTCTCCAGATCCTTTTCCGGCGGGTTGGCGAACTTGCCCTGTTCCCAGACATGGTCGCCATGGCCGCCGATGATGTGCGGGCGTGTATCGCGGTTGGCCTGCGAGTGGATGATGAGTACGGTCTCCCCGACCTTGGCCTTGAGGGCGTTGTCTCCGGTCAGCGCGCCGACCTTGCCATTGAAGACGACATGTGTCGGGATAAGGCCGCGCATCACCTTCAGCGTATCGTCATAGGCATCGCCGAGGGATTCATAGCTCTTGTATTTGCCGTTCGCATCGCGCGGGATGTAGAAGTCGCTTTCGCCGATATAGAAGATGCGGTCGTACTTCAGTCTGCGGCCGTCGCCATCCTTCAGTCCGTCGCGGGGGAGTACCAGGATGGCGCCGTTCATGCCCGAGACGACATGCCAGGGGATCATGCCGGCCGGCGCGCAGTGGTAGACGAATACACCAGCGCGCGTCGCCTTGAAGCGCATCGTTGCCTGCTCTCCGGGATTGACTTCCAGGAGTTGTGCGCCGCCGAGCGCTCCCGTGGCGGCATGGAAGTCGACATTGTGCGGCATTTCGTTGGTCTCGGGATTGACAAGCGTCAACTCGACATAGTCGCCTTCGTGGACCACCATCATCGGCGCGGGAATGGAGCCGTTGAAGGTCATGGCCTGCATGACGGTGCCTTCGTCGTCGATGACCATCGGCTGTTCCTTCACGGTCAGGCGGAACTCGACAATCTTCGGGCCGCCCCGGACGACCTGATCGTGGGCATGTACGAAGGGCGGAGCGACAAGCTCGACCCGTTCGCGCGGCAGCCTGCTTATATCGGCAGACTGGGGCCCGGCCGCCGCCCGCGCCGCGGGCATCGTCGCAAGGATTGCCGCCGTGGTCGCGCTTGCGGCCGTTCCAAAGAGGGCTTCGCGTCTCGTCAACATTTCCACTCTCCTTAGTGGCTTTCGTTGTTGTTGGACGGAGCCTATTCCCCCTTGCTTGGGATTCTTTGTTGCGGAGCAAAAAACGGCGCTTTCCGCAGGGTGCGGCGCGCTGCCGCATTCATCGGCCGGAGACCGCTCAAGGAATGATCTGCGGTGGCCCCGGAAGATCGCGTCCGCTTTCCAGCGCGTCGGCGAAACTGTGGTTGATGTCCCGGTGAATGGCCTCGTCGTCCTGCATCGCGCGGATGACGTCGGCGAGCCGCGCGTCGGGCGAGAGGTTCCAGTAAGCGACCGCGAAGGCCGGTGCCGGCGGATTCTCCTGCCTTCCGTCTCGGATTTCCTCCAGATATTGGCCATAGCCGCGCACGGCGTCTTCGGCGAAATAGCCGACGATCCGGTGGGCCGTTCGCGGCGAGAACAGGTAAATCAGGAAATGCGCATTGTAGAAGAAACCTTGCGCGAGCAGGACGGAAAGACGCTCGAACAGGCTTGGGCGGTCGATGGCGACGAAGACCATGAGGTGGGCTCGCTGTGTCTCGGCCTCATTCAGCAGCGTGCGGATCCAGCCGCGATCGTCGATCATCAGGCGCAGGCATTTGAGATGGAGCAGCGTCGCTGCCACCATGCCCGGAACGGCAGCGATGGTCTCAAGCACAATCGTGCGGTGGCGGTAGCGTCGGCCAAACAATCCATCGGCGACGAAGCGCAGCATCCTCACGACGCGTAAGGCGACACGGTCGGACAACGTCCGTGGAGGGTGATGGCGCGTCAGATTCGTCTTGTCGATGGTCAGCATGGGCAAGGGAGTACCCTAAACGATTTCCCCATTATAAGCATATCGTCCGCCCATCGGGCAGCCAGAAACCTGAAGCGCAGGAAATGACGGGCATCAAGACGGACATCGGCATTCTTGCCGGCACCGAGATATTCCGCTCCCTGCCGAGCGAGGCCCTCGACGAGGTGTGCCAGGCGGCTTCCCGTAAGCGTTTGGCGAGGAAGGAAACACTCTATCAGCAAGGCGACGCCGCCCTGAATTTCTATGTGGTGGTGGTCGGCCGCCTGCGAGCGACGCAGACCACCGAGGAAGGCAACCAGATCGCATTGCGCTATCTCGGACCCGGCGAACTTGCAGGCTATGCGGCGCTTGCGGGAATTCCGGATTATCCCGGGACAGTGGTGGCCGTAGAGGATACTCACCTGTTTGTCTGGCCTGCGGGCGCCATGAAGCAATTGATGAACAGGCATCCGCAGATCGCGATGAACGCCGTGGCGGTGCTGGGCGCGCGCTATCAGGAAACACAGATCCGATTGCGCGAACTGTCCACCGAGACCGTCGAGCGCAGGATTGCTCATGCCTTGCTGAGGCTGGCGCGCCAGGCAGGGCGCCGAACGGCGCAAGGAACCGAAATCTGCTTTCCTCTTTCCCGCCAGGACATCGCCGAACTGGCCGGAACAACGCTCCATACGGTCAGCCGGACGCTCAGCGCCTGGGAAAAGGATAGCATCGTGCTAAGCGCGCATCGGCATATCGTCATCTGCCTGCCCGAAGCACTGGCTGCAATCAATGCATCATAGTCGTAACCGGCTTGGTGCGGTTCCAGCCGCCTACGATGGCGACCCGGCGAGATACGCTTGACCCTGATCAAGGCTAACGCCGATACGGGATGCACGAAACACCACCTGCGAACCCACATGTGAGTTGCCGCCCAATCCCACTACCCGTTGCAGACGGAAATCGGGTGGCCGCGCCATTACTCCTGCCGCTAGTCATCCATAGCGTAACACTCAGGAGAAGCAGTTCATGGATCTGGAAAACAGGTCGATCATCATTACCGGAGCGAGTAGCGGAATCGGCGCGGCGGCCGCTTTGCTGTTCGCGGCGGAGGGCGCCAATGTGGTTCTTGGCGCACGCCGGTCGGTCGAGTTGGAAGCCTTCGCGGGATCGATCAACCGCGGCAACGGCAGGGCGGTTTATCTGTCCGGCGACGTTAAGGACAAGGGCTATGCCGATGCTCTGGTCGATCTCGCCACAAAGGAGTTCGGCGGGCTGCATGGTGCCTTCAACAATGCCGGCATCGTCGGGGAGATGGGTCCGATCCCCGATATGGGACTTGCCAATTGGAACGATGTCATCTCGGTCAACCTGACGGCAGCCTTCCTTGCCGCCAAGGCCCAGATACCTGCCATGACAAAGCAGGGAGGCGGCTCGATCGTCTTCACCTCGTCCTTCGTCGGCTTCAGCAATGGCGGCATGCCGGGTATGGGGGCGTATGCGGCATCGAAGGCCGGATTGATCGGGCTGGTGCAGTCACTGGCATCCGACCATGCTGCCGAAGGCGTCCGCATCAATGCACTGCTGCCGGGAGGCACTGTCACACCTGCGGGAGGCGAAGGGAATCCGGATGTGCTGGAATTCATCGCGAACCTGCATCCGATGAAGCGGATGGCAAGCGCGAAAGAGATAGCACAGGCGGCCGTTTTCCTCCTGTCCGACCGGTCGAGCTTCATGACGGGAAGCCCGATGATCGTGGATGGTGGCATGTCCGTTCGGCTGACATAACCCGAACACCGAGCGCATCCGGAACCAGGCAACCGTCATCGACGGCAGGATCAGTGAAAACTGTTCCCGTGCCTGCCAGGCAGGGCGCCACGGGCGACATTCCGCGGCCGGTGGCTCATACTGGACCGAAGACGCGAAAATCGGTCGCCTTCAGGCGGCGGTATCCATGGCGGCCACATCGTCCAGCTCCGCCAGCGCAACATCCGGCAAATCCAACTCCGCCGCGGCAAGATTTTCCCGCAAGTGAGCGACGGAGGACGTGCCGGGGATCAAAAGGATGTTGGGTGAACGGCGAAGCAGCCAGGCGAGCGCGACCTGCATTGGCGTGGCGTCGAGACGATCTGCGACATCGGACAAGGCCGACGATTGCAGCGGACTGAACCCGCCGAGCGGAAAGAACGGCACATAGGCGATGCCTTCGCGGGCAAGATCGCCGATCAGAGGGTCGTCGGTACGGTGCGCAACATTGTACTGGTTCTGCACGCAAACGATATCGGCGATCTTGCGTCCTTCCGCGACCTGAGCGGGTGTGACGTTGCTCAGCCCGATATGACGCACCAACCCCTGCCGCTGAAGGTCGGCCAGGACGGTGAGCGGCGCCTCGATCGATCCTTCGGCCGGACCATGCGCATCGAACATGATACGCAGATTGACCACGTCGAGTACATCCAGTCCGAGATTGCGCAGATTGTCGTGGACGGCCCGAGTCAGTTCTTCGGGCGAGAAAGCCGGTAGCCATGCCCCGTCCCCGCCGCGCCGGGCGCCGATCTTGGTGACGATGAAGAGATCCTGCGGATAGGGCGCGAGCGCCTCCCGGATCAGTCGGTTGGTGATGTGCGGTCCATAGAAATCGCTGGTGTCGATATGGTTCACGCCCGACGCCACGGCCTCGCGCAATACAGCTAATGCCGCGTCGTGATCCCGGGGCGGACCGAACACGCCGGGTCCTGCGAGTTGCATGGCGCCGTAGCCGAGCCGTTTCACAGATCGATTGCCGAGGATGAAGGCGCCGGACTGGTCAATACTGGACATGGTGATCTCCTTATCAAGACGAGACACAGATAGGCGCTGTATGGGCGAATGATAATCAGGCATAATCCACACAGCTCGTGCGGAAAAACGAACAATGAAGATAGATCTGGGGGATTTGAACGCCTTCGTGACGGTAGCCCGTGCCGGAGGCTTTCGCGATGGTGCTCGCACCAGCGGCAGCAGCGCATCTGGCTTGAGCGAGGCGGTGCGTCGTCTCGAGACGGGACTGGGGGTAAGGCTGCTCAACCGCACGACGCGAAGCGTCGCCCCGACCGAAGCGGGCCGAGGGCTGCTGAACCGACTCGGTCCGGCGTTGACCGAGGTTGAAGCTGCCTTGGATGCGCTGAACAGCGTTCGCGATAGGCCGGTCGGCACCCTCAAGCTCAATGTACCGGTCAGTGCGGCACGGCTGGTGCTTCCCGACATCGTTCCGCCGTTCCTCGCTGCCTATCCCGATATCCGACTGGAGGTAATCACCGAGGAAAGCTTCGTCGACGTGCTTGCGGCCGGCTGCGATGCCGGCATCCGCTATGACGAACGGCTGGAACAGGACATGATTGCGGTACCGATCGGACCGCGTACCCAGCGCTTCGCCTGCGCTGCCTCATCGGCCTATCTCGACCGGCATGGCCGGCCGGAACACCCCCGCGACCTGCTCGCCCACGCCTGCCTGCGCGGGCGCTTTCCAAGCGGCGCGACGCCACCATGGGAGTTCGAGCGACGTGGCGAGTTGGTGCGGGTCGATCCGACCGGACCGCTGATCGTGCGGGCGGGCGGCGCGACCGATCTCGCCGTCGATGCCGCCATCGCAGGAACCGGCATCGTATACCTGTTCGAGGACTGGCTGCGCCCACATCTCGACAATGGGACGCTTGAACCTGTCCTTGGACCATGGTGGCAGCCCTTTTCCGGGCCGTTTCTCTACTACCCCGGCCGGCGTCTCGTGCCGGCACCGCTCAGGGCATTTATCGACTTCATCAAGGCATCGGCTGCTGATCGCCGTTAACGTCGCTGCCCACTGCAAGAACAGGAAGAGACCACGCGTCGGCGACCTGCAACTGCTCGAGATCAGCGAACAGCCCAGGCACGGCAGCCCCTGCATCGTGCAATTGAGATATTCTGCCACAAAGTGCGGCCCGTGCTCAGGCACGCCTATCGTCTCAGGGGCCTGAAAAACGCCCGGATATCCTCCGCCAGCAATTCAGGCTGCTCCATCGCGGCAAAGTGGCCTCCCCTTGGCATTTCTGTCCAGCGAGCGACGTTGTGGACGCGTTCCACCCATGATCGCGGTGGCATGGGCAATTCACGCGGGAACAAAGCAACGCCAAGAGGTGGTTCTACGCGCTCGCCTGGCTTGAAGCGAAGGGGGTCGAGACGGTTCTCCTTGTACATACGAATCGCGGCGTCCACCGTACCGCTGAACCAGTAGAGCGAAATGTCGGTAAGCAACTCGTCGAGGCTTACAACCTGCTCGACATCTCCGTCGCAGTCGCTCCAGGCGCGGAATTTCTCGACGATCCAGGCCGCGAGACCGGCCGGTGAATCGTTGAGGGAATAGGCCAGCGTCTGCGGTTTGGTGCCGTGCATGTGCGCATAAGCACCTTCATTGGCCGCCCATGCGGCGATTGCATCGAGAAAAGATTGCTCTTCGGCGGTGGCGGGCGACAGCCCTTCGCCGAGCGGCGGCCGATAGCCGCCTGAAATATAGTTGACGTGGAACCCCATGACGGACTCTGGAAAGCGACGTGCCAACCAGGTCGAAACTCCGGCCCCGATATCGCCGCCTTGAGCGCCGAAACGCGTATAACCAAGGCCGCTCATAAGCTCGAACCACAGTTCGGCCACTCGGGACGAAGAAAAGCCGCGCCGATCAGGCGCCTGCGAGAATCCGTAACCGGGCAAGGATGGCACGATAACATGGAACGCATCGTTCGGATCGCCACCATGTGCGCCCGGTTCGGCCAGAAGCGGGATGATCTTCTCCATCTCGATGAAGGAGCCCGGCCAACCATGGGTCATGATGAGCGGCAAGGGCTCTGGCCCGTTTCCACGCTGATGAACGAAGTGGATCGACAATCCGCCGACCATCGCCCGGAATTGCGGCAGTCTATTGAGACGAGCTTCCTGCGCCCTCCAATCGAATTGTTCCCGCCAGTACTTTATCTGGCGCTCCATGAAGGCGACGCTCGTGCCGTCTTCCCACCCTTCGACATCCAGTGATTGCGGCAGACGAACGCTGTCAAGGCGCCGCCTTAGATCGGCGAGCAAACTTTCATCGACATGAATATTGAAAGGGTGAATGTCCATGGTTGCACTCTGAAAGACGCGTTATCCGATTCAGCCGACATTTTTATACGATCACGTTGCCAGGCAGCTGTCGGGTCGCGCGAAGCGGGATGAAATACTGAAGGTGGAGATGCGGCAAGTGTTCGAGAAGAATTTGGAGGCGTACGTAGCGCGCAAGGTGAGACGGCAATTGAAGCGCGAGGGCTTCCATGTCGCCTGCTGCATGGTGGCTGCGTTGACGCGTGAAATGGACCTTGAAGGGGCGATCCGCGGTAAGTCGTGGAACGACGCGGAGCGACAAGGCGGTGCGGTGTCCGCTCGAGGGGTGCGCCAGAACTGATTCCAGTTGCCGCAAGTGCCTATCGGGTCCATGCTGGGATTGCCTTGGCCGTGGCCTGGGTTGCGCAGGTGCAGCGGAAACATTGTCCAACGAGGGTGGACGATGGACTGCGTCGGTTGTGGATTTGGCATCGAGAGTGGATTTGCCTTTTGCCCCAAATGCGGCAGGAGGATCTCCAGTCATTGTCCCCGTTGCGACTATGCCTGCGCCCCGGAATTCGCCTTCTGTCCGAAGTGCGGCGCCGACTTAAACGGTGCTGCGTCTGGCTCCGGTCAGACCGTGGGCGCGGCCGCGATTTCGGTACTGCCGCCTAGTTTCCCGCAAGCACGGATGGCCACGACGAACACTTTCGACAATCACTCCGAAAGCGACCGGCGGGTGGTAACCGTGCTGTTCGCCGACCTCAGCCAATTCACCGCCGTCTGCGAATCTCTCGACCCCGAGATCGTCCGGTCGCTGCAGTCGGACTTCTTCAGCGAAATGACCGCATCGGTGGAGCATTTCGGCGGTTATGTCGACAAGTTCATCGGCGACGCGATGTTGGCGCTTTTCGGCGCGCCGATCGCGCACGAGGACGATCCCGAGCGAGCCCTCATGGCTGCGTTGGACATGGTACGGCGCACCGATGCGGTACGGCGAGCCTTTGCCGACGCTTCGGGGGCACGCCTGAAGCTGCATGTCGGCATCAATACAGGTCCGGTCATCGCGGGGGAAATCGGTTCGGGAAGTCGCGTCTCCTACTCGGTGACCGGCGACACGGTGAACACCGCGCAGCGGCTGCAATCACTTGCCGCGCCCGGCGATATCCTCGTCGGCCCGTTGACCCATCGGCTGACACGTCACGCATTCGCCTATGAATCGCTCGGCGATATGGCGCTGCGAGGGCGGACAGGAAGCGTTCTGGTACATCGCCTGACCGGACCGCTCGATGCACCGCGCCCGGCACGCGGCCTGGAGGCGCTGGGGCTCGGCTCGCCATTGATCGGCCGCCGTGCCGAACTCGCACGATTGTGCGCCTGCCTTGACCTCGCCTGCACAGGCAGCGCCCAACTCGTCCGTGTCGTGGGCGCAGCCGGCGTCGGCAAGACCCGGCTGGTCAACGAATTCATCGCGTATATACGCGACGACCGCCGATTCGATTCGCTAGCCATCCGTACCGCTGCCTGTTCGCCTCTCGGCGAACAGTCCCATGGCACCCTTGCTGCCATCCTCCGCAGCGCCTACGGCATCAGCCACATGGCCTCGGAGACGGAAACGCGGGCGAAACTCGCCGAGTCCCTGCTCGAATTGGGCCTCCCATCCGGCGAGATCGATCGGCTGATGCCGCTCTATCTGCACGTGCTGGGTCTAGAAGACCCCGATGCGGCCTTTCGGCATCTCGAGCCGGAACAGCTCCGCCGGCAGATATTGTTCGCCGTGCGGACCTTGTTCGAGAGGCGGCTGTCGCTGTCGCCCCTGCTCATCATCGTGGAAGACCTGCATTGGGCGGATCAGGCGTCGCTGGAGGCGCTTCGCTTCGTCATCGACCGGCTGGATCGGCGGCCGCTAATGGTCCTCCTGACGCTGCGGCCAACGATTGCGACCGACCAGATGGACACGGCCCGGATCAGCCGGACGGCGTTGCGCCTGGTTTCGCTCAGTCCCGAGGATGGGCAGAAGCTGCTGGCGGCCCAGCTCGGCGAGGACTGGGTCCGCACCTCGCCAAAACTCTGCCGGCGTATTCTGGGGCAGACCGACGGCAACCCGCTTTTCATGGAGGAGATCGTACGCGCTCTCCTCGAACAGGGGATCATCGAGCGGATCGACGGCAAATGGAAAACCGTCAGCGACGGCGACGCCGCAGATATCCCGGCCAGCATACAGGCGATGCTCCTGTCACGTATCGACCGGCTGCCCGGCTGGGTACGGCAACTGGCACAGGAAGCCGCAATCGTCGGCCCGCAATTTCCCGTCGGGCTGCTTACGGCCACCGCCGGAATCCCCGCCGACAGGGTGGAAGAGGCGATCGAGATCCTGTGCGAGGCGGAGATCGTCGAGGACGTTCAGGGCGCCAGTGAACTGGAGATGCGGTCATGCCGGTTCACTCAATCGCTGTTGCGGGAGGTCATCTACAACAACCTGCTTCGTAGGCAGCGGACGGAGATGCATGGCAAGGTCGCCGCTACCCTCGAAAGGATTTCCGGCGGCCATCCATCCCGCCTGGAGGACCTGGTTATGCTCGGCTATCATTTCGCCGCGAGCGCTGAGCGGAAGAAAGGTGCTTTCTATCTGATGGAAGCGGGGGACCGCGCGCGGGCCTCTCACGCCAATGCCGACGCCATCCGCTACTACGAACAGGCGCTCGATGCCCTTTCCGGAGAAGACGCCGATGCGAGCGACCGAAACGTGCTGCGCGAGCGCATCGGCGACCTGTACGGGCCGGCGGGGAGCCGCGACCTTGCCTTTAGGCACTATGGTGAGGTGCTGGATGCTTTTCGAGCGGCGGACGACCACGCCGGATCCGCGCGCATTCTGCGTAAGATCGGCCGTCTGCTGTGGGATGCTGGCAAGCGGGGCGAAGCCGAAACGCATTATCGCGACGCGGGCGCGCTGCTGGAAGAAGCGGAAGCACCGATCGAACGCGCCCATCTGCTGCAGGAACTCGGGCGTCTGGCGTGCCGGACCGGCGACTATTCACGTGCAGTGGAGCTTGCCGACACGGCACTCCGTTCCGTCGATATGATCGGAGCCGAGGCGAGCGCGGAGATTGTCATCGAAGCAGCGCGGGCAAAGGCTGAAGCGTTCAACACCAAGGGGGTGGCGCTGGCACGGCTCGGACGCAGTCAGGAAGCACTTGGCAACGTCGAGCGAAGCATCGAGGTCGCTGAACAGAACGGATTGCTGACTGCGGCATGCCGCGGCTACACGAATCTGAGCGTTCTTTACACGACGGCAGATCCCGCGCGCGCGATGGAACTCTGCCGCCGCGGCCTCGACATCGCGCGCCGCATAGGCGATCTCGGCTTCCAGGCACGCCTGCTCGCCAATCTCGCCGTCGCCTCCTGCACCTTTACCGACCGCTGCGGCCAGGAAGGCATTCCGGCCGCTGAGGAAGCGATAGAACTCGACCGCGCGCTCGACCAGCGCGAACATCTGGCGGTCCCCCTTACGGTGCTCGCACAGATCCACCAATGCCATGGCAACCCCGAGGCGGCGGCGCTGCGTTATGGCGAGGCGCTCGAGGTCGCGCTCGAATCAGATGAGCCGCAGCTTCTCTATCCATGCTATGATGGCTTGGCGACGCTGAACCTTGATATGGACCGTCTGCCCGAAGCGGAACGCTATTTCGCGCTGGCGCAGGATGTATGCGCCAAGCACCGCCTCGATCCTGAATCACTCGTCGTCCTGCCGTTTCTCGACTGACCCGATAAAGGAGCTGAACATGCGCGCAAGCAATGGTGAAGGACCGCTGGGGCCAGGTGACCGGCCACCGAACGTCGTTCTCGATGCCGTGACCCGCGAGGGCAAGGTCGCTCTCGACGATTTCCGTGGGCGAAGTCCGGTGTTGGTCGGGCTCTATCGTGGACTGCACTGTCCGTTCTGCCGGCGGCACATCGCCGCCTTGGCCCGTCTCGAACCTGCCTTGCGCGAACGAGGCGTACAGAGCCTGGCCGTGGTCAATACGCCGGTGGCGCGGGCCCGGCTCTATTTCCGCTTCCACCCGATGCCGACGATGCTCGCCGCGGCCGATCCAGCGCGGGTCTCGCACCAGGCCTTCGGCCTGCCCAACCTGCAATTCGTCGAGGGTCAGACGGAGTGGCCCTACAGGGTGGGCATGGACGATGCCATGGCGCTCAAGGTCGACTTGCCGGGCGAGTTGCCTGAACCCATGCACCCGAACGCTGCGGCCGAGATTCTCAACCGGAAGGACGGCTACGAAACGACGGAAGCAGAGACGGAGGTGTCGCCGCCCGACCGGGCGCAGCTTGTGGGCCAATTCCTGCTCGACCGGGATGGTGTAGTTCGCTGGAGCTTCACCGAGGTGGCGAACGGCGGGGCGAACATGTTCGGCGCCGCCAGCCCGAGCGACCTGCTTGCCGCCGCCGCTGAAGTCACTCATTGAGGAGGGCGCTGATAATCGAGGATTGCGGCGCTGCTCTCCTTGATCCAATCTGTCCAAACTGCCTAGAAACCCAGGCGCGATGAAAACACGATACGATTCCAGATCAGTTGGTCGGAAAACGGCTGAAGTACACGTGTAATTTTGATCACATATATAACTATTTCATATTTATTCTATTCAAGTCTCCTTTTCTGTCGAATATATTTCATTCATAAAAATAAGTGGAAAAAACACTTGGTATTCGGTAGTGTATTGGCTGGTGGGGCGGCTGGGAACCGTGACCGGGTTTCAGATGACCCAAGCTCTGTTCGGCAAGCCACAACGTGCAGCGTTTGACGAGTTCGAAAGGGCGAGCGAAGCGGTCCTTTTTGTCGACGTTGCCGACTCCGTCCGTCTTGTCGAGGCTGACGAAGAGGGCACGCTGCGAACCTGGTTGCGGTTTGTTGACAACCTCCAGCAGAAAATCATCCCTGGAAATAACGGTCGCCTCATAAAGACGCTCGGAGATGGAGCGCTTGTCGAATTCGACGAAGCGAGTAACGCTGTCTTCGCCGCATTCGCCATCTTGAAGGCGATCGAGACGCAAAACCTCGGTATAGCGCGAGAACGGCGCTTGCAGGTTAGAATTGGACTCGATTTCGGCGACATCATTCATCATGGCCATACCGATATCTATGGTCGACACGTAAATATCGCCGCCCGGCTTCTCGGAGTCGCTCAGCCAGGCGAGATTGTGGCGACCGCCGATCTGCGCGATCAGCTTTCCAGCGAACTCGACGCCGAATTCGAGGATATCGGCGCATGTCACCTTCGCAATGTTGAAGCACCAATTCACGCTTATCGAGTGCATCCGGTTGGGGCGTTCAATCGAATAATGCCCGTGATACGGCACGAGGACCTGTTGCCGACTATTGCAGTCATTCCGCTCATTACCCGGGACCGTTCCCGCGATAATTTTCCGCTTGGCGAGGTGCTGGCCGAGAACCTTATCGTGGCTTTGTCCACATCGGCCGAGGTCAATGTAATTTCGCGCCTGTCCAGCTCCGGCTTTCGGATGCGCCGCGCATCGCTTGCCGAGATAGGCAGCGCGTTGAACGCCGGCTTCGTTCTGTCGGGGACCTATAGCGGTCACGAAAATATGGTCGTGGATCTGGAATTGGCGGAAGTCGCTACGAGCCGGGTCATATGGGCCAATCATTTGCAAGCTCACATCAACGACCTGATGGCCGACGCCAGTGCAACCTTGGAGCTTGCGCATAGCATCCATCGCGCCATCTGTGCGGCCGAGGTCAGTCGAGCCATGGAAAACCCGATGCCCACGCTCGAAGGACATTCGCTTCTGATCGGCGCGGTTACCCTTATGCATCGGCTGTCCGCGCGCGACTTCAATTTCGCTCGAGACCTTCTCGAAACTTTGATCGAACGGTCGCCCAATCTTCCATCGCCCAGAGCATGGATGGCGCGATGGCACGTGCTGCGTGTTCAGCAAGGCTGGACCGACTCGCCTAAAGCCGAGGGACAGATTGCTTTGCAAAACACGAAGCGCGCCCTCGATATAGATCCGACGAATGTTCCGGCCCTCATCGCCGAAGGATCCGTACTAACCAGCCTGTTGCATCGGCTGGACGATGCAGAGGACCGCTATGACGCTGCTCTCGATTACAGCCCAAATGATGCCACGGCCCGCTTATTGCGTGGAACGCTGAACGCCTTTCGTGGCGATGGCGATCTGGCTGTGCGCGACGCCGAACGGGCGCTTCACCTCGCCCCGCGCGACCCCAACAGATATTACTTCCTGTCGTTGGCCGCATCGGCCTGCATTGCCGCGGGTGACAATCGACGTGCCCTGAACCTAGCGGAACATTCGCTGCGCGCCAACCGCATTCACACCTCCACCCTTCGCGTGAAGACGGTCGCCCAAATGCGACTCGGAGATATCACCGGCGCGCAAAGGACGGTCCGACAATTGCTTGACCTCGAACCGGATCTGACGATCACAAGTTGGATGGAGCGGTCGCCGAGCGCCCAATTTGATGTAGGCCGGTACTTCGCAGATACGATGCGGCAAGCTGGAGTTCCCGGCTGAATATAGTCCGGATATAGGCTGGGAATTACGGGGCCGGATGGGAGGGTGCCTGTCATGCCAGTTGAAGGTGGTGGGCCCGAGAGCGGCTTCAGCGGGTTCTCAGGCTTCAGCGGATTTTCCGGATTTAGTGGATTCGCCAGTTCCGGACCGCAAGATGATCCGATTATCGTCGAGGGCCTGATCACCAATCGCGATGGAATCGCCGGAACCTGGAAAGAGGTCGGTGTCGCAATCGCCGAGAACAATCCGGAGGATGTGGAAGCACTGGCGGGGCTTGGCCCGACGATACGATCAAGCCTTTTCGTTTTCGAATTGGCATCATGTCTTGGCTTTTACTACGACGCGGGATCCTACAAGGCGCATCTCTGGCACAGGGAGAACAGAGCAGAGGCCGCCAAAGCGCCGCTCGTCGACATGACGCGACCTGCCGAAGCTGCTTTTCGACAGCAGCTTAACATGGTCGCAAATTATTCTGATTTACGGCAGGACCGCATAGCGGAGATACTTTCTCAACTTAAGACACCGTCCGAATTTCTTCGGTCGATATTGTATATGGATCCATCAAGAACACCGTATACACTGGAGCTGCTGTCCATTGCGCAGACGCTGGCCAACCTCGTGGAAATGCGGTTCAAATACGCGCTGCGTTGCAAGCGGCCTTTCGAATATTCGGCTCAAATTCAGCCGATGATCTGGACGCCACCTCACGCATCCTTGCCAAGCGGACATTCGACGGAGTCCTTCACCATGGCCCGATTGCTGTGGTTGTTGATGCGGGAAATAGGCAAATACCCTTACAATGACATCGAGTTCGGCAAGATGTTGATGCGGCAGGCCGCCCGGATCGCGATCAATCGGACCGTTGCGGGGCTTCATTTTCCGGTCGATAGCATCGCCGGCTGCGTTCTCGGGCTTACCCTTGCCAAGTACCTGTATGCGCGTTGCGGCGATCCACGAGCGTTTCCGGTTCCATTCATCGGCTGGTTGTTCGACGGCGTGGCATTTTCCGGTGATGAGGATTTCTATTGGAATCATCTTTACGACGTTGGCAACGACACGCAGCAAGAAGTTGTCCGCTGGGCAACCCAGATCACCGCTGACCCGGCAATGATATCGGCCGGATCCCCCCTTCTGAGATGGCTGTGGGAACGAGCAAAGGAGGAGTGGGCCTGACGTCCCGGTTGCGCTCGAACGAAAGGGGATTGGCATGGACTACAGCTGGAGCGATCTCGATATCGAATTCATGGACCCGAAGGCGGAATTCCGGACATCCGCGATGGAGAGGTTCTCTCGGGAAGGGACATTCGAGAACACCTGGTGGCCAGCGCTGATCGAGTTGGAAGACGAAAGGGATCTGGAAGAGCTAGCCAACGCGCGGGAGGATGCGGACGATCTCATCGTGCCAGAGATCTACGACGAGGCCGATCGCCGCCGGAAGGGAGCAGCATTCACGATTTTCGTGCGCCGTTCGTTCATCACCGACATGAACAGAAGAAACGACACGATCCGCCGCCTCGTACTTGGCGCGCCGGTACCAAATACTTCCCGCCATACTCAGATAACCGGCTCGCATTATCAGATGCCGAAGGGCGCAGCCACTTCCTGGTCTGGCTCTGCCGTAACAATGGCGGTCATCGACAATGGCATTGCGTTTGCACATGAGTTGTTCCGCAAAGAGTGTCCGACGCGATCCAGGGTTTTGTCTGCATGGATTATGGACGTGAGAGCCGATCCGATGACGGGCGGGATCGACCTTGGTGTATTCCTGGACGGAAGCCAGATCGAAGCGCTGCTGGCTCGGTGCACCGAAGACGGCCAGCTCGATGAAGACAAGTTTTATTCCCTGGCGGGAATGCTCGACTTCAGGACAGGATCTTTCAAGCCGACCGCTCTGCGTACCTCACACGGCACTCACGTGATGGGTATCGCCGCCGGCTACAAGCCGGGGGAAAAGGATGACGAGCGTCCGATCGTTTGCGTTTCGCTGCCGACCTATGTCGTCGCCGACACAAGCCCTTCTGGACTGGAGCCTTATCTGTGGCTCGCCTTGGACTACGTAATGAAGCAATCGAAATTGGTAATAGATAGAGACAAGGTAATCAGACCCCTCGTAATAAACTTCAGCTATGGCAATTTTGCCGGGCCGCATGACGGAACGGGGCTCGTCGAGCGAAGCATTGATCTCAAGCTGTACGGAGAATCGAAAGACCGGATAGTTCGTGCCGTTCTGCCGGCAGGGAACGGGAATCTGAGCCGTACGCATGCTCGCGTGGCGTTTTCCAATGTAGCGACGCCCGCTTCCAATGGGGGTCATACCCAAAAGCTCTTCTGGCGCATACTCCCGGACGATCGGACGTCGAATAGTCTCTTTCTCTGGTTGCCTTTCCGAAAGGAAGGCGTTCCGCTTGCCGAAGTCTGCGTAACTGCCCCTAGTGGCCAAACGAGTCCTGTGCTCAGGTCGGGCAAGGAGAGCGACAGATCGGCGGAATTCACCCTGTCTGGTGGAAGAGATGTGATCGCCACGCTCACCTATGTCTATGTAGGCTATCCAACAAGTCGAGGACTTTTTCAGATCGACATAGTGCCTACTGCGAGCGAAGCCGAAGTCGAGCCGGTCGCACCGTCGGGGGTATGGACGGTGGCTGTTGTCAACGGCGATCTAGCTCCAAACGAGGCCATTGAAGCCTGGATCGAACGGGACGAGCGGTTACCCGGATTCCGGCCGTTCGGACGGCAATCCTATTTCGACCATCCCGACTATCGTCGGTACGATGACGAGGGACGTCCCTTGCCCATCGACCCGGGGAACGCGACCGGGAGAGGCGTGCACGGTTCTGGTTGCATGGTCCAACGCGCCGGCACGCTGAGCGGTTTCGCCTGTGGTCAACTGCCGATCGTCGCGGCCGGATTGGTATATTGCAATGGCAAGATTGCCGACTACTCCTCTGCCGGGCCGATATCCCCGAACCCCAATGCACGGCTGCCCGGGTCATCCGAACCTGAGCGCTGCGGGCCGGATGCCGCCCTGGCAACGGATGAGTCAGCGGTTCTGAGCGGCGTCCTGAGTGCCGGCTCTCATTGCGGATCGATGGTAGCGATGAACGGAACAAGCGTCGCTTCGCCATGTGCGGCTCGATGGGTCGCCGACGAGCTTTCGAGCGGCCGCGCCGGCGACCGCGCAGCTATACAATATGCGGCTGCCGGTCAGGACCGAGGCTATCCGCCTCCAAGACCCGGTGAAACGAGAGCCGGCGGAGGCCGGATGACATTCCGGTCGGGTATCGGGACGGAGCGGCGCCCGATTGGTGGCTGACGGTTAGCGTACGATTTCGCACCAATCTTGTTCCGACACCTATCTGGCTGAAATAGTTAAAATCGCCACTACCGGGCGCGTGACTTTGCCTGGTGGCAGAAGTACGCGGTCCTGACGATAGCCGCAGGCTGTCTGGCCAAGCACGATATATCGCACATTTCGGTCCAGAGCTGCCATCTTATGCCGGATCTGCTGCAGGCAAGCTGGCAATCAATGCCGCAGCGTCGCGCGCAATCGTGGTTTCCTCGTCGGCGGGAACGATCCATGCCTCGACGGAGGAATCGGGCTGATGGAGACGAGGGCCTTCCTCCGTATCGCCAGCCCTACGAGCCACAAGGCCGGTCCATGCCATGCCGTCCATGATTGCGGCACGAATGGCGGCATCATTCTCACCGATCCCGCCGGTGAATGCGAGTGCGTCGAGACCGCCCATCGCTGCCATCATCGAGCCGGCGTGTCGCGTCGCCCAATAGCAGAAATGCCGGATGGCGAAGGCGGCTTCGGGCGTCTTTGCCGCGTGGAGCGCGCGCATGTCGGAATGGCCGCCAAGGCCTCGCAATCCGCTTTCTCGGTTGAGGAGCCGCGCTGCTTCCTCGATACCGTAATCCGATGCGAGGCGCAGCACGGCATTACCGTCGATGCTGCCCGCCCGTGTTCCCATGGTGAGCCCGTCGAGCGGTGAATAGCCCATCGTTGTCGCCACGGAACAGCCGTCGCGAATGGCGCAAAGGCTCACTCCATTGCCGAGATGGAAAGCCAGAAGCCTGGCGGGTAGCGGGTGTCCAGTGATTTCGGGCAATTGCCGTGTCAGGCCGGCGAAGGAAATGCCGTGGAATCCATAACGCCTTATCCCCTTGCCATCCTCTTTCTCCGGTATGGCGTAGCGCAGCGCCACTTCCGGATTGCTCGCATGGAAAGCCGTGTCGAAGGAGGCATATTGCGGCAGGTCCGGCGCGGCATCCGAAACGGCCCGGATGAGCGCCAGATTGTGAGGATTATGCAGCGGCGCCAGCGGTACGCAGGCCTCGATCTCGGCGATCGCTTTCGCGGTGAGCCGGCATGTTTTGGTCAGGGCCCGGCCGCCATGAACGACGCGATGCGCTACCCCCGCAAGGGTGTCGAGGCGTATCCCATGATGGTCCAGTTCCTCTAGGATCGCGTCGAGCGCGTTGGCATGGTGGGCGAAACGCGCCGCTCTTTCATTTCCACCTACATTAAGGCGTCCGTCACCGCCGATCGCGTCCGCCAATCCGGACAATCCGCGTCGAAACGCATCGTCGAACAAGGCGAACTTGATTGAGGACGATCCGGCGTTGAAGACGAGAATGCCGCTGGAGCGTCCGCCGCGTGCCATCGCCTCGAAATGCCTCAGTCGCGCATGTCCGCCGGATCGATCCCGGCCACCGCCACTGGCTTCTTCATCGCGTCGCGACGGAACGGCTCGCCGAGTTCTTGATTGATCATGGCCTCGATCAGCGTCGTCTTTCCATGCTTCATCTGGTCTTCGACTGCCTTGTCGAGCGCAGCGGTCAACGCTTCCATGGTGAAGGCCTGTACGCCCTCGAGGCCGCAAGCCTTGGCGATACCGGCATAGGAGACCTGCGTATCGAGTTCGGTGCCGACGAAATTGTCCGCGTACCACAGCGTCGAATTGCGCTTCTCGGCGCCCCATTGATAGTTGCGGAATACGATCATGGTGATTGCCGGCCATTCCTTGCGGCCGATGGCAGTGAGTTCGGTGCAGGCGATGCCGAAGGCGCCGTCGCCGGCAAAGCCGACAACCGGCGTATCCGGGCACGCGATCTTGGCGCCGACGATGGAAGGCAGGCCGTAGCCGCACGGGCCGAAGAGGCCCGGCGCAAGATATTTGCGTCCCTTTTCGAACGAAGGATAGGCGTTACCAATCGCGCAATTGTTGCCGATATCGGAGGAGATGATCGCGTCGCGAGGCAGCGCCTTCTGGATGGCGCGCCAGGCCATGCGCGGGCTCATCCAGTCGGGCTTGGCCTTGCGGGCGCGTTCGTTCCATGTGGTGCCTTGATCGTCCTCCTCGTGGTCCATCGAAGAGAGTTCCTGCGCCCAGGCGGATTTGGTCTGGGCGATCGTCGCCTTGCGCTCGGCGCGGCCGGTATCTCCGGCAGCGTCTGACAAACGCGCCAATATGCCTTCGGCGACCTTCTTCGCGTCACCGACGATGCCGACGGTGACGGGCTTGGTCAGGCCGATGCGGTCCGGATTGATGTCGACCTGGATGATCGCCGCGTTTTTCGGCCAATAGTCGATGCCGTATCCGGGGAGCGTCGAAAACGGATTGAGCCGCGTGCCAAGCGCCAGCACGACATCGGCCTTGGCAATGAGCTGCATGGCTGCCTTCGAGCCGTTATAGCCGAGCGGCCCGGCGAAAAGCGGGTGCGAACCCGGGAAGGCGTCATTGTGCTGGTAGCCGCAGGCCACCGGCGCATCGAGACGCTCGGCCAGCGCCATGGAGGCGCCGGTCGCGCCGGCCAGCACCACGCCGGCGCCGTTGAGGATGACCGGAAACCTGGCAGAGGAAAGAAGTGCCGCGGCCTTTTCGAGCGCTTGCGCCTCACCGGACGGCCGCTCGAAATCGACGATCGCCGGCAGCTCGATATCGACCACCTGGGTCCATAGGTCGCGCGGCACATTGATCTGGGCCGGCGCGGAAGCCCGCTTCGCATGCTGGATAACGCGGTTGAGGACTTCGGCGATGCGCGAGGCATCGCGTACCTCCTCCTGATAGGCGACCATATCCTTGAACAGCGCCATCTGCTCGACTTCCTGGAAGCCTCCCTGCCCGATCGTCTTGTTCGCCGCCTGCGGCGTGACGAGCAGAAGCGGCGTATGGTTCCAGTAGGCCGTCTTGACCGCCGTGACGAAGTTGGTGATGCCGGGTCCGTTCTGGGCGATCATCATCGACATCTTGCCGCCGGCGCGGGTGTAGCCGTCGGCCATCATGCCGCCGGAGCCTTCATGCGCGCAGTCCCAGAAGGTGATGCCGGCCTTGGGGAACAAGTCTGAAATGGGCATGAAAGCCGATCCGATGATGCCGAAAGCATGCCTGATGCCGTGTCGCTGCAACACTTTGACGAAAGCTTCTTCGGTGGTCATTTTCATTTTCGGTCGGGCTCCCATGGGATCGCGCGCGCATACCGGCGCGCTGCTCTCGCGACCATAGTGGGATGGGGGCAATGAGGGGTGTAGGGCCAGTCTGCGCGCGCCATATCGCCAGATCAGACCCGGCTGGCAATCAGCCTGATCCCCTCGGCGATCTTGGACGCGTCGATCGACGAATAGGCAAGGCGATAGAAGTCCCGCGGCGCATCCTCCCTATTGAAGAAGACATGGCCGGGTTCGATCAGCACGCCCAGCGGCCGAAGCCGTTCGGCGAGGAGGCGCGCGTCCTCGCCGAACGGCGTGCGCATCCAGAAACTGGAGCCACCGGCCGCCTCGCCATGCGCGAACGTCAGCCCGTGGTCTTCGATCGCTTTTCGCATGACCTCGCGGCGTTGGGCGAAGGCGTGGCTCATACGGGCGACCATCGCATCGTAATGGCCGAGCGAGAGGAAGCTCGCGACGGTGCGTTGGATCTGGCCGGGCGGATGGCGCAGCACGGTTGCCCGCAGCGCCCGTACTTCCTGGATGAACGGCTCTGCGGCTACCACGTAACCGAGGCGCAGGCCTGGAAACAAGGATTTCGAGAAAGAGCCGATATAGATGACACGGCCGTCGCGATCGAGCGATTTCAATGCCGGAACCGGCGGCTTGCCGAATGATATTTCGAACTCGTAATCGTCCTCGATCACCATGTAATCGTGCGTGGAGGCGTGTTCGAGCAGCATACGTCGGCGCTCGAGCGGCATGGTGACATTTGTCGGACAGTGGTGGCTGGGCGTCGTGAAAACCGCGTCTACACCCTCGGGAAGCTCCTCGAAGCGCATGCCTTCGGCGTCGACGCGCGCGCGAACCTGCCTGCAATGCGTATGGTTGAGGATCGCCCGCAGGCCGGGATAGCCGGGATCTTCCATGGCGGCCGTACGGGACTGTCCGAGCAGCACCTGCGCAGTCAGCCAAAGCGCGTTCTGGGCGCCGAGCGTCACCAGGATTTCCTCGGGCCGCGCGCGGATGCCTCGCCGCGGCAGTGTCCGCAGGGCGATGAACTTCACCAGTTCAGGGTCGTCGCGCTCGAAATAATCGGCGGTGATATAGGGGATTTCCTTCCTGCCGAGCGCTTGCAGAGCGCAGAGCCGCCAGTTGCGGTGGTCGAAGAGGGTTTCGTCGGCCTGGCCGTAGATGAAGGGATACGCGTAGCTGCGCCAGTCGCTCGGCTTTTCGGGAAGAATCTGCCCAGAGTAGTGCTGCCCGATCGCGCGGCTCCAATCAACGGCGCGGCCATTGCTGCTTGCCGTCGGTTCGAAGACCGTGCGCAGCGGTGCGTTCGGTGAGACGAAATAACCGGAGCGTCCGCGCGATACGAGATAGTCGTCGGACAGGAGTTCGCCATAGGCGAGCGTCACGGTGATGCGGCTGACGCCGAGATAGCTCGCCAGCCTGCGGCTCGATGGCAGCTTCTCGCCTCGGCAAAGCCGGCCGGACAAGATTCCTTTTGCAACCATGTGCTGGATGCGCTGCTGCAACGTTCCCTCGAAATCGGGATCGAGAAACAGCGCTTCCGGTGGGACTGGCACGGCGGAGAAATCCTGCCTGCGGGATTGCAGTGCAATCATACTAGCAGAATTCCACCGGCGCCGGCCAAGAGGACGACGCCGGGCCGAAACAGCCGATCCGCTCTAGCCGAAGACCTTCGTCAATGCTTTGTCGATCGCATCCGTGATCTGGTCGATATCGCCCGTTTTCGCGATCAGCGCCGGACTGAGGCAGAGCGTGTTGTTGAAGCCCGGCAGCGAACGGTTGGTCATGCCGATCAGGACGCCCTGGCTATTGCAGTCGGCTACGACCGCTTGAACCAGCTTCTCATCGGCTGATTCCTTCGTCTTCCTGTCCGCCACCAGTTCGGCGCCGAAGAACAGGCCCTTGCCGCGGACATCCCCGATCGCCGCATGCTTGTCCATCAGGCCCCTCAGGTTCCGCTCCAGCCGCGCGCCCATCGCCTTGGTGTTGTCGAGCAGTTTCTCGTCCTCGATGATGCGCATGTTCTCCAGCGCCGCCGCCGGACCGGCCGTGCATCCCCCGAATGTGGAGATGTCACGGAAATAGGAGAGCGGATCGGCCGGGTCGTCCTTGAACATGTCGAAGACGGCTTCGGTCGTGACCGTGCAGGAGATCGCCGCATAACCGGACGCGACACCCTTCGCCATGGTAACGAAATCGGGCTTGATGCCGTAATTCTGATAGCCGAACCATTCGCCGGTGCGGCCTACGCCGCACACCACCTCGTCGATATGAATCAGGATGTCGTGACGCTTGCAGATGTCCTGCACGCGCTCCCAGTAGCCCGCGGGCGGGGTGATGACGCCGCCGCCGGCCGTGATCGGCTCGAGGCAGATAGCGCCGACCGTATCCGCCCCCTCGCGCAGGATCACGGCCTCGATCGCGTCTGCCGCCGCCTCGCCGTAATTCTCCGCCGCGCCGTACTGGTTGCGGTATTCGAGACAGTGCGGAACCTCGACGAAGCCGGGTGTCAGCGGTCCGTATTGCGCCGCCCTTTGTGGCTGTCCACCTGCCGACAGCGTACCGATCGTCGTGCCGTGATAGTCACGCTCGCGGTAGAGGATCTTGTATTTCTTCCCGCCATGACGGTGATGCGCGATCTGGCGCACCATCTTGAACACCTTCTCGTTAGCCTCGGAGCCGGAGTTCGAATAATAGACGCGGCTCATGCCGGGCATCTTCTCGATCAGGCGCTGCGCGAAAAGCGCGCCCGGAATCGAGCCGGCGGAATTGGCGAAATAATTCATCTTCACGAGCTGGTCGCGCACCGCATCGGCGATGCTCTCGCGCCCGTAGCCGACATTGACCGTCCACACGCCGCCCGATACGGCGTCCAGATATTCCCGGCCCGCGGCATCCCACACGCGCATGCCGCGGCCCTCGACGATGACGCGCGGGTCGGTCGTCTCGAACGGCTTGTGCTGGACGAGATGGTGCCAGACGTGCCTGCGATCGGCCTCCACCACTTCGCGGATGTCGTTGGTATGCAAATTCATGTTCATGATACGCGATCCCGTTCGAGCCGGCGGCACGATCCGCCCGCAACATTACGGCCCAGCCTGCTCACAAACGCGCCGGCGGCTATAGCACCAAACGGCGCGATATATATATCCAGTGCCGTTGGGCGGCCGGGCGGAAACCACCGATCCGCCTGCCCGCCTCGGACCTCAGACCTTGCCCTTCCAGGGGATCATGATGCGTTCGAGATAGCGTACGATAAGGTCGAAGCCGAAGGCGAAGAGGCCGATGACGATGATGCCCATGATGACCGCGTCGCTCGCCAGGAATTGTGCCGAGTTGAGTACCATGAAGCCGAGGCCCCGCTCGGCCGCCACCATTTCGGCCGCCACCAGCGTCGTCCAGCCGACGCCGATGCCGATGCGCATGCCGGTGAATATCTCGGGCAGCGCGGCCTTGAGGATGACGTGCCAGATCACCTGCTGGCGCGTGGCGCCCATGGCGTAGGCGGCGTGTATCTGCTCGGTTGATACCGACCGCACGCCTGCGCGAGCCGAAATCGCCATCGGCGCGAAGATGGCGAGGAAGATCAGGAAGATCTTCGGGAACTCACCGATGCCGAGCCAGATGATGACAAGCGGCAGATAAGCGAGCGGCGGCAGGGGACGGTAGAATTCGATGATAGGATCGAAGACCCCGCGCGCGATACGGCTTACCCCCATCCAGATGCCGATGGGGATGGCGGTGAGGCATGCCAGGAAGAACGCGCCGAAGACGCGCGTCAGGCTGGCAACGGTGTGCTGGAGCAGCGTCGAATTGGCGACGCCATCTGTCGTGGCGAGGATGAACTTGTTGTAGACGGCCTGGGGCGAGGGAAGGAAGAGCGGCTTCACCCAGCCCTCGCCGGTCACCAGGAACCAGGCGCCGATCAGGACAATGATGGTGATGAGGCTGATATGGCCCGAATAACCGTCGCCCGGCGCGCCGTAGACTTTGCCAGGACGGACCGCCTTTGCCTTAGGCATGGATCAAATCCTTCTGGTGGGCACGCTCGTCACCATAGATGATGCTGAGGATGGTCTCGCGCATCGCGATGAAATCCGCGCTCGACTTGATCGCGCGGGCGTTGCCGTGCTCCAGGAATCGCCGGTTGAAATCCAGCTCGTAGGAATGCGTGATACGGCCCGGTCGGGGTGACATCACGATCAGCGTCGAGCCGAGGAACAGCGCCTCCTCGACACTGTGCGTGATGAAGAAGAACATCTTGCCCGTCCGCTCCCACACCTTGAGGAGCAGTTCCTGAATGGTCTCGCGGGTGAGTGCGTCGAGCGCGGCCATCGGCTCGTCCATCAGGAGCATTTCCGGGTCGCAGGTCAGAGCGCGGGCGACGCCCACGCGCTGCTGCATGCCGCCAGAGAGATGGTAGATCATATGGTTATGGAAATCCTGCAGCCCGACCAGGGCGAGGTTCTGCGCCGCGCGCTCGCGCCGTTCCGCCTTCGCGACGCCCTGCAGCTTAAGGCCGAACTCGGTGTTCTCCATGACGTTCAGCCATGGCAAGAGGGCATGCTTCTGAAAGACGACGCCGCGATCGGCGCCGGGGCCCTGGATCAAGCGGTCGCCGAGGCTGATCGTCCCCTCCGTCGGCGACAGGAAGCCCGCGAGAAGGTTGAGCAGCGTGGTCTTGCCGCAACCAGACGCGCCGAGTGCCACGACGAAATTGCCGTTTTCTATCGTCAGGTTGACGCCCTTGAGGGCGACCACCGCCTCGTCGCTGCTCAGGCCAGGATAGGTCAGACTGACATCCCGTACCGTCAGCGTCTTCATTTGCGATGCCATATGGCCCGAATCCCATCAAAGCTGACGTGCCGGAGCCTAGACGGTTCATGCGGCGAATGCATGCAAAACGTTTTCGGCACCCTCGCAGGCCTGTTGAAGCAACTCACGAGCCAGCCGGCCTTGCGAAGTCGGCTGGCCCGTCGCTTCTGCCGTTATTTTGCAGCTGCCTTTGCGTATTCGTCCGTCACGTAGGACGTGTAGTCCGGAAGCACAGCATCGATCTGCTTCTGATCCTTCAGGAACTGCGCGCTTGCGGCGAGCGCGCGCACGGCACCGCCCTCTGCCCCGCCACCGAGCCAGGTCTTGGACGCCTGTTCCTCGGCCGTCGGAAATTCCAGCAACCGTGAAGCTTCGATGATGTCCTTCGGCTCGCCGCCGATCAACTTCACAATACCCTTCACTTCCGGAGAGTCGGGCGTCCATTTGGCGCCGTTCTCCTTGAAGTCGGCATAGGCCTGGGCGAGCACCTTGGTGAAGGCTGCCATGAATTTCGGATTGTCCTTGGCCCAATCCTTGTTCACGATGATACCGTCGAAAGTCGGCACGCTGGCCTTGCCCACTTCGGCGGAATTAATGATCTCCTTGCCGTTCTTCTGGATTTCGGAGAGTGCCGGCGGCCAGACATAGGCCGCGTCGATGTCGCCGCGCTTCCAGGCCGCGACGATTTCCGGCGGCTTCAGGTTGAGGATGTTTACCTTGCGCGCATCGATGTGCCAGACTTTGTCGAGCGCAACCAGAAGGTGGAAGTGCGAAGTGGAAACGAAGGGTACGGCGATCTTCTTGCCAACGAGATCCTCAGGCTTCTCGATGCCGGAGCCGTTACGGGCGATCAGCGCTTCCGACTTGCCGATATTGTCAAGGATCCAGAACAGTTCTGCGTCGACGCCGCGCGTTACCGAGGCCGTCACGCCTGTCGATCCGATCACCCCGACGGCGACGTTGCCCGAGGCGAGCGCGACCGAAATGTCGCCGGCGGATGCGAACTGGCGCCAGTCGATCTTGTAGCCGGCCTCCTGCTCGGGCTTATCGAAGCTGCCGGCGGCGATCGCGCTGACGAAGGGGCCGACGATCTGCTGATAGCCGACCACGACGGTCGTCTCGGCATGAGCTGCCCCGGCCCCCACCATCGCGCCCAAGGTCAGAGCGGTGGCGAAGGCCCTCGCTTTGTTGACGATTTTCATCGAGTTCTCCTCATTTATGAGTTTCGTTCCCGCACATCGTTGCTGTTTGCCGGCTTGATCGCCAGTCTCGTAGCTGCACGCGCGATGTTGATTGAGAAAAAAATAACCCCGCTATAGCCAGTTTTGAACATCATTATATCCATGCCTGGGTTTTGCGGCGTCCGCTCCAGCGGAGCGGAGACTACCGGCATGTTGCCCGATGGACACTTTTTCCACGAGAAGCACGGCCAATCCCAAGTATGGTCGGGCGACGATAATGAGCGCCGAGGCTTGGCTTGTGAAGCCCCGATATTTCCCAAAGGATGATGCGCTTTATGGCGAACCGTGCGCAGGCCTCGGCGTCTCAGGCAAGCGGATAATGGCAGGCAACCGAACCGTCGGCATCGTGGACCAACTGTGGCCGTTCGGCACGACATTTCGACTGCGCGCGTGGGCATCTCGACGCGAAAGCGCAACCCTCGGGAATGTTCAGCGGGCTCGGCGGGTCGCCCTTGACGGAGCCCTCGCGCACATAGCCGGCGCTTTTGCGACGCGCCAGCGACGGGGCGGCTGAGAGAAGGGCAGCCGTATAGGGGTGGCGCGGCCGGGCAAACAGGTTCGGCCGGTCGGCGAATTCGACGATCTGCCCGAGATACATCACCGCGACATCGTCGCAGATGAACTGCACCACGCCGAGATCGTGGCTGATAAAGAGATAGGAGAGGCCGTAATCGTCCTGCAAACGGCGCAGCAAATTCAGGATTTGTGCCTGGATCGCCACGTCGAGCGCCGACACCGGCTCGTCACAGACAATCAACCGGGGATTGGTCGCGAGCGCTCGGGCGATCGAGATGCGCTGCCTCTGCCCGCCCGAAAACTGGTGTGGGAACAGCGCCATCTGGTCGGGCCGCAGACCGACCAGTCCGAACAGCTCGCGCACCCGTTCCTCGCGATCGAATTGCGACATTTCGGGCATCATCAGGTCGAGCGGTTCGCGAACGATCGCGCCGACGCGCTCGCGCGGATTGAGCGAGGAATAGGGGTCCTGAAAGATCACCTGCAGGTGCCGTCGGCGCTGACGCATCGCTTCCGGGTCGAGGTTGAGAAGATCGACGCCATCGAACGTCACCGAGCCCGACCAGGCCGCAACCAGCCGGATCGCGGCCATCGCCGTCGTCGTCTTGCCGGAGCCGCTCTCGCCGACGAGGCCGAGCGTCCGCCCGGGCTTCAGCGAAAACGAGACGCTACGTACCGCTTGCAGGGTCGGCCGCGTCCCCAACAGGGATTGGCGCGGCATGGCGAAGCGCACCGACAGCCCTTGGACATCAAGCAGGGGACCGCTCGTCACGCCGCCTCCATTTCCGTCGCGAAGCACGCGACCTTATGGGAACGGCCTTCAAGTCCGGGACTTTCAACGCGACAGCGATCGAATGCGAGGGGGCAGCGATCCGCGAAGGCGCAACCCCGTCCGAGCAGATGGAGCGGCGGAACGATGCCGGGTATTTCGGCAAGCGGCGGCATGCGTCCCTGCCGTCCCGCCTCCTTGCCGAGTACGGGAATGCAGCCGATCAGGCCACGCGTATAGGGATGCAGAGGATTGTCGAGGATCTCATCGGCGTCGCCCTTCTCGACGATGCGGCCGGCATACATGACCGCCACCCGATCGGCCATTTCGGCAATGGCGCCCATGTCATGGGTTATGAGCATGATGGCAACCCCGAATTCTCTCTGGATATCGCGCATCAGGTCGAAGATCTGCGCCTGCACGGTCACGTCGAGCGCCGTCGTCGGCTCGTCAGCGATCAGGACACGCGGTCGGCATGAGATCGCCATCGCGATCATGACGCGCTGGCGCATGCCGCCGGAGAGTTCGTGGGGATAGGAATGCGCGCGCCGCTCCGGCTCCGGGATGCCGACCGTGCGCAGCAGATCGACCGCCTTGCGGCCGGCTTCGCCTCTGCTCGCCGACTGGTGCAGCATGATAGCCTCGGCGATCTGATCGCCGGCGGTGAAGACCGGATTGAGCGAGGTCATCGGCTCCTGGAAGATCATCGAGATGTCCGAGCCGCGCAGGCTTCTCAGCCGTTTCGCGTCGGCATGGGTGATATCCTCGCCATCGAAAAGAATCCGGCCGCCGGCAATGCGGCCCGGCGGATCGGGGACAAGACCCATGGTCGCCAGCGCCGTGATCGACTTGCCGCAGCCGGATTCGCCGACGATGCCGAGCGTTTCGCCCGGCATCAGGTCGAGGTCGATGCCGTCGAGCGCGGTGACGCGTCCGTTGCGCGTCGAGAACTCGACCTTCAGGTTCCGGATCGAAAGCAGCGGCTCCGTCACGTCAGCGCTCGCGCAGTTTCGGGTTGAAGGCATCGTTCAGCCCATCGCCGACCAGGCTGACTGCAAAGACGGTCAGGAAGATCGCGACGCCGGGCAAGGTCACGGGCCACCAGGCGTCGAGGATATATTGCCGGTTGGTTCCGATCATCAGCCCCCACGACATGGTATTGGGGTCGTCGAGACCGAGGAACGACAGGCCTGCCTGAAACAGGACTGCCACGCCGACGGTGAGCGTCGCTGAGACGATGAGCGGCGGCAGCGCATTGGGAAGGATCACCTTCCACATGATACGCCCGTTGCGCGCGCCGATGGAGCGCGCGGCTGTAACGTATTCGAGTTCCCGGATCCTCAGGAATTCCGCCCGCGTCAACCGCGCGGTCTGCGGCCATAGAACGATACCGATCGCGATCGCCGTCGTAAGCGTGGACGGCGAGAAGAGCGTGATAACCACCATGGCGAAGAGAAGCGCCGGCAGGACCTGGAAGAATTCCGTGACGCGCATCAGGAGATCGTCGATCCAGCCTCCGAAATAGCCGGCGATCCCGCCAAGCGCGATGCCGATGACGAGCGTGATGATCGCCGCTGCTGCCCCGACTGCAAGCGTCGGTCCGCCGCCTTTCAGGAGGCCGCGCATGATGTCGCGGCCAAGATAATCGGTGCCGAGCGGCACGCTCGCTTCCGTTCCAGGCGGCGTCTGCGGTGCCCAGACGATCTCATAGGGGTCGCCTTGGAAAAAGAATGTCCCGTAGATGACGAGGATGACAATGGCTACCAGCAGGAGCGTTCCGAACAGGGCCGGCTTGTTGCGGCGATAAGCGATCCAGGCCTCCCTGAGCGGGCTTGCCCCCTCGACCGCATGGTTCCTTGCCGCGGGCTCGACTGCGCTCATATCAGCGGCCTCCCGTTCGGATGCGTGGATCGGCGAACCGATAGGAGAGATCCGTGAGCAAATTGGCGACGATGACCATCAATGCTGCGAAGAACAGGATTCCCAGAAGTGTCGGATAGTCGCGCCTCAACACGGAATCGAAAGCGAGCCGTCCCATGCCCGGCCAGTTGAAGACCGATTCGACCAGCAGTGCGCCGGAGATCAGGTTGCCGAACTGGATACCGGCAACCGTGATGATGGGGAGCACGGCGTTACGCAGCGCGTGCTTGAAGACCACCTTGGTTTCGCTGAGCCCCTTGGCCCGCGCGGTGCGAACATAGTCCGCGCCGAGCACGTCGATCATCGAGGCCCTGGACAGCCGCGAATACTGCGCCAGGAAAATGATCGCGAGCGTGAAGGCAGGAAGCACAAGATGATAGAGCACGTCGCCGATATAGGCGAAATAGCCGCCGGCGAAGCGTGCGCTGGTCATGCCGTCGACGGGAAAGATCGGCCATATCGATGCGAGCAGGATGATCAGCATGATGCCGGTCCAGAATACCGGAGCGGCGTAGCCGATGGTGGAAAGGACGGTGATGAAGGCGGAAAGAGGCCCGGAGGGTTTGCGCGCGGCGAAGACTCCCATGGCCACGCCAATCGTAATCGCGAATACCTGGGCAGCGAGAACGAGCAGGATGGTCGGTCCGACGCGAGCGGCGATCAGTCCTATGACCGGCTGGTTGAAATAGTACGACATGCCGAGATCGCCATGCGCGACATGCCCGAGATAGATGGCTAGTTGGGTAAGGAGCGGCTTGTCGAGGCCATAGCTTGCCCGAATCTCGGCCAGCATCTTCGCCGTGGCACCACCCATGACGCCGGCGATCGTTTCCGCAGGATCGCCCGGCGCCGCGTGTATCAGGAAGAAATTGAGGACGAGCACCCCGACCAGGAGGATCACTCCGTAGAGGAGCCGTCTGGCGATATAGGCGGTGGACCCCATCTACGGTCAGTGCTCCCATGATGGTCCGCCCGCTCCCGCAGGCGGCGCCGGCTGCGTCCTCAGCTTCTCTTTTCCTTCCAATAAACCTCGTCCATCGACTGCATCGAGCCCCATATCGACTCGGGGACGTTGCCTAGCCGCTTGTCATAGACGGTATGGTAAGGGAGCGCGTTGATCCAGTAGATCGGCAGGTCGTCTCCGACGATCATCTGGAATTCGTCATAGAACGCTTTGCGCTTTTTAGGGTCCTTCTCCACCGCCGCATTGTTCAGCAACTCGTCGACCTTGGGGTTGCTGTATTGCTGGGTGTTCGACCAGATCACGCCCTTACGGATATTCGAGGACAGATAGGTGCGATGCACGCCGATCACCGGATCGCCCCAATTGTAGACCTCGTCCATCGTCAGGTCGAAATCGTAGTTCGAGATGCGCTTGGCCCAGGTCGGGAAGTCGGGCGAAGCGCGCACCTCGATGTCGATGCCCGCCTTCTTGAGCTGTGACTTCAGATATTGAGCGACTCCCTGCTGCTGCTCGCCGCCGCCGGGGAGATAGTCGATCGTCAGCTTGAAGCGCATGCCGTCGGCGCCCTTCTTGTGACCGGCCTCGTCGAGCATCGCATTCGCCTTGTCGAGATCGAGGCCATAGGAAGGCATCTTCGGGTTGAAGAAGGGACTCGATTCGATGATCGGCGAACGTTGTGCCTTGGCGATGCCGCGCAACAGCGCCTTGGTCACGAAATTGCGGTCTATCGCGTAGCCGATCGCCTGGCGCACGGCCTTGTTGTCGAGCGGCGCCTTGGCCGTGTTGAACGCCAGCCAGTTGATCGGGCCGACGGCGGCATAGCCCTTGTCGGTCACCCCGAGACGGTCCGACTTCTGCAGGCGCGTGATGTACTGGCTCTCCGCCAGCCAGGGCAGAAAATCCGCCTGGCCGTTCTCGGTGGCAAGTACGACCGTGCTGAGGTCCGGGCTGATGCGGATGACGATCTTGTCGAGATAGGGTCGGCCCTCGATGAAGAAGTCCGGGTTCTTCTCCAGCACGATCTGCTCGCCTGCCTTGAACTCCGCCAGCTTGAAGGGCCCGCTTCCGATCGGATTTGAATTGGCAGGATGGTTCACGATGTCCTGGCCGTCGCCGAAGACGTGCTTCGGAATGATCGGGCAGAGCGCGCCCGACATGCAAAGCAGCAGCGCAGGATGCGGACGAGCGAGGCGGATGACCGCGGTATGCTCATCCGGAGTCTCGATCGAACTGACCGGCTCGAACATGGTCTTGAAGGGGTGATGTGCCTTGATCGTCTCGATGGAGAATTTCACGTCGTCCGACGTGACCGGCTTGCCGTCGTGAAATTTGGCGTTCTTGACGAGGTTGAGTGTGCACGAGAGGCCGTCCTCGGCAACTTTCCAGCTCTCGGCGAGGTAGGGATGCGGATTCCAATCCGCATCGTAGCGGAGCGGCGAGGCGAAGATCTGCGTGCCGGGCACGGCCGTGGCGATGCCGGACTGCACCGCCGGATTGAGATGGCGAGGCACCTGCGTCGATACCATCACCATCGTACCGCCTTTCTGCGGCTCGGCGGCATGAGCGTGGAAGGCGATATCTGGCGCGATGAGCAGCGCACCGGCGGATCCAAGGATTTCCCGTCTCGTCAGCTTCATGACCGTTCCCCGATTATTGGTTTTGCTTATGGTCCGTGGCCAACGCTAGTCGATGAACAATCTTTGGAAAAAAGGTATTTATGCGCGAGCTTCCGCTAAATTTACGGGGAATTGGATGGGCGCTTCACGACCAGGTCGTCGAAGGTTCCGGCGCTGCTTAGCTTCGCGCAATGGTCGAGGAATGCCCGAACGATGCGCGGATGGCGAACGCCGGCGATCGAGACGATCCCGAACTCGATCGCGGGCGTCGGGTCCCTGATCGGCAGGCAGACATATTCCGGACGGGCCGCTTCCCTAGCCCGGATATTGAGAACGGAGAAGCCGAAGCCGCCCGCCGCCAGCGCTCGTACGATCTCTGACGACCGGGTTGTGTGAGCAATCCGTGGTCGCAGCCCACGGGAAAAGAACAGGTCGGTATAGTAGTCACGGCCAAACGGAAGGTCAAGGACGATCATCGGCCGCTCCGCCAGTTGCGCCAGCGTTACGGACGACTTCTTCGCGAGAGCGTCCTCGGCGCTGATTATCGCATAGGGCGGGGCAGAGAAAAGCGGGGTGAACGACACCTGCTCGGGCAGACTGTTGCTGTAGGTGCAGGCAAGGTCGACGCTGCCGTCGAGCAGTTGTTCGACCACGGAAACCATGTCGCCCTCGGCGAGTTCCACGCGCACGCCGGGATGATCGCGTACGAATCCTTTGAGCATAGGTGGCAGCACATGCGGCGCTGTCGTCACGTAACAGGCGAGGCGTAACGCTCCGACCGGCTCCCCGCCGATTGACCGAAGATCGCTGTCAAGATGGTTGGTCTGCTCGAGGAAGCCGCGGATATGGCTGAGCGCGTCCGTCCCCGACGGCGTTGCCTGTATCCCCTTCGCCGGCATCCGGATGAAGAGATCGAAGCCGAGCGCTTGCTCCAGCGCATCGATCGCCGCAGTGATCGAGGATTGGGAAATGCTGAGAAGCTCGGCCGCATTCGTGATCGAGCCGCATCGGCCAGCCGCTTCGACATAACGGAGTTGCTTCAATGTGAAATTCATCGAACATCCTCCCAAAAGATCGGCAAAATGAGGTTTATAGCCAAGAAAATACTATTTTCCCGGCCAATGGAAGTTGCTTACTCCTCTTCCGCTCCGACAAGCCAACATCCGGAGGGGACCATGGCGGATACCGTCGTCTACAGCGCTTCGAAGATCATCACGATGGACCCCACCTTGCCGGAAGCCACGCATGTAGCCGTGCGTGACGGGCTTATCCTCGCGGTCGGCACTGCGGACTGCGCCAGGCCCTGGGGCGATTTCCGTCGCGACGACCGCTACCGCGACGCGGTACTGATGCCGGGCTTTGTCGAAGGCCATGCCCACATGATGACGGGTGCCATGTGGAACTACGCTTATGCAGGGTATCAGGATCGCATCGACCCGGACGGACGGAAATGGGAAGGTCTAGCCGACATCGCCGGCGTGATGGCCGGATTGAAGCGCGCTCTTGCCGAACTTCCGGCCGGCAAGCCGCTGATCGCGTGGGGGTTCGACCCAATCTTCCTGCCGACCGAGCGGTTGAACCGTCGTCACCTCGACGAGGTGTCGAGCGATCTGCCGATCGTCGTCATGCATTCCAATTTCCATCTGATGACCGCCAATTCGGCCGCTCTTTCCATCGTCGGTTACGACCGCAACACAAACGCGGTCGGCGTCGCCAGCTTCGACGATGGCGAACCGAGCGGGGAGTTGCAGGAGATGGCGGCGATGTTCCCGCTCATGCGCCGTCTCGGCATGGATTTCCGCGGCTTGGCGCGAACGGAATTCGCCATGCGCAACTTCGCCAAATCCGCCATGCGCGTCGGCGTGACGACAAGCACGGACCTCCTGACCGACCTGCCGGAGGACGACATCGCCACGCTTACCGCCCTGACTGGCAGGGACGATTTCCAACTGCGCATCGTGCCGGCCCTGAACGGCATCACGCAGCCAGCCGAGGACATCGCACGGCGCGTGGCGGAACTGAGGAAGCGCTCCACCGACAAGCTGAGACTCGGCGCCGTCAAGCTGATGGCCGATGGGTCGATCCAGGGCTACACTGGACGCCTCAAATGGCCGGGTTATGTCACGGGCCATCCGAACGGCATATGGAACACGCCGCCCGATCTTCTGAAGGAGCAGATCGTGCACCTGCATCGCGAAGGCGTGCAAATGCATATCCATGTCAACGGCGACGAAGCCTCCGAAGCCGCGCTGGACGCGCTGGAGGAGGCGCAGGCGCTCTATCCGCGTTTCGACCACCGTCACACGCTGCAACACTGCCAGATGGCCGACGATGCGCAATTCCGCCGCATGGCCGCGCTTGACCTGTGCGTCAACCTTTTCGCCAATCACATCTGGTATTTCGGCGATCAGCACTATGAGCGCACCATGGGGCCCGACCGCGCCATGCGGCTCGACGCGTGCGGCTCGGCATTGCGGTATGGCGTTCCGCTCGCCATCCATTCCGATTCCCCGGTAACGCCGCTTGGACCACTGCATGTCGCCTGGTGCGCCGTGAACCGGCTGACGCCATCCGGCCGCGTGCTTGGCGAGAACCAGAAGATTTCCGTCGAGGCAGCGCTCCATGCCATCACACTTGGAGCGGCCTTCACACTGAAGCTGGACTCCGAGATCGGCTCGATCGAGACCGGCAAAAAGGCCGATTTCGCGGTGCTGGGTCAAGATCCCTTTGCCGTGCCAGCGATCGAACTCAGGGATATTCCCGTTCTCGGGACGGTTATGGGCGGCCATCATTTCCCGATCTGAGATGCTGGCGCAGCCAAATCCTCAACCTTATCCACCGCTGCCGGTCACCATCGTCAGCGGCTATCTCGGCGCCGGCAAGACGACACTGGTCAACGCGATACTGGCTGGCGATCACGGCCTGCGCATCGCCGTGCTGGTCAATGATTTCGGCAAGATGGCGGTGGACGAGGCATTGATCGTCAACAGAAACGGCGACGTCGTGGCGCTTGCGAATGGCTGCATGTGCTGCCAGGTCGGAGGCGATCTCTATGATGCCATCGACCGCATCCTGCGCATGAGGAAACGGTTCGACCATCTCCTGATCGAGACCAGCGGCGTTGCCGATCCGGCCAAGGTCGCCCAGATCGCCGTGGCCGAGCCCGATCTCGAAACAGCTTATACGGCCGTTCTCGTCGATGCCGCCAATTTCCTCAATGTCCTGAAGGATTCCCGCCTGAACGATACGCTGCTGCGGCAGGTGCGGGCAGCCGACATCATCCTCCTGACCAAGACCGGCGCAGTCGCGACGGCGCTTGACGATCTCTATATCACCCTTGCGGACGCTGGGGTCGCTGCGCCGACCGTCATGCTCAAGAAAGACGACCGGGAGGCCTGGCATTTTCTCCAGTCGCGCGAGCGCCATGCGAACCTGCCGAAGGCCGGCCTTTCACGCTTTCACACACTGCCTTATCAGAGCTGGAGTTGGACGGGCAACGGGGCGGTCAAACTGGACGAACTGATTGCATTCGCGAGCGATCCGAGCCTCCATATCTACCGCCTGAAGGGCCGTATTCGCCTGAACGACGGCAGATCGATCCTGATCCACAAGGTCGGTGCCGATATCGCGTTCGAGGACACGGTCGAAACGTTCGAGAATTCGGAATTCGTTGCAATCGGGGTCAAGCCGGACTTCGATCCTGTGCGTACGGAAGCTGCCTGGCTGGCGATTGTGAACTACACAGCGCCAGCCGCTTCCCATAACCTCCCCTGACGGCGGGAGCCGTTGTGACCTGGGGTAAGACATGGAGATTGGAATTGAGCAGCCAGCCCGTCACCTGCCCCGAAGATCTGGGCCTGTCTTCAGCCCGCCTCGATCGCGTGAGGGTGTGGATGCGCCGCCAGATCGACAGCGGAAGGCTACCGGGGATCGAGGTGCTGATTACCCGGCGCGGCAAGGCGGCCTTCCATCATTGCGAAGGAATGGCGGATATCGCGCGCGGCAGGCCGGCGACGGCCGAGACGCTCTATCGTCTCTACTCAATGAACAAGTCGCTCGCTTCAGCCGCGGCGATGATGCTTTACGAGGAAGGCTACTTCCAGCTCGACGACCCGATCTCGCGTTTCATCCCGGAATTTTTGGGGCAGCACGTCTGGTCCGGCGGAGGCTTCGGCGCGATGCAGAGCGAGCCGGCGCGACGCGACATCACCTTCCATGATCTCCTCACGCACACTTCCGGCCTGACCTACGGCTTTATGCAGGCGAATCCGGTCGATGCCATATATCGCGAGCAGAAGATCGATCGGCTCGGCATCGAGATGACGCTCGCCGAATTCGCCGCGAAAGTCGCGAAGCTGCCGCTCGTCGCGCATCCCGGCACGCGCTGGAACTATTCCGTGTCGACCGATGTCCTTTGCCGGCTCATAGAGGTGATCTCCGGCCAAGCCTACGACAGCTTCCTGACCGAACGCCTGCTGAAGCCGCTCGGTATGGCCGATACGACCTTCAATGTTCCGCCAGGTAAGGCCCATCGCTTCGCTGCCTGCTACATGCCCGGCTCCGATGGTTTGCTGAAGCTACAGGACGATCCCGAAACCAGCCGTTTCGTCGCACCGCTCAAGGCTCCGTTCGGCAGTGCGCTCGTTTCGACGGCGAGCGACTATATGCGCTTCTGCCGGTTTCTCCTTTCGAAGGGAGCCTGCGGCGACACACATCTGCTTGGCCGCAAGACGATCGAACTGATGATGATGAACCATTTGCCGGGCGACCTTGCGGCGATGGGTCAGCCGCGCTTCGCCGAAAGCACTTTCCATGGCATTGGTTTCGGGCTCGGCTTCTCCGTCCTCATCGATCCAACGAAGGCGGAGATTGTCGGCACGCCGGGCGAATGCGGCTGGGGCGGCATGGCGAGCACAGGCTTTTGGGTGGACCCCGTCGAGGATCTCGCTGTCGTCATGACGACGCAGTTGATCCCCTCTTCCAAATACCCGCTGAGGCGCGAATTGCGCGTCCTCACCTATCAGGCGATTGTCGAGTAAGCGTAGAAGATCAGCATCTCATCGGACTGCGCTGGCCAGCGACCAATCGCCTACTTGCTCGGAAGTCGATGCGAGGACGTCCCTGTCGAGCGTTATTCCGAGCCCCGGCGCTTCGGGCAAGGCTGAATGCCCGTCCTTGAACCGTGGCAGGCTGTCGCCTACCAGACGCCAGAAAAGATCGCTTTCTTCGAACGGTACTTCCAGCCTGTCAAAATGGGCCATAGCCGCCGACACATGAAGACTGGCGGCATGAGCAACGGGGCCGCTTGGATTGTGGGGTGAACATGCAACACTACATTGCTCGAGAAGGCCGGCCAGCCGTATCACTTCCCCGACGCCGCCGGCATATTTCACGTCCGGCATCATGACATCATAGGCTCGGGCTTCGGCGAACGGCCGGTTGTGCTCGAGCCCGATCAGTTCCTCGCAGCCGGCGAGCCGCATCCCGGCATCGTTCGCGAATTCGCGCAGCCGCCGGATGACCGGGATCGCCTCTAACGCCTCGGGCACGGGACACTCGACCCAGCGGACGCCGGGCGCCCGGCCTTCATCAATAAGTACCCTCGCCGAGATCTCGTCGAAGCGCCAGTGACAGTCGACCATAAGATCGAACTCACCGATGACCCTGGCGACGGCTGCCACACGGTCGAGACCAGGCTGCATGGCCTCGACGATCCGGCCCGCATGCCGTGCAGCCTCATCGACCTCGTCAAAGGGGGCGAGCTTGAAGGCGGTGAAACCGGACTCCAGAGCCAAACGTGCGCTGGCTGCAAAACCGGCGGGTGAGCGGTCGATCGTCCGGCGGTTGATATTGGCATAGAGCGGTATGCACTCCCGTTGCGCCACGCCAAGGTAATCGACCAGGCGTTTGCTTTCACGCTTTGCGGCTATGTCGTGAAGTGCTTGGTCGACTGCGGAGATGAAAGCGGCTTCCGCCAGGGTCTCATCTCTCATCCGTCTCGCGACTGGCTTGGCTGCCAGCCCCAGCAATGACGGCGCAAACCGGTCGGCGGCCTCTTTGACGGCGATTTCGCGCCCCTGAAGCGACGCCTCGCCTAGGCCCGTGATTTCCGAAGTGGTGCCGATCTCGATAAAAAGCCAGCGCGTCCTTGGCGATACCCCGACGTCGTAAAGACGGATGTGGCTAATTACGTCGATCAAGTTCAACTGCTCCGGCCGCAGCCGCAGAGGCGGTCATTCCCATTCATTCGAAAAGTTCCTGCCCTGCCTTGAGGACGTGCGCTCCCGGTACAGAAAGCCTGCGATGCGGTCACTTGAGATCGACAGAGAAGTCGAGCCGCACAAGATCACCGCGGAAGAACAGGTTACCGAAATAGATGACCGTACCGGCCCCGTCGCGGATGACACGGCGCAGTTCGGCGATTGGTGCCGCCTCGTGCACGCCGAGATGATGAGATAGCTCGATGTCGGCTTCGCCGATCGTAAGGGTTTGCTGGATATGACCGAGATCGGCATGGTGCGCCGCCAACCGCTCCAGGATCGGCCGGCCGCGCACTGCTTCTCCACCGAGCTGCGCGTGGGTTTCGAGTTGAGCGTAAACCCGGCTTTCGATCAAGATCTCCGTCATCGCGACCGCGTGAGGAAAGCTCGAATGATGATGAAGATGGACGACACGATGATAGGCCTCGGCTGCCTGCCCCTCTTGTGAAGCGATAGGCAGTGGTCGTTCCCACGGACCCGATTCGAGTTCCGAAACCGTTATGGAGGAAGAATGCGTTTCCAGTTCCGCCAGATTGAGCGCGAGGGTGAACCACCGCCGGTCGAGCGGATGAGCGATGACCGAACTGCCGCGCCGGTCGCGATGCCGCGCAATCAGTCCTTCATCTGCGAGAAGGTCGAGCGCATGGCGGACGGTGACGCGGCCGACACGAAACTCCTCCACCAAAGCGTCGAGCGCCGGCAAACGATCGCCTGGCTGCCACTCCCCGCTCGAAATACGGCGCCTCAACACCGCCGCGACCCGCCGATAGGTGGAGATGCCGAGCCGCCGCGGACGCTCAGCGGCGTGCAAGCCCTTTCCCCTCTCCTCCTGTTTTGACCGCTGCTTCAAATGCCTTCTCCCGGACGTCGCTACCGGATCTCGAAATTCTCGAAGACTTCTTCACGGAGAAGATCGTCCCCAAGCCCCGGGCCCTCCGGCAGTAGCAGCTTGCCTTCGCGCACGACAGGAGCTTCCGGCAGCAGCATCTCGAACAGCGGGTTGGGCATCGAATCCATCTCCAGCCACGACATGCCGTCGATCGCCGCCGTGAGGTGCGCGCTGGCGTAGAGTCCGATCGGGCCGCCATACATATGAAGGCAGGCGCGTGGTCCCGCCGCGATGATCGCACGGCAGATGTCACGGCCTTCGCTGAGGCCGGCCGTCTTGGTGATGTCCGGTTGTGCGACGTCCGGATGGACAATGTCGAGGATCCGCCGGAATCCGTCCAGGCGATAACTGTTCTCGCCGAGCGCCACCGGCGGGCGGACGGGTTCGTCCCGCCATTTGGCATAAGCTTCGAGATAGTCGGCCAGGAATGGCTCCTCCAGCCATTCAAGTGAGAGCTCGGCCAGCCGCCGTGCAAGTGGCCGCAGCATTTCGAGACGGAAGGATTGCGTCGCGTCGGCCATCAGCGGCCGCGCACCAGCGGCGGCGCGGGCGTCCCTGAGACGTTCGACGATTGCCAGGTCGTCGCCCGACACGCGGAACTTGAAGCGCGCATGGCCTTTCGCCGCCATGGCCTCGATGGTTTCCGGCCGCGAGATCGGCAGATTGGTGGCATAGACATCGACGCTCTGCCGCGAAGGCCCGCCACGGACGAAATCGGCGAGCGGCTTGCCGGCGCGGCGCGCCGCCGCGTCCCATAGTGCGATATCGGCGCCGGCGAGCGCCTGCTGGAACGGCCCGACCGCGCCGAGTTGGTTGGCAAGCGCCCTGAGCCTATCGGCCAGCATCCAATAGAGTCGCGAAGGATCGTCGAGCCGCTGTCCGACGAGCAGAGGCCGGATCACATTCACGAGAATGTCGACGCGGTCGCGGCATCCCCAGGGCGGGAAGTTGCCCCAGCTCTCCCCGATGCCCCAGGCACCGTCGTCCGTTTCGACACGGACGAGGATATTGTGCCGGGTTCTCACGGTCCCGAAAGGCGCCACGATCGGATTGGCCAGCGGCGCGGCAACCAGCGCCACGCGAAGCCTCGTGATCTTCGGCGCGCTCAACGGCCCCTCCTCATCGGCTTCCAGTCCATCACTTGACGGCCCCGGCGATTCGCCCCGGCGATATCCTGCCCTGGATCGGAAGGAAAAGCAGGAAGACCGGCAGCGTTGTGACGACCGACGCAGCCATGACCGCACCCCAGTCGACATTATCTTCGCCGAAGAATTGGTAGAGCCCGAGCGGCAGCGTCTTGAGGTCGGTCTGGGTGAGGAAGGCGAGCGCGAAGAGATATTCGGTCCAGCAAAGCAGGAAGGCGTAGGTCGCCGTCGCTACGAAACCGGGCAGCATGACCGGGCAGATGATGTACCAGATGACCTGCCAGCGCGAGGCGCCGTCGATGATGGCGGCCTCGTCGAGGCTCTTGGGTACAGTGACCAGATAGCCCACCAGCATGTAGACCGAAAAGGGGACAGTGAAGGCCGTATAGGTCAGGATCATGCCGATATAGCTATTGATGAGGTGCAGAGTGGCGAAGGCCACGAAAAGCGGATTGATCAGCACGATCCACGGGAACACCTGTCCGAAAAGGATTCCGGTAAAAAGCGCCCGCTTGAAGCGGAAATCGAAACGCGAGAACGCGTAGGCCGCCATGATAGAAAGAATTGTCGACGCTGCCGTCGCGGCCACGCAGATGGCGAGGCTGTTGAAGATGAAGCGCCCGAAACCGCTCTGGAAAATCCTGACATAATTTCGGAAGGTGAAGGTGCCGGTCGCCGAAAGAAGACCGCCGCCGGGACGGAACGAACCGATAAGGACGTAGATGGCGGGGTAGACGAGAAGGAAGAGCGTCAGGATCGCCAGGAGCGCGGCAGCGAGCAGCGCCAGCCCGCCGGGAGCGCGCCAGTGGCGCGAGGAAGCGGAAGCGCTCACAGCGTCTCCTCCAGCTGCTGACGCGCGACCAGCCTGAGATAGAAGATGCCGAAGGCGCCCATGATGACGGCCATCACCATGCCGATCGCCGAACTGTAGCCGAGCCGGAAATCGATGAAAGCCTTGAGATAGACCTCCGTTGCCAGCACGTTGGTATAGGTCCCCGGTCCCGCGCCCGTCGCCAGCCAGACATAGACGAAATTGTTGAACGACCAGAAGACCGACATCAGCCCGAGCACCAGCATGGCCGGCATCAAAAACGGCAGGGTAACGAAGCGGAATTTCTGCCAGTCTGTCGCTCCGTCGAGTTCGGCGGCTTCATAATATTCGTCGGGAACCGTCTGCAGGCTGGAGAGCAGCGACAGCGCGATCAGCGGCACGGTGTTCCACAGCATGATGGCGACGAGGGAGGGCCAGACGGTGCGCATATCGGCCAGGAAGGCAACCGGGTGATCGACGATCCCAAGGGCGATCAGCGCCTCGTTGACCGCGCCGTTGCGCTCCAGCAAAAAACGCCAGATGACAACCGCGACGATCGGCGGGGTCGCCCAGGGGATGAGCAGCGCGAAACGCGAAACGGCCGCCAGCCTGAGGAGCTTAACTGCGCGGGTGTTCAGCAGGAGTGCGATGCCGAGCCCGATCAGCAGCCGCAGGGCCACGGACGTTGCGGTGAGCCAGACCAAGGTATTGAACAGGATGTGGCTGAAATCGCCGCTGCGGAAAAGCTCGCGGTAGTTCGCCATACCGACCCAGTTGCCGCCCTTTTTCATGCCGAGAAGCGACAGGTCGGTGAAGCTCATGCGCAAATTGTCGAAGATGGGATAGCCGTAGAAGAGCAGCAGGAGCACGACCGTCGGCAGCACCATCATCGTGATGAAGAGTCTGTCGCGCATGCTTTGGGATCGGCTCTCGGTCTTCGACAAAAGAGGGCCGGCGCTTGCCGGCCAGTTGACGGCCGGTCTGCCCGGCCGCCCTTCGGCAAGGATTACCTTATCAGCCTTTCGAGGCCATCTGCTTTTCGATGTCCTGCAGCAGGCCCTTCGCCGCTTCTTCCGGCGTCGACTGGCCGGAAAGCGCGGTCCCAAAGGCCCGGCCGGTCAGGTTCCACATCGTCCCGATCGGCACCGGCCCGCTGGCATAAGGTCCCCAGGTCCGGGCATACTCGAACTGTTCGGCAAAGCCCTTGAGCGGCGCGCCGAAATCGATCTTCTTCAGAAGCGAATTCTGCGCCGGGAACTGGGTCCGGTAGTATTTGGCGAAAACCTGCTCTGACGCCATGAACTTAACGAACTTCCAAGCCTCGTCCGGATGCTTCGTGTTGGCGTTGATGACCAGCATGCGGCCGCCGATCATCGAGCTCTTGGTATTGTCCGGATGCGGGAACGGCGCTGAAACGAACGGAACCGGTTTGCCGGGATTGGCGTCCTCGTAGGCCTTGATGATTTCCTTGTAGGTGTTTGGCGGCATTGCGCCCATGGCCTGGTTGCCGGTCACCAGCGCCTGCATGATCGAAGGATCATGCGCATCGCTGGCGGCGAGATTGGATTGCGGATTATCGCCGCTATCCATGTACTGCTTGAAGTACTTCATGCAATCCGCGACGTCCTCGGCCGTCACGCCGACGGCATAGGAACCGTCCGGCTTCTGCACGATCAGGGCCTTGCCGTGCGACCACCAATAGAAATTAGCCAGGAACCAGATAGCGCCCGAAGCGGAGCTTCCCGCTGGATAACCGAAGCCAGCCTTGCCGGTCTTCTTGTAGACGGCTTCGCTGTCCGCCCGCAGTTCACCCCAGGTCTGCGGCAGCTTGTCGATGCCCGCCTGCTTGAGCAGGTCGCTGCGATACACCATCGCCCATGTGTCCGTCGTCCATGGCAGACCGTAGACGTGGCCGTCCTTACCCTTGGCGAGATCCTGCGCGGCAAAGTCCGAAAAGCCGTTCGGCGGCCCGTCCTTCTTCAGGAAATCGTCGAGGGGGAGCAGCGCCCCGGCGTTGCCCATCTCGCTCACCCACACCTGCGCGCTATGCACGACGTCCGGCCCCTGCCCGACGGCGGCCTCACGGAGGAATTGGTTGCGCGCGTCCTTCCAGCCGATGCGCTGCAAATCGACCTTGATATCCGGGTTTTCCTTCTGGAATTCGTCTATCGCTCCGCGAACTTCCTGTTCGGTATCGTTGAAGCGGAAAGTGATCGTGACCGGGTCCGCCGCTGCGGCCCGCATGGTTCCGAACATGGCCGCGCTGACGAAGAGCGCGGCCGCAAGCGATTTGAGCATGGCTTCCTCCCAGTTGCCCGCGGCCACAGTCGGCAGTCCCAACGAGGATTGCCCGCCCGACGGAAGCCACGTGATTAACAGAACCATATGTAATCCTGTTAATGCTGTCAAACGCGTTCGTCGGCATGTTTGCCGCCGCAATTGACGCTCCCTAAAAACAGAACTAGCAATAGGTCTGTTTTGAAGAATCGAGAGGCGCGATCTTGCGGCCGACGATCGACGCTCATCATCATTTGTGGCAACTCGGCCGTTTTCCATATGCTTGGCTGGCTCCGGATTCTCCTCCCCGCCCCTTTGGCGACCACAGCAGACTGAAAAGCGACTATCTCGTCGACGATTACCGGCGCGACATGTCCGGTGCTGGCGTCGTCGCGTCCGTCTTCGTCGAGGCGAATGCGGGCGCTCCTGGCTCAAAAGAAGTGGAATGGGTGGACGCCGCAGCCCGTGATTTCCCGTGGCCAGCCGCCGCCATCGGCAGCGCCGATCTGCGGCGGCCCGATATCGCCAAGGTCCTTGACGAATTCATGCGTTCGCCGCGTATGCGCGGCATCCGCATGTCGCTATGCTGGGACGAGCGGCCGCAATGGCGCTTCATCGACCGGCCGGATGTCATGCTGGATCCAGGCTTCCGGCACGGGCTGGCGGAATTGACCCGCCGGAACATGGTTTTCGATGCGCTTGTCGTCCCTGGCCAACTGTCGCAACTCGCCGATCTGGCTCGCGCCAATCCGGACCAGCAGATCGTCATCGACCACCTCGGCACGCCCTGGTTCGAAACGGCCGCCGACGAAGCGACGTGGATGGCCGGCATGCGCGAATGCGCGCGCCGCGCCAACGTCGTCGTCAAATTGTCCGGCCTGTGGCCGCTGGACAGGCAATGGCGGCCGGAGCGGATCGCCGGTCCGGTCCGGCTGGTCGTCGATCTCTTCGGGCCGGAGCGCTGTCTTTGGGCCAGCAACTATCCGGTGGAGAAGCTGATGTGTCCGGTGCTCGACCAGATCAGCAACCTCGAAACGGTTCTGGATGGTCTCCCGGAGAAGGACAAGGACATGATCTTCCGGGGGACAGCCGAACGGGTCTACCGAATCCCGCAAGTTGCCCTCGGCGGGCCGCAAGAGCGAAGCCCGGCCCGAGAAGCGGTTCGCGCCAGCGGTGCCGCGCGCCGATAGGATGAGTTGCATGACGAAATTGAAGCCAAGGACGACAAGGGTAGGGAAATGACGATCGACGAAGAGGCAATCGAGAGCAACCGCCGCGTAGCGGAGAGATTCTCGATGATGGGCCGCAAGGCGCTGGTGACGGGCGGCAGCGTAAGTATCGGCCGCGAGATCGCGCTTGCCTTCGCCGATGCCGGTGCCGATGTCGCCATCCAGCATGCGCGCGCCGCCGACATCGCCTTCGGCCGCACCTCCGCCGCCGAGGAGACGGTGGCGGCGATCGCCGGGCGCGGGCGCATGAGCGTCGCGATCGAAGCGGATTTCGCCCGGCCGCATGAAGCGGCACGCAGTGTCGAGGAAGCACGTCGCTTCCTCGGCGGTCTCGACGTCCTCGTCGTCTGTGCCTCCATCCAGTACCGCACGCCCTTCGAAGAGGTGACGGAGGAGCAGATCGAGCGGCAGATTCAGGTGAATTTCAAGGCGACCGTCGAGCTTCTCCAGGCCGCGCTGCCCGAGATGCGGCGCCGCCGTTTCGGCCGCATCCTGACCATCGGAAGTGTCAACCAGATAGTGCCGGAGAGCGTTCTGTCGGTCTATGCCGCGCTGAAGAGCGCGCAGCATAATCTGGTGATAAATCTCGCGCGCGAATACGCGCCTCACGGCATCACCATCAACAATCTTTCGCCTGGTCTGATCGCCACCGAGCGTAACAAATGGCGACGCAAGGATGCGGCGGCCTGGAAGGCGATAGAGATTGGCTGCAGCCCGATGAGACGGGCGGGCAGGCCTGCCGAGATGGGGGGCGCGGCGCTGCTGCTGTGCTCGGACGCCGGCAGCTACATCACGGGTGCCGACCTTCAGGTGACCGGTGGTCGTCACCTCGCCTGGCAATCGCCGGAAATCCCGGCCTCCTGACCTATCCAGCGAAGCCCGGTTCCGTCAGACCGCGCACGCCCGGATCGATGGCAAGCAGCGCGCCCGCCAAAGGCTCGGCCGCAAGCGCCGCGGCATCGAGCCCTTGCCGTGCGGTGGTGATGTAGAGACGGTCGAGACGGTTGCCGCCGAAACTGCACGAGGTCGGCCGTGAGACAGGAAGAGGATAGACGACATGGGCTGAGCCGTCGGGCGCGGAGCGCACGATGCATCCGCCATCGAAACGCGCGTTCCAGAGATAACCCTCGCTGTCGACTGTCGCCCCGTCCGGTCGGCCCGGTATCAGCCCCGCCGGAACGACGGCGCCGAGGCGACGGAAAGAAACATCGGTCTCGGTCATCTCGAAAGCATCGAGGCTCTCCTTGGGCGTGTCGGCGAAATAAAACCGTCGCCCATCCGGCGAAAAGCAGATCGCGTTCGGGATGGTCACGCCGGAAATCAGTTCGACGGGATCGCCCGAAGCATCCAGGCGATACAGCCCGCCCGTGCTTGCCTTGCCGAAATCGCGCATGCGCGAGAACCAGAGCCTGCCTTCACGGTCGCAGCGCGCATCGTTCGTCCGATCCTGCGGATGCCGGGTGGGAAAATGAACGGTTCGACTGAGCGATTTCGTGCCGAGATCAAACGAATAGAGGCCGGATTGCAGTCCGACGATGACGCCGCCAGTTTCGCGCAGCACCACAGACCCGGCCAGTTCCGGCATCGGCCATCGAGCCACCTCCCCGCTCCTGATATCCAGTCGAAAGAGCGCGGGCGCCCTTATGTCGGTCCAATAGAGCACTTGCTCGCGTTCTGACCAGACCGGCGACTCGCCGAGCACGTTTCCGCATTGTGCGGCGACATGCACCTCGGCGTTGCCATGGGAGACCTTCGGCGCAGTCGGCATGAGCCTAGCGGACCTTGCGTGTCGAGCCTCGCACGACAATCTCGAAGCCCATGTCGACCACCGAGCCTTCGACCGGCTTGCCGGCGATGCGATCGAGCAGCAACTCGGCCGCCCGTGCGCCGATCTGCGGGTGCGGCAGGCGGACGGTGGTCAATCCCGGCTGTACGTAGGCAGCAAGATCGATGTCGTCAAAACCGGCTATGCCGAAATCTTCCGGGACACGTAATCCGCGCCGTTGACACTCGAACAGCGCCCCTACGGCGACCAAGTCACCACCACAGAACAGCGCCTCGGCATCCGGCCTGCGCTCCAGCAACTCACCGAGACTTCTTGCGGCATTGGCAAGATCCATCGGCACCTCGGCCATGAGCGCCGGATCCGGATCAAGACCGAACGTTTCGACCCCCCGCCTGAAGCCGGCGATGCGGCCCCGTTGCCGTTCATTGTCCCTTGTGGGAAGGCTGAAGAATGCGATCTTCCGGTAGCCGCATCCGGCGAGATGCCGCATCATCGCAAACGACGCCTCGACGTTTGAGAACCCCACGACCATATCGATCGGCTCTCCATCGAGACTGGCTATCTCCACGACCGGCACTCGGCTTTCCTTGAGCATGTGCCTGGCACGATCGGTATGGGTGGTTCCGGTGAGATAGATGCCATCGGCGCGCCGGGCGAGAAATTCCACAATCAGGCTTTCTTCCTCGTCCACCGAGAAATTGGAGCCGCCGAGAAGCAACTGATAGCCCCGGCTTCTCAGGACGGTCGCCATGCCGCCGGTGAATTCGGTGGCCACCGAGCTTTGGAAAGTCGGGATGATTGCGCCGATCAGGCGCGTCTGATTGGACGACAGGCTGCCGGCAACCCGGTTGGGAATATAGCCGAGCGACGATACTGCCGCCATGATGCGCTCGCGTGTGGCCGGCGCCACGGCGCTCGGGAAACTCAGCGCGCGCGAAACCGTGATCGGCGCGACTTCCGCGAGACGTGCGACTTCCCGAACTCCGATCCGCTTTGTCTGGCGGGTGCTGTTTCGCTTTTCCCCTGACATAGAGAATCCGCTTCTATCACATCGCCTTGACTCGACAATATGATACCGGTACCATAAATGCAACATTGACGGGATTTCGGGAGGTTTCGTCGGTGAAGGCAGATGCTTTCAGCGGAAGAGGCATACCGGCCGGACCGCGCCGGACGCCGGCCCATAGCACGGGTCGCGCGTGGAGCGCGGTGTTAGAGGTCGCCGTCTACCTGCGTACGATGGTCGTTTTCCTGCTCGTCTGGCAGGCGGCGGCAATGTGGATAGGCAATCCCATCCTCCTGCCGACGCCCATCGATGTCGGCCAAAGCTTCGTGGAACTGGCCGGCACCGGCGAGATGGTGACCAATGTCGTCGTCAGCGTCAGCCGCCTCGTCCTCAGCTTCCTGCTCGCAGGGGTGATCGCGGTGCCGCTCGGCTTCGCCATGGGCCTCAACCGCACCCTCTTCGAGATGATCGATCCCACGATGGAATTGCTGCGGCCGATCTCGGGCATCGCCTGGATCCCGCTCGGCCTGTTCATCCTCGGCATTGGCGACGCACTGCCGACGGCGATCATGTTCTACGGCGCCTTCTTCCCGCTCCTTGTCAACACGATCACGGCCGTGCGCTCCGTCGACCGCTCTTATTTGAACGCAGCGCGTACACTCGGCGTCGGCAGGACAACAATTCTGACGCAGGTGATCATTCCCGCCGCACTCCCCGGCATCCTCGTCGGCGCGCGGCTGGCCGCCGGGGCCGGCTGGATGTCGATGGTCGCAGCGGAACTGATCGGGGCGCCGTCCGGCCTCGGCTTTGCGGTCGAATGGTACCGGGAATTGCTGATGACGCCGAAAGTGCTCGCCTTTGTCGTCCTCATCGGCCTGATGGGCTACCTGTTCGACCGGGCGCTGCGTTATCTCCAGCGCTCCCTGACGCGCTGGGCCGAGCCAAGGAACGCCTCATGACGCGCCTGGCCGGATCCTCGCTGCTACGCGCGACCGTGCTCCCGGTCGGACTGCTGGTCCTTTGGCAACTGCTCGTGACCTTCGGTTCGCATTCGCCGCGCACGCCGATGCCGACCCATGTCGTGGCGGCGGCGTGGAACCTTATCGGCAGCGGCGATCTTCCGCTCGCGCTGATCCAGAGCCTCGGCCGCGTACTCGCCGGCTTTGCCTGGGCCGCCGCCTTCGCGCTCGTCCTCGGCGCACTGATGGGAACCTATCGCGCCATCGACCGGTCGATCGACCCGCTGGTGGAAAGCTTCCGATCGATCGCGCCGATAGCGCTCCTGCCTCTCGCCATTTTGTGGTTCGGGACAGGAACGCCCGCGGCCGCTTTCATCGTCGGCTATGCCGCCTTCTTCCCGATGATCGTCAACACCATCCATGGCGTGAAGAGCGTCGACCCGCAGCTCGTCCGCGCTGCCCGTACACTTGGTGTCGACCGCCTCACCGTCCTGCGGACGGTCGTGCTGCCGGGCGCCCTTCCCTACATCTTCGTCGGTGCCCGGTTGGCGCTCGGCGTCGCTTGGACCTCGATCATCGCCGCCGAACTCGCCGTCGGCGCCAAGGCCGGCGGCGGTTCAACCGGCGGCATCGGCCAGATGATGTTCGTGTTCTACGCCTACAGCGTCGATCTGAACGGCATCATCGTGTGCATGATCTCTGTCGGGCTTGTCGCGCTTGTGATCGATCGGGGGCTGCGCCGGCTCGAACAATGGATGATGCCATGGAAACGCTGAACGACGCCGCGCCGAAGCTCCGCCTGCGCGACGTGCGCAAGGAATTCGTCCTACCGAGGACGGGCGAGCGAACCGTCGCGCTGGAGGACATCGACCTCGACGTGAAGCCGGGCGAATTCCTTTGCATCGTCGGGCCCTCCGGATGCGGCAAGACCACGATCCTCAACATGATCGCGGGCCTCACGGCGCCGACCAGCGGCAGCCTCGAACTCGACGGCAAATTCATAGAAGGCCCAGGCGCCGAGCGCGGCGTCGTTTTCCAGGATTATGCGCTGTTTCCCTGGAAGACCGTGCGGGAGAACATCGAATTCGGGCCGCGCTACCGCAAGGGCTCGACGCTCACCAAACAGCAACGGGACGAGCGCGTCCGCCACTTCATCGAGCTGGTGGCGCTGAGCGGGGCGGAAAACAAATATCCCTACGAGCTCTCCGGCGGCATGCGTCAGCGCTGTGCCTTCGCACGCGCCCTTGCGAACGATCCCGATGTGCTCCTGATGGACGAGCCGTTCGCCGCGCTCGACGCGCAGACGCGAGTCATCCTGCAGGAGGAACTCCTGCGCATCTGGGGCGAGACCGGTGTGGAGGCCGAGCGGCGGACAGTAGTCTTCATCACCCACGGCATCGACGAAGCGGTGTTCCTGGCCGACCGGGTCGTGGTGATGGGGAGTCATCCCGGCAGGATCCGGGAAATCGAAACCGTCAACCTGCCGCGCCCGCGCAAGCCGGAGGTACGGGCAAGCGCGGCCTTTCAGGAACTCGTCGAGCATATCTGGCAGCTCATACGCGACGAAGCCTATGCCGCCACGGTCAGAGCATAAACCGGCCCAAAGGGCCAAACATGGAGGAGACGAAATGACCCGCAGAAAAGACAATGGCATAAACCGGCGTACCCTGCTTGCGGCAGGCGCGGCCGGCCTCGGCGCCGTGGCGCTTTACCGGCCTTCGATCGCGCGTGCGGCGGAAGAGGCATCTGTCTCCGTCGGCCGCCAGCCCTGGGCGGCGGCGAATTCGCCGATTACTGAATACATGATGCAGCAAAAACTCTTCGAGAAGCATGCTGCCAAGCTGGGCTACAATCTCAAGGTCGACTGGCGCGACTATCCGTCGGCGATGCCGCAGGTCGAGGCCTTCGTCAGCAACAATCTAGACCTCGGCATGTGGGGGAACACGCCGATCATTCGCGGCATCGCAGCCAAGCAGCCCTGGAGCATTCTCAATGTCGGCGAGGGCCATTTGCGCTTCGTGTTGGCGACCCGCCCCGACAGCGGCATCCGCAATGTCCAGGACCTGAAGGGGAAGACGATCGGCGCGCTTCTCGGCGGCGATCCTTACAACGCCCTTTCCCAGATCCTGCTCTACCAGCTTGGCTCAGGCGATCCCAAGGCGAACGGCATCAAGATCGTCAATACGCCGACCCAGGCGCAGGCCGCCACGGTGCCGACCGGCCTCGATGCCGCCGTCGTCATCTATCCGGCCTTCCTAAAGGCGCAGAAGGATGTCGGCACCGTCGGTATCGTCAATTCCTACGGCTATACGGAAGACCACTACAAGGGTCCCGAGGGCGAAGGCGCCGGCATCCTGCTCCCGTCGGTGAAGAAGTCACCTTTCTACCCGGACGGCTACTACCTGCACCGCTCCATGTGGATGGCGCAGAACAAGCTGCTGGAAAAGACACCGAAGCTGGCGGTCGCTTTCATGAGTGCCCAGCAGGAGGCGCTGGAGGCGCTCGTCAAGATGGATCCCGGCGATGTGTCGCAGCTCGTCAAGAAATACTGGGAGCTGCCGCCGGACCTCGGCGCCAAAGTATGGAAGGACGACGTGCTCTATGCCCGCAAATGGGTGTGGTCGACCCGCGGCGATGTCAGCGCGGTCGTGGCCGCCTCGAAGTTCATGGTCGCCGGCGGCCTCATCCCGCAGCCGACCACATGGGATCAGATCAACGAGGCGATTTCGAAGGGCGCCCCTCTCATGCAGCAGGCCTACGAGGCTTCCGGCAAGGTGCCGGACGAGTCGGCCTTCACGGCCAAGGACGTGGCCGATGTGCGTGGCCTGCCGGTCTGGGAACAGTCGAAGTGGCCACAGGAAAACTGAACCAGCGCAACGCCGGAAATTGAAGGAAAAGGGCGTCGAACATGAAGAAAATCGGATTTGTCGGTTTGGGCACCATGGGCGGACCGATGGCACGGAACGTGCTGAAGAAGGGTTTCCCCGTGAAGGGCTTCGACCTCAATCCCGACGCCCTGGAAAAGCTTGCAGGAGCCGGCGGCACCACTGCCGGCTCCCCGAAAAAAGCGGCGGAAGGCGTAGATGTGCTGATCACCATGCTGCCGGATGGTCCCGATGTGGAGCACGCTATCCTTGGCGAAGACGGTGCCATTCACGGCCTGAAACCGGGCGCGGTGGTGATCGACATGAGCACGATCGACCCGGCTTACACCAGAAAAATCGGCAAGGCGCTCGCCGAGCGCGGTATCGCCATGGTGGACAGCCCGGTCGGCAAGACTGCCGACCACGCCATTGCTGGGACGCTGACGCTGATTGTCGGCGGCGACCCCAAGGTGGTCGATGAGGTGCGGCCCGTCCTCGACTGCATGGGAACGGACTATTTCTACTGCGGCGAACTTGGCATGGGCGAGGCGATGAAACTCGCCAACAATTTCCTTGCCAACACCATCCTCTCGGCGACCAGCGAAGCGCTTGTCATGGGCATCAAAGCCGGCCTTAGCCTGGAGACGATGATGTCGGTGATGCGGACCACCATGGCCTGGAACAACCAGCTCGGTGTGTCGCTGCCGAAGAAGGCGCTCGCCGACGATTTCTCGCTCGGCTTCATGGTGCGGCTGGCCGAAAAGGATCACCGGCTGGCGGTTCAGATGGCGAAGTCGCTCGGCGTCGAGACGCCGGTTGGATCAGCGGCGTTCGATGTGCTGAAGCAGGCTTCGACCAACGGGCTTGCCAGCCTCGATGTCAGCGCTGTCCTGCGCTTGCGCGAGGAGCAAGCCGGGGTGAAGGTGCGGATGGCGCGCTAGGTCGGACGGAACGGAATGGAAAAGAGACGCATCGGCCGCACCGGCCTGGAGGTCACGGTCCTCGGCTTCGGCTGCGGGCCGATCGGAGGGCTGTTCGACAAGGTGCCCGATGAGCAGGCGCATCAGGCGGTACGCGCTGCCCGCGACGGCGGCGTCACCTATTTCGATGTCGCGCCTTTCTACGGCACCGGGCTTGCCGAACATCGATTGGGCGAAGCTTTCCGTGGCAGGCCGAAGGATTTCGTGCTCTCCACGAAAGTCGGCCGGCTGCTCAAGCCGGCTACCTCCGGCCGTCCGCAGGAATCGATGTTCCGCGAGACGCTGCCCTTCGAGATCGTCTATGACTACAGCTATGACGGTATCATGCGCTCGGTGGATGATAGCTGCCAGCGGCTGGGTATGGCAGCCGTCGACATGCTCTACATTCATGACGTGAACCGTAGGTGGCATGGCGACGCGATTGATGACCGTTTCCGCGAAGTCATGGAAGGCGGATACAGGGCGTTGGAAAAGCTGCGCGCGGATGGCGCCGTCAAGGCAATCGGTGTTGGCGTCAATGATCCCGACATTCTCGTGCGCTTCGCCGAGACAGGTGATTTCGACTGCTTCATGCTGGCCGGTCGCTATACGCTTCTGGAACAGACGCCGCTCGAAAAGCTGTTCCCCGTCTGCGAAAAACGCGACATCTCGATCGTTGCCGCCGGACCTTTCAACTCCGGAATCCTGGCCACCGGCGCGAAGCCTCGCGCCAGATATTTCTATGCGGATGCCACCCCTGAAATTCTGAACAAGACCCGCCACATCGAGAAAGTGTGTGCGTTGCACGATGTGCCGCTCGCAGCCGCAGCGCTTCAATTCGCACTCGGCCATCCGATCGTGGCCAGTGTCGCCACCGGAATGGTTTCGCCACAGGAAGTCGGGGAAAACCTTCACCACATGAAGCACGCCATACCGGAGGATTTCTGGCTGGAACTCAAGCAGGAGGGCCTGCTGAGGCAGGACACGCCGCTTCCGCGCATGGCGCGGGCGGGGTAGCACGAGAACCGCCGCATGGTTGAAAAGACGTTTCTTGGATTTCCACGCAAATCCGGCCGGCCGGGGACGCGTAACCACCTTCTGGTCCTCGGCATCAACGGTCTGGTCGCGACAGGCGCTGCCCGCGTCGCGGCCGCCCTTCCCGGCAGCAGGCTGGTTGCAACGCCTTACGGACGCGGCCAATTCGGCGCCGACAAGAAATGCCATTTCCGGCAGTTGGTCGGGATAGGCGCCAATGCCAACAATGGCGCCGTGCTGATCATCGGGGTCGACCGCAGCTCCGCGGACGAGGTGGCGAACGGTATTGCCGCAAGATCACCTGTGCTGGTCGAAACCGTCACGCTTGACGATACGCATGAGGACGCGCTTGCGCTTGCCGAACTGGGCATCCGGGCCGGCTCCCGGCTGGCACGGGAAATCTCGCGGGCACGCAGACAGCCTGTCAGCGTTTCCGAACTCTATGTCGGCCTCGAATGTGGTCATTCCGACGCAAGTTCGGGCCTTGCCGCCAACCCGCTCGCCGGCGCGCTTGCCGACCGGCTGGTCGATGCCGGCGGCACGGCGGTGATCGGCGAGACGATCGAATGGCTGGGCGCCGAACATGCCCTGCGCCATCGCGGGGCAAAACCGGAGATCGGCGAGGCTATCGTCCTCGCCGTTGCCGCGCGTGAGGCGGCTGTCACGGCGGCGGGCGTCGATCTCCTCGGAAACAATCCGGGCGCGGAGAACATTCGCGGTGGCCTCTCGACGATCGAGGAGAAATCGCTGGGCGCGGTAGCGAAAGCCGGCTCGCGACCCATATCCGGCCTCCTGCCTTTCGCTGGGCCGCCGGACCACGCCGGCCTCTACCTGATGGACGGGCCGAGCTTTTCGCCTGAATCGATGACCGGCTTCGTCGCCTCGGGCACCCAGATGATCCTGTTCACCACAGGGCCCGGCAACTCCTATTGCAGCCTGCTGGCGCCGACGATCAAGATCAGTGCCAATCCCACCGCCAGGGAACGTTTGGAGAGCCAGATCGACTTCGATGCCAGCAGCGTCTTCCAAGCTCGTGAAACGCTGGATGCGGCCGCCGATCGTCTTTTTGCCGAGGTGATCGGGATTGCCTCCGGTACGCTCACCTGGGGCGAGGCCGTCGGCGAAGGCGCGGAGTGTTTTACACGTATAGGAGCCTCGTTGTGAGCGCAGCGAAAGAAGAAGCCGGCTGGGATGCCGTTCAGATTGCGCGAAACGACCACGTCGCCATCGCGCTTCGCGACCTGTCGGGCTCTGTGCGCGTCCGCCGTGGCGATGAGGTCGCCTCCGTCACTCTGCTCGGACCGATCCCGCTTGGCCACAAATTCGCGCTCGCCGATCTGCCTGCGGGCAGCGAGATTTACAAATACGGGGCACCGATCGGGCAATTGACGCAACCGGTAGCGACGGGTGCGCATGTCCACGTCCATAACCTCGTCAGCCAGAGGGCAAGGCAATCTGCCGCCCCCAAGGAATGATGCCTGCGCTCCGTTTGGTCCCGGCATTTGCCGGAGCGTATCTGCTCTGAGCCGTTCGGGCCGTGAAACCCGTGCCTCGTTACTCGCCGGCGGATTTTGGCCGTACTGTGTCTCCCACTACCGCGCCGCGCGCAAGCGGCCCGACAGTAGCACGGTATATCGACAGCCAGCCGCGGGGAGCGTCCGGCAGGCGCAGTGGAACGCGCAAGCGGCGCGCCATCTCTTCTCGATCGACCAGCAGATCGATAGTCCGCCGGCCCAGATCGATCGCGATTTCGTCGCCGCTTTCGACATAGGCCAGCGGCCCGCCTTCGGCCGCTTCCGGCATCACCTGGCCGATGGTAATGCCGCTGTTCAATCCCGACAGTTCCCCGTCGGTGACGACCGCGACGACGCCTGCCAGGTCCGTGCCTTGCAAGGCGGCCATGAAGCTGGCGGCGAACACGGTGCCGGGTCCGCCTTTAGGTCCCATCATGCGCAGCACGACGACGTCACCTCTCTCGATATGCTGCGGATGGGTTGGAGCGAGCCTCTCGATGGCGTCGGCCTCGTTCTCGAACACCCGCGCCTTTCCGGAGAAACGGCGGGTTTGATCGGGGACAGCCGCGATCTTGACCACCGCGCCATCTGGAGCCAGCGAGCCGCGTATGATCGCCAGGCCGGGGTCTGTCGAGAAAGGGAAATCCAGACTGGCAAGATGTGGTGAATTCGGCGTTTCCGCGCTCGAGATCAGTTGGCCGATCGTCTTGCCGCTCACCGTTACCGCGTCGATCTCCAAAACCTGCTCCAGCACCTTGAGCGCTGCCATGCAGCCGCCGGCCGCCTCGAAATCCTCGATACGCGTGCCGCCGTTCGGCCGTATCCGGGCGATCAGCGGTGTTTGGGCCGCCGCCTTTTCCACCTCTGCGACGACATCGAGCTCGAGTTCGGCCTCTTGCGCGATCGCTGCCAGATGGCGCACCACATTGACCGAGGCACCCAGGGCCACGGCTATACGGACGGCATTGCGGAAAGCCGGGGGCGTCAGGATGTCGCGAGGTCTTAGATCCTCTTCCACCATTTCCATAATGCGGCGTCCGGCAGCGTTGCAGATCTCGTTCAACCGATCCGAGCTGGCGCGGATCGGGGTATTACCCGGCAAAGTCATGCCGAGCGCCTCGGCCATGACATGCATGGAATTCGCGGTAGCGAGGCCGGCGCATACACCGGGGCCCATGATCGCCACGCGGCTCATCTCGGTGAGTTGCTCAAGGTCGATCTCGCCCGCCTTGTAGCTGCCGACGGAATTGTAGAGCGTCTCGATATCGACCGATTTTCCGCCACAGCTGCCACCGAGCTGGTAGCCACAAGCCACTACGATCGAAGGGATGTCGAGACGCGCGGCCGCCATCAGATGTGCAGGCGTGGTCTTGTCGCAGGACGACAGAAGGACCATCCCGTCCAGTTCCGCACCCTCGATCTGAACCTCTACGTCGAACGACATGAGATCGCGCGTCGGCATGAGATACCGGCCTTGCCGGCCCGCACTGGTGACGAAATCGGATGACGCGGCCGTGCGAACCTCGAAGGGCAGCCCACCGCTGTCGCGGATTGCCGTTTCAACTCGCGCCGCAAGCCTGTCCAGATGCTGGTAGCAGACGGACAGTTTGCTCGACGTGTTGACGATTGCGACCTTCGGTTTGGAGAAATCCTTCTCGTCGATACCCATCGCGATCCACTGGGCGCGGCGCACGGCCCACCGCGTACTGCCCGGCTCGAAATTGCTGCGGATCGGCCGCCTCGTTCTACTCATCGAGCCTGGCTCCCATTCTGTTGAGGCCCATCCTGATGCGCGAGCCTTCGATGCTGCTTGCAGGAATCTGCTCGTCGACCGCGATCGAGGCGGCGTGGCCTATGGCTTGGCCGTAGGAAAAGCACTGCGCGGTAACCCGCGCCGAGGCCACCGCCTCATGCTCGGCCGAAAGACAGCGGCCCGCGAATAGCAACCCATCGCCGCGCTCGGGGATGAAGCATCGATACGGCACCTCGTAGAAGTCATTCAGCAACCAGTGCACACGCGGCTTTTCGCCCGCATGCAGCTCGATCGGCCATGGCGAGCGGGCGATACCGTCGGAGAATTTCGCGCTGGTCAGCACATCCTCGTTCTTCAGCACGTAGCGTCCGAGGCCCTGGCGCGTTTGACGTATGCCGACCTGGACGCCGGTATCATTGACGAAGCTCTGCTCGCAGCCCGTGACATGGTCGTGGAAGAAGCGGGCATATTCGCGCACCTGCTTGCGACCGAGAACTTCAGCCTCCGTGAAGTCCCGCGCATAGAGCGTGTTGAGCGCACGGCCGTCCGACCCGATGATACGCGTGCAGTTGCACAGCAGTTCGTTCGGCCGGGTCGTTGGAAACACCCAGATTTTCGTCCTGGGCAGGCTGTATCGGCCAGAACGGTTCTGGGTGGCGATCAAATCCGTGATCTCAGCGGGCATGATCGTGTCTTTGCCATAGGCGCCGAACAAACGGTCCGTGTCGACGCCCATCAGCCGGAAAATCATTGTCGGGTTCTGTACCTGGCCATCGGCTCCGACGAAGCTCCCAAGGCCGGCCATCGCGACCACATCGGCGTCGCCGCTAGCATCGATCGTAATGCCGGCGCGCAGTCGAAGCGTGCCTTCCTTGCTATAGGCCTCTACGCCGAGCAGGCGGTCCCCGTCCTGGATGACGCCGGTCACGGTTGTGTGGAACAGGACCTCCACGCCGGAATCCGCCAGGAACTTGTCTGCGGTCTCGCGCCAGACGAGCGGATCGTGAACGCGCGTATATGTCTTGCCGTAGCGCACGGGAGCGGTCAGCCCGCCGCGCCGTTCGAGTTCGAAGATGAATTCGTCCACGAAGCCGTGGACCACCTTGCGCGGTTCCGCTTCGTTGTCGTCGCTGGCCTCGTAAAGACCGCAGATAGTGCCCGAGAGACCGGCGACCGCGCCGCCTCCACAGAAACCGTAGCGCTCAATCAGGCAGACGCTCAAACCCGCCCGCGCCGCCGTCACGGCGGCGGCGACGCCCGCTGCCCCGCCGCCGACGACCAGCGCATCGAAGCTGCGTTCAATGGTTCCTCGCGCATCGCCGGCCATGTCGATCGCCTTCTGCCGATAGGACACTTCACTAAGCGACTACAAATATGTTAGTGGTCGTCAAATGACAAGGCCATTGAGGATGATGGTACAGGCGGATATGGTCGCGGCGGTGAACGCGACCCGTAAAGAGGCTGATACCAGCCGAGGCAGCGACAGGGATATCGGGGTTCGAATGCCGAGTAGGCGCAAGGCGAGGGGCACGCGCGGCGAGGTGCCGCTTTCCGAACGAGCCTATCAGACCATCGAGGAAAAGATTGTCGTCGGCGAGCTTCCGGCCGGCAAGGCTCTCTCCGAAGGAGCACTCGCTGAGTTGTTGGGGATGGGGCGAACGCCCGTTCGCGAGGCCTTGCAGCGTTTGGCAGGGGAGGGTCTTGTCCAGATACTGCCTCAGCGGGGAGTCCTGGTCTCCGACATTACGGTCGACGACTATCTGAAGCTGATGGAAGCGCGCAGGCCGCTTGATGTGTTGATTGCGGATATCGTTTCGTCGCGAGCGTCGGATAGCCAGCGGATGCGCATCGCTGAAATTGCGGTCCTGTTCGATGAAGCACGAAGCGTTGCCGACGAACGGCTCTTCATGCACGTCGACCGTGAGTTCAACGGGCTCCTCTGCGAAGCGTCGGGCAATGTCTACCTTGCAAGGATGTCGGGCCTGCTTCAGGGACAGTCCCGGCGCTTCTATTTCCGGCATCGTCATCGAACCGATTTTAGCGAGACGGCGGGATTGCACGGAGAACTGGCGAGAGCCATTGCTGCGGGTGATCCGGGCCGGGCAGGCAAGGCCGCAGATGCGATCATCGCCTTCAACATCCGGCTTGCGCGCGACGTGCTTCTCGACAGGCGATGATATGCCGGATCGAGCCTTTCCGGTGTGCGGACAGCCGCTTCTAGTGTCTTTGGGGTAATCATGAGCGAAGCCAGGGTCGGCATTGGGACGCGGCACGTCGGTTTGGAGCGCCGGCTGGCTCGCGATGTTCGTGGAGAAGTCAAGTTCGACGCGCTGACGAGAGGCCTCTACGCGACCGACGCATCGATCTATCAGATTTTTCCGGTGGGCGTCGTCTTCCCCCGCGATGTGGCCGACGTGCAGGCCTGTCTGGGGGCTGCAGCCGAGTTCGGTGTCCCGATCATAGCGCGCGGCGCGGGAACCTCGCAGAACGGCCAGCCGATCGGCGCGGGATTGGTGCTCGACATGAGCAGGCATTTCAGCGGCATCCTCGACCTTGATCTGGAAGCCGGGACGGTGATCGTTCGTCCTGGCACTGTTCTGGAACAGTTGAACAGCGTAGTGCGCCGACATGGGCTTTTCTTCCCGGTGGAGCCATCGACCGCCAGTCGCTGCACGTTAGGCGGCATGGCCGGGAATAATTCCTCGGGCGCCCGCTCGATGCGCTATGGAAAGATGGTCGACAACGTGCTGGCCATCGAAGCTGTCGATGCGGAGGGGGAACTTTTCCGCTTCGGACGCTCCCCGAGCGCCTCAAGCGTGCACGGCCGTATCGCCGATACCCTGGAACGGCTGCTCGCGGTCGCCCATGCCGAAGCCGGGGAGATCGAGCGCACCTTCCCGAAGGTCCAGAGGCGGGTCGGCGGCTACAATCTCGACGAACTGATCAGGAAGCCCGCGAACCCCGCGGGATTGCTGGTCGGGTCCGAAGGCACACTTTCGGTGACGACCGAACTGACGTTGAAGCTGGCGCGGCTGCCTGCCGGGCGGGTGATGGGGGTATGTCATTTTCCGAGCTTCCGCTCGGCCATGGAAGCGACCGCCAGCCTCGTCGATCTGGGGCCGACGGCGGTCGAACTGGTGGACAACAACATCCTTACGCTTGGCCGCGACATTCCGCTGTTTCGCAACACATTGGCCGCGATCACGCGTGGTACGCCCGATTGCCTTCTGCTGGTCGAATTCGCCGGGGCGGACGAGGCATCCCTGGCTATCGATCTGCAGCGCCTTGACGAATGCATGGCGGACCTCGGCTTTCCCGATGCCGTTGTCGAAATAACCCAGCCCGACAGTCAAAAGCTCGTTTGGGGCATGCGGGAAGCGTGTCTCAACATCATGATGTCGATGCGAGGCGACCGAAAGCCGGTCTCCTTTATCGAGGATTGCGCCGTCCCGCTTGAACACCTCGCCGACTATACGGATGCTATGACGGAGCTCTTTGCACGCAATGGCATACGTGGCACCTGGTACGCGCATGCGTCCGTCGGCTGCCTCCACGTCCGCCCTATCCTCGATATGAAGGACGTTGCGGATATTGCAACCATGCGTGCCCTTGCAGAGACAGCCTGCGATATGGTCAAGAGATTCAAGGGATCCTTCTCGGGAGAGCATGGCGACGGTATCTCGAGATCCGAGTTCATCGAGCCGATGTTCGGCAGGAGGATGACGGCTGTTTTCGAGGCCGTAAAGCAGGGTTTCGACCCGAATAACCGGCTCAACCCGGGCAAGATCGTCCGCCCGTTCAAGATGGACGACCGCTCGCTCATGCGATTTGCTCCATCCTATCGCGTTACCGAGCCCGCGACGCCCATTCTGGACTGGTCCGCCTTTGGCGGCTTCGGCGGCGCTGTCGAAATGTGCAACAATAACGGGACATGCCGCAAGCTTTCGGGCGGTACCATGTGCCCGTCGTACCGGGTCATGCGCGACGAGCGGCATGTCACGCGCGGGAGAGCCAACGCCCTCCGCCTCGCCATGTCGGGTCAGTTGGGGGCAGACGCCTTTACTTCCGCGGAGATGAAAGCCTCTCTGGATCTCTGCGTCTCCTGCAAAGGCTGCCGGCGGGAATGCCCGACCGGAGTCGACATGGCCAAGCTCAAGATCGAATTCCTGCACCAATATTACGAACGGCACGGACTACCGCTGCGCGAGCGGCTGATCGCCTACCTTCCGCGTTATGCGAGACACGCCGGGCGTCTAGCGCCGCTGATCAATTTGCGGAACCGGGTGCCGTTTGCAGCCAAACTGTCCGAGCGGATGCTGGGCTTCAGCGCGCGCCGAACCCTCCCTGTCTGGAGACGCACATGGGATGCTCCGTCCCGCACATCCGCCGGGCCGGTGGCCGGCGACGGCCGGGACATCGTGCTGTTCGCCGATACGTTCAACAGCCATTTCGAGGCCGAGAACCTCGATGCCGCGGTGCGCGTGCTGGGCGCTGCCGGCTATCGGGTTCATCATGCACAAGCGGCCGACGGGGGGCGGGGGCCTTGCTGCGGCCGGACGTTCCTGTCTGCCGGCATGGTCGAAGAGGCGCGCAAGGAAGCGGAGCGGAGCGCCGCGATGCTGCTTCCCTATGTTCGCGCCGGCGCACGCATTGTCGGGCTGGAGCCGTCATGCCTTCTCACATTTCGCGACGAATATGAAAGCCTGCTGCCCCCCGAGGATTTCAAGGCACTGGCCGAAGCGAGCCTACTGTTCGACGAACTGCTTGCACCCGACGCTGGGCGCATCGCCGACTTGCTCGGAATCCGCGATCAGGGCGGCAGGGTTGCCCGCGTCCACGGGCATTGTCATCAAAAGTCTATGGACGCGCTGGCTCCACTCGAGAAATTGCTGGGAGCGATACCGGGGCTGGACGTGCGCGTGATCGATTCAAGTTGTTGCGGCATGGCGGGGGCCTTCGGCTACGGTGCCGAAACCATCGACGTGTCGATGGCGATGGGCGAACTGACCTTGCTGCCGGAGGTCCGAAAGACGGGACCCGATGACGTGATCGTTGCCAACGGCACGAGCTGCCGGCACCAGATCCACGACGGTGCAGGCCGGGATGCCATCCACATCATCCGGTTCCTGGACGAGCTGATTCAGACCGATACCGGCGCGGCACCGGCCCGCAACCGGTCTACCTGACGGCCTTGGCACCTGCCTCCGCAACCTGATGATCCTGCTGAGGCGCCAGGCCCGATATCCCGATGCCGCCCACGGTTTGGCCTCCGGCTACGAGAGGGACGCCGCCCATTACCGGTGTGATGCCCGGCAACGCCAGCATCGCCAGGCGCCCGGCGATGCGGTCTTCCATGGGTCCGGTCGGGCCACGGAAGATCGCTGCCGTACGTGATTTTTCGAAGGCGATGCGGGCAGTCGCCGGCGCGGCCCCGTCCATGCGTTCAAACAGGATGGGATAGCCGCCGGCATCGACTACCGACACGCTTACCTTCCAGCCATTCGCAGCGGCCTCCTGCTTGGCAGCCTCGAGGACGGCGCGTGCATCGCTCAATTCCAGTAATTTCGTATCAATCATCTAGCAGTCTCCATTTCACGCGTTTCAGATCGCCAAGCTTTCAGCGTGGGTTTGATCGACGACACAGGCAGGCATGCGTAGGAAGCGACGGGAGATCCAGCGTCTATGCCGCGCTCGTTTCCGCGAGATAGCGCATGGCCGTGTCGACGCCGCCCTTCTGATGGGGGACGCCGGCCAGTTCGAAGCCCATCTCACAGCCGGCCAGCGTGCCGACCAGCGTCAGTTCGTTGATCTCTCCCAGATGGCCGATACGGAACACGCGATCGGCGACCTTGGACAGGCCGGACCCGAGCGACATGTTGAAATTCTCCAGAACCTTGCGCCGGAAGGCATCGGCGCTATGGCCTTCGGGCATCATCACGGTCGTGAGCACGGGCGAAAAATGGCGCGGAGATGCGCAAAGGTTTTCCAGCCCCCAGGACTGGACCGCACGGCGTGTCGCCTCTCCCATGCGCTTATGGCGGGCAAACACGTTTTCCAGCCCCTCGGCCAGCAGCATATCGATCGCGGTATCGAGGCCGAACAACAGGTTGGTCGCCGGCGTATAGGGGAAATAGCCGGTCCTGTTCATGGCCAGCATCTCGCCCCAGTCCCAATAGGAACGACGGATGCCCGATGATTTGGAAGCAGCCAGCGCCTTTGGGCCGACGGCGTTGAAAGAAAGGCCGGGGGGCAGCATCAATCCTTTCTGCGACCCTGCCACGACCACATCGACACCCCATTCGTCCATGCGCAGGTCGGCGGAAGCCAGGCCGGAAATGCTGTCGACCATCAGCAGCGCGGGATGGCCGGCGGCGTCGATCGCGTCGCGCACCTCCTTGATCACAGTGGTCGATCCCGTCGAAGTCTCGTTGTGGACCACGCACACCGCCTTGATCTCGCGTTGCGTATCCTTGCGAAGCTCGGCCTCGATGGCATTGGCGTCCACGCCTGCCCGCCAATTCTCTCCCGCAATAACGGGCACGAGCCCGATCTTCCTGGCGAGTTTCGCCCATAGGGAGGCGAAGTGCCCTGTCTCGTAAGTCATGATTTTGTCGCCGGGCGACAGCGTGTTGCTGAGCGCTGCCTCCCACGCCCCGGTGCCCGAGGCCGGATAGATGACGACGTCATGCCCGGTCTTGAAGATCTTCCTGATCTTGGTCAGAACCCTCGTCCCCAACTCGCCGAATTCCGGACTGCGGTGGTCGATGACCTGGCGCGCAGTCGCGGCGAGAACGGCTTCGGGCACTGGCGAGGGCCCGGGAATCTGAAGAAAATGGCGACCGGTTCTGTTCACTGTCTTCTCCCGCGAGGCACGTCGGACGCCGCAGTATCGTGAGGTCCGATTGACAAATCCATTGAATTAATCTCGGTAACAATTGTAAAATTCGTAATTATCAGACAACGTTTACTGACGCCGCCCCATACTCTGGAAACGTCGCGGTAAAATGTTGCGGACTTTCCAGGGTTATGATGCCGCAATAGCTTCCCGTGATGACAACGTCGCCGCGCCTTAGCCCGCCGCGATGGCGCGATACATGACGGACGACCCAGCAGACCAGGTCGAGCGGGTCGCCGAACGGGTGCGCGGCATCGGTGGGGTGCTGAAGCCCATCCGCACCGATGGCGAGAGATACCCGACCCAGGTCCTGCTTCCTCCAGGGCGCCGGCTCGCCCAATATCACGCCGCCATTCGCCTGCAGATCGGCCAGTTTCCAGAGTGCGTCTCCCGCCTGTGGCTCGACCAACCGTGACTCAAGGATTTCTATGGTGGGAACGACGGCGTCGATGAGTTCGGCACACTCGGCCCTGCCAAGGTCGGCCGCTTCGGCCGGTACGTCGCGGCCAAGCCTCAGGCCAAGCTCGGCCTCCAGCCGCGCAACACCTTCGTAGCGCTTGTAGACCTCTCCATTCTCCAGCCGTCGCGAGGCGGGAAGCGGCGCGCAATAAGGCTCGGCATCCGGCTTTGCCAGCCCGACTTTCCATCCACATGCACGGCCGAGGGTCGCCATCATCAGGTCCTGCACCCGATAGGAATCGGCACGGGTCGCAGGAGCGGCAAGAAGCGACGCGCCTTTCGTGCGGCGATCGAAATGTTCTGCGAGAAAGGCCGCCGCCGCCTCGGCTGAAAAGGCGTTCATGCTACAGGTCCGGCCATGCGTAGGGGCCGAATTCCTCCGCATACGCCTCGGCCAGCGAAACGAGCAGGAGGTCGGAGCGGAAGGGGCCGACGAGTTGGCAGCCGATCGGCAGGCCGGCAGCGGATGGCGCGGTAGGAAGGTTTATCGCCGGCAGGCCGCCGGCATTGACGAAAGGCGTGAATACGGCATGTCCCCGCGGGCCGGCCGCGACGCCGTCGATGGTCTCGGGGTGGCTTTGCGATTTCGGCCACGGAAGGGCGGCGACCGACGGGGTCAGGATGAAGTCGTGGTGCTCGAACAGCAGCACAAGCTCGTTTCGCAACGACTGGACGTCCGCAAGGAGTTGCAGGTAAGCGGTCGCGCTGGCCTTGCGTCCGGTTTCGACCATTGGCAACAGGGAAGGCGACATGAGGCTGGTGTCGAGCGAGTGGCTATCGACCAACCAGGCAAGTCCTGCGGGACCGATCAGATTCCATATCGCATTCAGCCGGTCGACATCGAATGGTACCTCGCCCATTTCGATGCTGTGGCCCATCCGCTCCAACAGACGCGCCGCGCCGTCGACACTGTCGCCAATCTCCGGATCCACGGGAAAATCACCGAAGCGAGGCACATAGAGGATACGCTGGCGCCCCTTCGCTGCCGGGACAGTACGGCGTTCCTCGTCGGAAAACGCGAAGGCGGGACGGTCCGCCGGATGGCGATGCGCGGCTGTGAACAGGATCGCCCGCAGATCGCCCGGCGAGCGGGCGATGACACCCATGGTCTCGAAATCGCCGAGCAGCGGAGGCAGTCCGTCGATCCGGCTCACGAGGCCGGGGCTTGGCTTCAGCCCGTAGAGGCCGGTGTGGGCGGACGGTCGGCGGATGGAGCCGCCTCCATCGGTTGCCATGGCCGCCACGCCGATGCCGCTCGCCACCGCCGCGACGGCACCGCCGCTCGATCCGCCAGGCGTGAGGTCCGGGTTCCAGGGATTGCCGGTGGCCCCGAAGACGAGGTTGTCGGTGTACCCCTGCAAGGTGAATTCCGGTACGTTGGTCTTGCCCAATATGCCGACGCCGGCGTCGCGCAGGCGCGCGATCGGCCACTCGTCGCGCTCGGGCACATAATCCGCATAGGTGCGGCTGCCCCAGGTGCAGCGAAGGCCCCGAACCGGGATGTTGTCCTTGACGGTTATGAAGACCCCGTCAAGCGCGCTGCGCGGGGTTCCGGTCTTCCATCTCAGCGTGCTTTGGCGGGCGAGCTGGCGCGCCTCCTGCTCGTCTTCGGTGACCACGGCATTAAGGATCGGATTGACCTTGGCGAGCCGCTCCAGGGTCTCGTCCAGAACGTCTTCAGGCGTGAACTTGCCGCCCCGATAACCCGCCGTGGTTTCCGCGATGCCGAGCTGCCAAAGCTCCATGTCAATTCACTTTTGGATTGTCGATGTAGGCGATGACGTCGAACTCGACCAGCAGCTCGGGCATGCCGAAACTTCCGGTGACCGTTGCGCGCGAAGGAAGCGAATTGCCGAAGAAGAACTTCTTGTAGGCGTTGTTCATGCCCTGGAAGTAGCGCATGTCGGATAGGTAGATCATGACGCGGACGACATCGTCGATCGTGCCGCCGGCCGCCTCCAAGAGATGGGTCAGATTTGTGAGCGCCTGGGTGGTCTGGGCCTCGATGTCGCCTACCCCGACGACCTTGCCGTTCACGTCAAGCGCGACCGTAGCGGTGTAGAAATGATTGCCCGCCAGCGTTGCCTGCGAATGCGGGTTCGGTGAAGTCAGGACTTTGGGCGAATAAACGATCTGCTTGCCCATACTTGTTCCTTTCATATCGGCCATCCTGGATTGTGGTCTTGGGATTTCAAATCGCCCTCGAGATCGAGGAGCAGTTGCGCCAGCACCCGCGAACCGCTGCCTGTCGGCCCTTGCGGCATCAGCGGCGTGTCGTGACGGTTCCAGCAGGTATTGTAGATGTCGAGGTGCAGCCAGGGATGCGCACCCACGAAATGGGACAGGAACGCCGCTGCGACCGGCGTGCTGCCGTTCTGTCCGGTCGTGGAAAAATTGCGCAGATCGGCGACCGGGCTTTCAAGGAATTTCCGGTATTCCGGCCACAGCGGCAGGCGCCAGATCTTTTCTCCGGCAAGCCTGTCGGCGCGCGCCAATCGCTCGAACCAAACATCGTCGTTGGCGAAGGTAGCGGTTCCGATCGGGCCGAAAATGCCGAGGGACGCACCCGTCAATGTCGCGAGATCGATGACCGCCGCGGGGGCCAGTCGGGCGGCAGTGTAGAGCGCGTCCGCCAGGATCAGGCGACCTTCGGCGTCGGTGTTGATGATCTCGACCGTCGCGCCGCTGGCCATCCGGATCACATCGCTCGGCCGCATAGCGCCCGGACCGGGCATGTTCTCCACGACGGCGAAGATGGCGGTGACGGGGAAGCTCGGCCTGAGCTTGCCGGCCAGGACCATGGCGCCGAAAACCGCCGCCCCGCCGCCCATGTCGGCTTTCATATGGTCCATGTCTTCGGCTTTCTTCAGCGAAATGCCGCCGCTGTCGAAAGTCACCGTCTTGCCGACCAGCACCAACGGACGCATGTCCTCGGGCGCTTCGGGCGGCCGCCAGTCCATCCGCACCAGGAACGGTTCGTAACGGCTGCCGGCCGCGACCGTGAGCAACCCTCCCATTCCGGCAGCTTCGAGTTCCTTGCGCCCCATTACGGTTAGTCGGAACCCGGCCTGCCCGGCGAGATCGCGGCAGCGCTCCACGAAAGCCGGCGGGGTGAGTTCATTAGCCGGCTCCGTCGCGAGGCGACGCGCCGAGAGAACGGCCAGGCTGGTCAGCCAACCGGCATGCAGTCCGTCGGCGACGATCCCTTTTTCGTCGGCCGCCATGAAGTCCAGATCGTCGAGCTTTCCGCGCGGATCACGGGCGTGTCCCGACGATTCGAACCGGTAATTGGCCGAGAACACCCCTTCGGCGATAGCCTGCACCTTAGGCTTCGTAATGTCGGGCAAGACGATCGTGCAGGCCGTCATGCCCCGGGCGGTCAGCAGGGCGACGGCCTCGGCCGCTCTTGTACGCAGCGCCTGCGGATCGTCGTTTTCCGGAAGCGCCACGAAAAGCACCGGCCGGTCGCCGTCACCGTCCGCCACGGCCGACAGCGCCATGCCTGCCTCCCCGAGCAAACCGGCACCGCGTTGCCTTGCTGCCGCCGCATCCAGCCAGGCAACAGGAACCACCTCTCCACGCCCCGCGCCCAGGAAGGCAAGGACGGGGCGGCTGGACGGGAGCCTGCCCGGCTGGCGAACGAGGGGGGCCTCCGGAAGAGCCATGACCTAACCAGCCCTCTCAGGCGGAAACTGGCGTCGCCAATGGTCGGCTATGTCGGAGCGCCTTGCCACCCAGACCCGCTCGTGTTTGCCGATATGATCGAGAAAGCGCGCCAGGCCTCGGGCGCGGCCCGGGTGTCCCACCATGCGCGGATGAAGCCCGATATTGAGCAGCTTCGGTGCGCTTTCGCCTTCCTCGTAGAGCTGGTCGAAGGCGTCGGCCAGCAACGAAAAGAACTCGTCTGCCGTCTGGATGCCGCGCGGCACCAGCTTGCAGTCATTCGTCACCAGGGAATAGGGAACGATGAGATGCGGCTTGCCCCTGACCGCCGCCCAATAAGGCAGCTCGTCGTTATAGGCGTCGGAATCGTAGGTGATCGCCGGCTCGTCCGCGAGCAATTCGCGCGTATGGACGCTGGGACCATAGCGGCAGCACCACCCTTCCGGCGCGCGCCCGACCGTCCTCTCCAGACTTTCTATGGCCCGACGGATATGGCGCCGCTCCTCTTCGGGGCTTAGCAGCCAGTGTTTTTCCCATCGGTATCCATGACAGCAGATATCGACGGTGCTCTCGCGGAGCCTCTTCGCTAAAATTCCATGCCGTTCGAGCGCTACGGCGCAGGCGAAAGCCGTGAAGGGAAGGGCACGCTCCTCGAACAGGCGCATGATCCGCCAGATGCCCACGCGGCTTCCGTATTCATACATGGACTCGGCGGCGAGGTCCCGCCCGGCGATGCCGGTGTCCATGCCCTCGCCTTCGGTAAGCGCCATGTCGGTTTTTGGATCGCCGTCGAGGGGCGAATATTCCGAACCTTCCTCGATATTGACGGCAAAATTGATCGCGATCCGTGCGTCGCCCGGCCACCGGGGATGGGGGGGCGTCTCCCCATAGCCTACGAAGTCGCGTTCCGGCCCTGCAACCCGCGGATCCCCCGCTCCACCCCGGTCTTTCGATTGCTGTATCATTTGACGGGTGCTCCGGCTGCGATCCATTGGGCGAGCAGCTTGCGCTCGTCTTCGGTCATTCCGGTCAAGTCGGCGGGCGGCATGACGTTCGTCACGACAGCCATCTGCTGGATCTTTTGAGCGTTTGGCGCAGCCTTTTCGATCGAGTCGAGGACGAGGCCTTTGGGGGCTTCGGTGAAACCTTCCATGGTCGGCTTCTGCGCATGGCAAACCGCGCAGCGCGTCTGAAGCACCGCAGCCACTCTGGAGACATCGACGTTGCCGGACCCAGAAATCGACCCTTGCCTGTCGAGAAGGTTGGGGGGCGCCAACAGGACCATTGCTGCCACGCCGAGCGCGATGCCGGCCGCTATCCAACGCGGCTGCGCATTGCCGGCATGCATCGTATTGAAGAAGTGACGGATCGCGACGCCCGCACCACTTATCAATATGAAGCCCTGCCAAGCGTATGGGTGGCCGTAGGTCATCGGGAAATGCCCTGCGATCATTGCAAAAACGACCGGCAAGGTCAGGTAGTTGTTGTGATAGTTCCGTCGCTTCGCATCCGCGCCAACGTCAAATTTATCGATCGTTCCGTCCCGCATGGCCTCCAGCATCTTCTTCTGGCCGGGGAGAATGACGAACCAGACATTGCCGGCCATGATCGTTGCCATGACGATACCGGCATGAAGATAGGCTGCCTTCCCGCTGAACAGATGCGTGAAGCCCCAGATGGCTGCCGAAATCAGAACGGCGATGACGAGAGACAGCACCTTGTCGCTCGCGATCACGCGGCACAGCACGTCGTAAGCCACCCACCCGCCGATGATTGACGCGATGGATGCGAGGATGGCTGCAGCGGGACCAAGGCTGTCGGCCCCTCCGGCCACGAGGTTTATGCTAGCGCCCCACCAGTAGACAACCGCCAGCAGGCCAGCGCCCGAAACCCAGGTGCTCAGCGATTCCCATTTGGACCATTTGAGCCTTTCGGGCACATAACCCGGTCCAAGCGGGTAGCGGCTGTAATTGTATATGGAGCCGCCGTGGATCGACCAGAGTTGGCCGCTTACCCTATCGACGGGCGGCACGGGTGGTCGGAACGAGCGGTCGATACGGTTGAAATAGAATGACGAGCCGACCCAGGTGATGGCGGTTATCACATGCAACCATCTCAAAGCGAGGTTCAGCCATTCGGCAATATATGATTCCATCGTCGTGCCCTTGAATGCGGAATCCCGCCGGAACGGCTGAAGGCCGGGGCCAATATCTCGTCTTGAGATCAATTAGACAAATTCAAAAAAACCATTGATTGATGAGTTTAGCTCAATAGAATGCCCGCCGTTGGGGAACAGCTATCGTGGCCAACGTCACCCTGAAACAACTGAGAACGTTCGTCGCCGTCGCGGACTGCGGTCGGTTCCGTTTGGCTGCGGAGGCGGTCAATCTCACGCAATCCGCCGTAAGCATTCTCATCAAGGAGTTGGAGGGGCAGCTCGGAACGAACCTGTTTGACCGGCATACGCGCTTCGTAGGGTTGACCGACGCCGGCCGGCGACTATTGCCGCTCGCGCTCGACATTCTCGAACGTGTCGACAGCGCAGTTGAATCGATGGTCGACATAACCGCGCTCAAGACGGGGCGCGTGACCATCGCCTCAGCCACCGTTCTCGCGGCAACATACCTTCCAAGCCGTATCGCGAGCTTCATGCGGATACATCCCGAAATCCGCGTTGACTTGCGGGACGTATCCGAAGACGAGATCCGCACGCTCCTGCTGAACGGCGAGGCCGACATCGGCGTCGGCACCAGCCGGTTTCGGGAGCAGGAAATCAATGAACACGAGCTCTTCGCCGATCACCTGGCGCTTTTCTGTCCGGCGGACGATCCGTTGGCGCAGAGAAAGGCGGTGGACTGGGCGGACTTCGACAATCGTTCCTTCATCACGCTTACTTCTGAAAATCCTCTCCAGCGGCGCATCGACCAATTGCTGGAAGTAAATGGCGTCGCCACCCGACGCCAATTCAGCGTCCGTTTCTCCGCAACGTTGCTTGCGCTGGTCAACGAAGGGCTCGGGATCGGGATCCTGCCTGCGGGATCAAAGGGCCTGTCGCCCATGGTCAACATCGTTATGCGGCCCATAACCGACCAGGTGGCTTCCAGGAACGTCGTGGCCCTCACATTGCGCGAGCGCACGTTGAGCCCTGCCGCACAAAGCTTCTTCCTGCATATTACAAGCTAGAGCGCCGGACGTCGCCTTCAGACGACCCTGTTTATCAACGGTTCGTCCCTCATCAACCTTTCGACGTTCTGCCATTCCCGTCGCCTGTTGGCACTAATGTCGGCCGGGGTAAGCGAGCCGCCGGCCGTATGAGGCGTGAAGGCAATATTCGCATCCGGCTGCTCGGCCAGTTCCAGCAATGGATTGCCCGGCAAAAGCGGCTCCCAGGCCCAGCCATCGGTCGCAACGCCCGAGAGCTTTCCATCGCGGAAAGCTTCCGCGACCGCCGCTTCGTTCAAGGTGGAACTCGAGCCGGCGGAGATCAGGCAGGCTCCATCCTTCATGCCCCCGATGAAATCACGCCCTATCGGCGGCTCCTCTCCGGCAATATGTGGAAGCAGCAGGCAGAGGAAATCGCTTTCCGCCCGGATCGAATCGCTGTCCGCATAGCTGATGCCGAACTGTTCCTCGACCGCGGCTGGAAGACGCGTCCTCTTGTTGTAGAGGATCCGGCAGCCGAATGGTTTCAGGCGCATCGCGAGCTCGGCGCCGACTTCGCCGAACCCGACGATCCCGACGGTGGAGCCGATGACCGGGCGAATATTCCGTCGCCCCGTCCAGTTGATCAGGAAATAGTTCCCATCGCACTTGCGGGGCGGCGCTTCGTATTCGGCCCCCTGGCGCAAGATATCTTCACATTCCCGGAAGCGTTTGGCCAAGGTCAGGAGTTGCATCATCGTATGCTCGGCGACCATTGCGCAGCTCTGCAGCGGCCAGTTGCACACCGGTATGCCTGCGCGCTTCGCAGCTTCCAAGTCGATGTCGTGCGTCATACGGCCCAGACGCTGAATAAGCCGCAATTGGCCGGCGCCGGCAATTGCCGCGGCATCCACCTCCCCCTGCCTCTCCGTGATCAAGACGTCGAAATGAGGCAGGCGCCTTGCCAGTTCGTCCCGCGTCGGCCGCGAGCAGATTTCAATATCGAGGCCGGCGGGAGCCACATCCAACGCCTTCTTCTGATGGACGGCTTCCCGGAAAGTCGACAGCAATACTTTCAGTCTTGGCATTCTGTTGGACCCCTCACGGTCGGAATTTTGGCCCGAAGGAGAACCGGGGCGGCGACGCGGCCGCTCCCTGCCTCTTCCGCAGTCCGGCCGGGGATCAATCGTCGCCCGCCGACCGCGTTTCGTACCAGTGGCCGATCGAAGCCTTCGAAAGCCATGTGAAGAAAAGGAACACGGCGATACCCAGGCAGCATGACATGATGACAGCCGCCAGAAGCTGCTCCCCTTCGAGTTCGTTGGCGTATTCGCGCAGGCGCTGACCGATGCCCACGTCGCCACGGCCGAAAAAGAAGTCACCGACGATGGCTCCGATAACCGACAGGCCGGCCGAAATGCGCAGACCGGCAAAGATGGCCGGCAATGCGGCGGGCAGCATGAGCTTGCGGAGCCGCGTCAACCTGCTGGCCTTGTGCAAGGTAAACAGATCATGGGCGCCCCGCGATGCGCTGTGCAGTCCGAATAGCGTGTTCACCAGCATCGGAAACAGCGAGATCAGAACGCAGATGACGACACGTGATGTCTGTCCGAAACCGAACCAGAAGGAAATAAGCGGCACGATGGCGAGCAAAGGTATTGCCTGAAGCGCCACCATGTAGGGAAAGACGGCGATTTCGATCAGCTTGCTCTGGCTCATGATGGTGGCCAGCAGCATCGCGATGCAGATCGCGATCGAAAGGCCGATTGCCGCGACGCGCGCGCTCGACCACAGCGACAGCAGGATTTCGGAGAAATTGCCCCAGTCGGCGAAACCCAGACGCCAGACCTCGTGCGGAGGACTCAACAGAAAGCGGTTGGTGCTGTTGAGGATGAGATAGCTGATCATGTACCAGACGATCAGGAGGAGGCAGCCCAGGATCATCGGCGGAATGATCGTCTCGCCAAGCTGGCGCGCGAATGACTTGGGCTTCGAAATGTCCGCCGGCGGGGTGCCATTGGCGGGAACGGCTACTGCCTTGCTCATTAGTAGGCACTCCTCAACGCGCTGGAAATCTCGGCGGAGAGCTCCGTGAATGCAGGGTCGAAACGGAGTGGCGGGTTTCGAGGATATTCGAAGGGAACATCGAAGCTTGCGACGATGCGCCCCGGCCTTGCCGACATGACGTGAACGCGCGTGCTCATGAACACCGCTTCGCCGATCGAGTGCGTGATGAATAGTCCGGCAAAGCGTTCCTGGCCGAAAAGCCGCTGTGTCTCCTCGTTGAGATGCTCGCGGGTGATCTCGTCGACGGCGCCGAACGGCTCATCGAAAAGAAACAGGGAAGGCTTCAACGTCAGCGTTCTTGCGAGCGACGCGCGCATCTTCATCCCCCCGGAGAGGGACTTCGGATAGTGCTTTTCGAAGCCCGACAGACCCACGAGATCGATCGCGGCCTGTGCAAGTTTCGTCCGCTCGTTGCGTGGAATGCCGTGAAGCTCCGCCGGGAGCTCGACGTTCTGCGCAACGGTCCGCCAGTCCAATAGCGTGGCGTCTTGAAAGACGTAGCCAATCTTGTCCTCTTCCACGGTAACAGAGCCGGAAGTATGCTTGATCAGGCCGGACGCGATCTTGAGCAGCGTGGACTTGCCGCACCCCGAGGGGCCGACGATGCTGACGAATTCGCCAGGCCGAACCTGGAAGGTGACGTCGGAAATCGCCTGCGTACCGTTCGGATACGTCATTCCGATACGATCGAAGATCAGGGCTGGATGTGCCGAAGCCATCGCGTGTCCTCCATACGTGGCACCTACCGCTCTGGCGGAAATGTTCATGGCAGCTCTCTCTTGCTCGGACGCGACACCAGGGTCGCTCGGGAGGGCGGGCACGCTCACAAGACGGGCCAGCGTGGCCGCGCCGCCGGTACCCCCGCGCGTCTGGCAATTTCCGGCATTCGCAGGCGGGCATCCGCTACGATCGCTTCTTCGTCCATTGTAAGGATCTCATGATTGCGCACTACGATCTTGCCGTCGATCACTACCGTATCGACATCCGCTCCCTGCGCGGCGAACACCATCGTGGCAACCGGGCTCCAGATGGGGGTAAGATGTGGTACGTCGGTATCGATGGTTATGAGATCCGCCTTTTTCCCCACTTCCAGCGAACCTACCTGGTCGGCGATACCGAGCGCGCGCGCTCCATGAATGGTCGCCATTTCGAGCACCGTTTCCGCGCGCAGGCAATTACGGGTCTTGGCATGGGTGCGGGCGATATGACAGACCACGCGCAGATCGCGCAGGAGATCCATGTTGGCATCGCCGGCCGTTCCGTCACAGCCGAGCGCCACGTTGACGCCCTCGGCAAGCATGTTGACCACCGGGGTCGGCCCCCACGCGGATACAGCATTGTTCGCCGCATTGGTCGATACCGATGCGCCGGCCTTGGCCAGGATCTTGATGTCCTCCTCGTCCGCCGCCGTGCAATGGGCAAGGACGGCGTTCGGTCCGACAATCCCTAGATCGTAGCCGAATTCCATGTGGCTGCGATAGCCGAGGCGACGCGCGTAGGCATTGTCGCTCTCCAGTTCCGAATGATGGATCGTGAGGCGCATGCCGCGCTCTTTGGCGATCTTCGCGACATTCCTGTAGAGATCGGGATTGGCCGTTTCATCCGCGGTCCTGCATCCGAACCAGACCTGGATCCTTCCATTTGCGGCGCCATTCCATTTCTTATACGCAGCAAGGGTATCGGAAATCGTCCTGTCGGGGTCGAACCAGGCCGACATAGGCCAACCGACCTTGTCCCGGTAGGCGGCCGGTACATCCATGACAACCTTGCCGAGCGCCGCGCGGATGCCCGAGTTCACGCATGTCTCGGCTATTCCGTCGAATCCATGATTCTCCGAAGTCATGCATTCGATGAAGCTCGTCGTCCCGGATTTCAGCATCTCCAGGATGCATAAAGATGCGGACGCCGCGCCGTCTTCCGGCGTCATCGCCCCTTCCATGGGAAGCGTCAGGCCGTAAAGCCATTCGTGGAAATTGTCGGAGCGTTCGTTGCGTTCGCCTACGCCGCGGAAGAAGGCCTGGCTCAAATGGACATGCGTGTCGATCAGGCCGGGTGAGATGATATGCCTGCTGTAATCATGGACCTGAAGCTCGGGAAACTGTCTAAGGACATCGGCTGTCTTGCCGACCGCCGCGATCGAATCCCCGATGACGGCAACGGCTCCGTCATCGATCACCCGGCGCCCGCCGTCCATCGTGATCAAGGTAGCGTTGGCGAGTATGAAGCCGGAATGCGCCGACACGACAGGTCTCCTTGCTTGCGAGTTCGGGCGGCCGCCCAGGCTCAGGTCGAAAGCGACCTTACCCGGGCGGGAGGCGGATTCGCCATCGGCTTGACACCAGGAGAAGCAGCGATGTCGTCCAGCTTCAATTGAGCCCGATCGACTTGTCGATGAATTCGTTGGTGTAGGTCTTGTCGGAGGTCAAATCATCCGGCAGGCGCTCCCCGCTCCTGCGCAGGATATCCATCATCCCGTCGACCACTTTCTTGTCGAAATTGCCGAAGGTGGTGTCGCTTCCATTCGATACCATGCCGAGATCCAATTGCGCCTTCGCGGAATAGGCGGCCTTGTCCATGGGGTAGCGCCAATAACTATTGATCTTCTTGACCATATCGACAATTTTCTCATTGGCCGCTTCGGGGTGTTTTATGTAGTCGACCGCAGACCGCTGCAGGAGCGGGATAAGCAGCTTCAGGCAAGGCTGCAGCTTTTCTAGGTCGGCACTACGTATGGCAAGTGTCTCGAAATAGGCGTGGAAGCCGGCGTCGTCGATCAACTGGTATTTTATCGGCTTGCCCCATTCCGTATAAATCTTCGTATAGTTATAGGGGTCAACCGTCGCCAAAGCCTGCTGCGCGATCTTGCCTTTGGACGCGATGAAGCGCGCCGGTGAACTGTCGAAGGATCTGTCGATCTGCGCTTCCGAAAGCTGCCCGAGGGTAACAAGATATTTCGGGTAGGACGCATATGGCGACACGTTCACGACAATATTCTTGTCTTTCAGATCCTTGATCGTCTTCACGTCGGGATAGGTCTGGGGATCCCACATGATCCCGACCGGGTTCTTCTCGAACGGCGCCAGTACGGAGATCATCGGCGCCACGCGGTAGCCGAGGGCCAGATCGTAATGCGACAGCACCGCCATGTGGATCGCGGGGTCGGTGTACATGACTTTGTTGGTACCCATACCAGCGATCGGAGCGCCGCCTGACCGCAGCTCTATTTCGATCCCGGTATCTTTTCCTTCCGCGACGAGCTTGCTGCGGGCGGTCATGTTCTTGGTGTCGATCTTGTATCCGTCGCCCAGCACGTTGAAAAGGTAGCCGTGCTCGGCCTGCGGGAACCAGTCAAGCTGGACGATAAACGGCGAAGGACATGAGGCCGAAAGGTCGGCGCCGGCTGCGTTCACCGGAGCAGCCGCGAATAAAAGCGGCGACATCACCGCAAGGGCCGCGGTCACTTGAATTGAACGGTTCATAACTGTCTCCTCCCACAGCAGCTCGCGAAAGCCAGCCTCTGCTGGACAGCAGGCTAAATACGGCGATTCACCGATGCAACAGCAATGATCTGATCAATTATTTCGATTTTTTAGAGCTGCCCCGTGCCGAACCGTCCTCGGTTGCAATCATGGCTTTCTTGGCGAAGGCCTGCTCGATCGGATTGAGGTCGGGGCAGCAAAGCGAGTGATATGCCGGCAATACGTGGCTACTGGGGTCGGAACAAAGCTGCTCAAAACCGTACGCTAACCTCGAGCGGAGCATGGAAAGTCATGCTGCAGAAAATGCCCGAGTTCGTGGCGATCGAAAAGCGACGCAGCTCTCCGAAGGCAGCGGAGCGGAACTTCGACGCCCTTCGAGTTCATGTGCAAGGGATGAACCTCACAGCCTACGCGGTTCAAAGTGAACCCGCCTATCAAACCTTTAGACCCGAGCGCCCTCCCCAAGCCACCGTTAGGTGGCGTTTTTATCGCGCGACCTATAATTGTGATACGAGATTGGATGATGCGCCGGCAACCGGCCCCATGGCCATCTGATGCTCAGAGTGAGTCGCACTGCTAAGGTCTTCCAGGAAGAACCGCGCAATCTCCATGCATTTGGACCACGTCTCGTCTGCACTTTCATATCTCCGAGTGGGTGCGGCAGATCGCTTTTCAGTCTTGCCATATCCCCAAATCGGCTGCCAGACACCCGCTCCCGCGTAAACGAAGTACAGATAATCGTAATCTTGCTCTTCTTGTGAAAACCACGACTCGCGCTTTATATGAAAGCTGCTGACAAGGTGCATATACGCGTTGCGATCTCCCAGCTTTCTAAAGCTGCCGCCCTCGAATTTTTTCAGGTCGATCCGCACATGATTTTGAAATGCTGTGCCAAAACTTATTAAGACAAAGCCTTTTGCATTATACTCATATTTGCCCTTGGCAAGTCGAGCTATGTTCTTGAACTCGTCCTCGGTTACCATAAATGTCGGCATCACAAGTCTCCTAGTCAGCCCGCTAATACGGGGGAGGGAATATCCCCCACGGACGGTCAAAGTTCAAGAATTTTGGGCGGTTGCTCGCGCTAGGATGGTTATAGACAGCACAACTGCCGGCTTCATATTCGTCTCGAAACGACTGGCCAACCGAAAAGATTATCGCAATATGAGAACCGGCGCCACGGTCTATGCCGACGGATGCTGGCGAGGTTAGGGCGCTTTTGGCTCGTAGATATGCAAGGTTTTTGGCACAGCCGCTTCCGATGAACATTATTATTTATCATAAGAATATTACAGCATGCGACAGTCTAGTCGGAACGTTTATTATTCTTCTGACATCTACTTCTTCTCGGCTGCGAATACACCGTCCCACTCCTTGTCCGGAGGCATAAGCTTCATCGCGGCAAGACGCTGGGCGTAAAGGTTGTAGAGGCCGTCGAGTGCCGGCGTCTTCCCCCGGCGCGCTTCGGCCAGTGCCGCTTGCGCCTCGTCAATCTCAGCGCGCCGGTAACAGGCGAGGAACTGCCGATGCAAGGCGAGCAGGCCGGCAAAGGCAGGCGTGCCGGCATATTCGGCGTCGCCGACCAGTACATGGACCGCGACCGGCTCCTGCCTGCCCACCACCCGCACCCGATCGGCTTCTAGGAAAGCCAGTTCCGCGGCGGCAGAACGCGTTTCCTCGGTGACCAGAATGGAAACACCATATTGCTTCGTCAGGCTTTCCACACGCGACGCCACATTGACGCTGTCACCAATGGCCGAATAGCTGAAGCGCTGGGCCGAACCGAGATTGCCGACGCAGCACGGACCGGTATGCAGGCCGATTCCGACCCTGATCGCTGCGCCGGCCTTGCTGTTGACGGCATCCACTGCTTCCAGCATGCGCAATGCCGCCAGGCATGCCTTTCGCGGATGATCGGCGATATCGAGCGGGGCGTTCCAGAAAGCCATGATCGCGTCGCCGATATATTTGTCGATGGTTGCCTCGCTTTTCAGCAGCACATCCGTGGCCGGAGTGAGGAAATCGTTCAGGAGCCTGGTCAGCGCGTCGGGGTCGAGATTTTCAGACAGCGAGGTGAAGCCACGAATGTCTGAGAACAAAATGGTAAGTTCCCGGGTTTCGCCGCCGAGTTGCAGCGCGGTGGCATTGTCGGCAAGCCGCTCGACCAGCGTTGGCGACAGGTAGTGCGCGAAGGCACCGCGGATGAAACGCTTCTCACGATCCGCCATCAGCAAAAGGACCGGCATCGTGACGGCGAAAATGGCGAGAACGCTGCCGACCGGGATGATGGGATTGATCAGAAGGTGGCCATGCGAGAAAGCCAGCCACGAGATGCCAAGCGTCAACGCTACCAGCGCGAGGGCTGCGCTGCCGCTGACCAATGCTCCGGTTCGCCACTCCACGATGAGAATGATAAGACCGAACATCACGGCGAACAGAATTTCTGCGCCGTAGGCCCAGTCGGGGCGGACGAGGAATTCCTGCCCGAGAATCTGGTCGATGATTTCGGCATGGACGCGCACGCCCGGCACCGCCTGTTGAAAAGGGGTGGCGACGAGGTCGCGCAAGCCGACAGCGCTAGTCCCGATAAGAACAATGTGCCCCTCCACCGACGAGCGCAGCGGGGCAGTCTCCCCCGAGGCAAGCAGAGCGGCGGCGGGGATCGTCTTCAAATCGGGCAGGCCGGAATAATAGACCCTAAATTGCCCGTCCGGACCTGTCGGCATGGCCAGCGCGCCGACCTTCAGCGCTGTCATCGCCGGCCGTCCGGTGCCGGCCTCGCCGCTTGCACCGGTACTGCGTACGACAAACGAACCGGCGCCCTGAGCCAAGCGCAATGCCTCGACCGAGAGGGCCGGATAGAGCTGCCCCCCGGCATTGGCGACCAGCGGTAGCGAGCGAACCACGCCATCTCCGCTCAACGGAAAGGAGAAGAAACCCAGGCCGGCCGCACTCTCGTCCAGTACCTGCAGGTTGGAAACGCCGCCCCGAAACGAGGGAAGGTAGCTTTTCGGGTCGGCGCCGCCAAACGCAAATCCTGCCTTCGGTGGCGGCAGATGCGCTTGTGTCTCGTTGCTGATTGCGATGCCGGCGACGACCGGATTGCGGGCGAAGGCCCGACCCAGCGCCGCATCGTTGTCGAGGTTCGCTCCTGCCGGCACGGCTACCGTCGCGCCAGCTCTTTCCAGCGCCGCGATCGCGCGGGACGGCGAGGTGCGATCGGCCTCCGGGAACACCATGTCGAAAGCGATTGCCGCTGCGCCGAGGCTACCGAGACGGTCGACCAGTTCGGCTATCTCCGTACGCGGCCAGGGCCATTGCCCGATCTTGGCAATCGAGGCCTCGTCTATGTCGACAATGGTGACCGGAGCATTGGCTGCCTTCCTTGGCTGAATACGCTGATAGGCATCGAAGATCAGATCGCCGAGTTGGCCTACGAAAGGCGGGCCGGCCGCTGCCAATCCGATGACGGCCGCCAGTACGGCAAGACCGGATACCCAGAGAAAGCCTCCCCGTCGCCCATTCCCGCGCCGTCGTGGCGAGCCCGGCAAAAGAGTAGACCTCATCTGATGACCGCTCGGCACAACAAGGCGAGCCGGAGATTGTGGTCGGCGAGCGGGCGTGATCCGAAACCGGCCGTGTGAGCGGCTCGCCCGGAAGAGGTCGTGTCGTTACAATATTGAAGCCCAGCGCCCACGCTGTTTCACCTACCCGACAAGCTGCTCGGCCGATTCAGTTTGTATTGGGCGTCACCGATGTCCTGCCGCCGGCGAAAACGCCGTTTGCCCGCCAGTCGCCTTCCGATGCCCCGACTTCGAAATTGCCGATTGCGCCCGCTGCGACATCACTGCCGTTGTTGACGAACGCTCCATTGGCCGAGCCGCCGAGGAAACCCGATGATCCTGACAGATCGCCATTGAACGTGGCTTGCCCGCCAACAGAGCCGTTCATCGTGCCGCCGAAGCTGTGGCCATCGAAATTGCTGATATTCAACGTTCCCGATCGCTCGCCGAAATTATAGGTCATGTCCATGTCACCGGCCGCGACATAGGAAGCCTCGCCCGACACCACATTACCAACCGCCATTCCCTTGAAGGTGCCGGTCGCGTTCACGAGATCGGAATTGGCGATATCCGCGTCATTGGCGATGTCGCCCGCCACCCATGTGCCGAGATGGACGGAGAAGCGCCCGCCCTCGACTGAGGGATTTGTGGGATCGGCCGTCTGCACCTGCGTTCCCCACCAGCCCCATTTGAGGAAGTCGCATGTCGTGCACAGGTGGTCCGTCGAAACACCAAGCGTCGTGAGGTTCGTGGGCGTGCCGGAAACGAGGTAGGTTCCCGCCGGCTGCCCGTCGCGCTGATAGTTGACAACGGACGAGTCCACGGAACTGACATGGGTGCCGGCGGTGTTCGGATTCGCGGTCGCGGCAAAGGTGTCGCTGTCTATGTAGGCGGACGCTCCATTCTGCGTATTGCCGTTTATCCCGTCGCCGAAGGCGACCGTCATGGTTCCCGGATCGTCGTAATATTGGGCATCGACCGTGATCGATCCGCCAAGCGATTTCCGCGCCGGGTCGAACGCGATGGTCATATCGGAGGGGCTGCCGCTCGTGCCGAATACTGCTCCGCCCGTGCTCGCATTCTCGATGACGCCGGTGGCAAAACCCTGATACGTCCCGCTCAGCGACCGTGCCGGATTGGTGACTTCGCCGGCCAGATTGCCGACATGGATGGTCGAAAAGCCCGTGCCTGACGTGAAACTATCGGACGAGGAATCAAAAAAATGCCCCGGCTGGCCGGGCGCATCGTCGCTGACAACAAAATTCTGGCCGTTCGTTCCGAAGAAGCCGGCGCCGTCAACGGTCAGCGTCGCGGCCTGACCGAACAGAACAGATGACGGCCCGTCGGAAGCGACGCGATAGCTGCCGCGCCTTTCGAGGCTGAAGCCGCTGCTGTCGAGCGCCCCGACATTGACGCCGATCGCGCTTTGCTGATTTGCGCCGGTGCCATTGAACGCTACCCAGCTCTGCATCACGCGGCCGCTGCCGTCACCTGCCGAGCCCGGTTCGGCGACAAGAAAATCGGAACTCGCAATTCCCGACATGCCGATCCCCGCGGCGCCACTCATGAAGGGTACGCCTCCAATTCCCTGGATCGGATCCGCCGTAAAGCTGTAACGGCGCACGCTATTTCCGGTAAGAGCGGCCATGTCGGTCTTCGTCCCGGTAATGGCATAGAAAGGCAAACTCGGATCCCCGCCCATGCCCAACAGATAGGCAGTGAACCCCTCGGGCCCCGAATAGGCAACGCCCGAAAGGGTGCCGAAGGGCGATGCAATACCGCCGACGGAATGCGCCGCAAAGGCGGTATCGTTATAAACGGGGAGCGTGACCGTTCCCTGCGAGAGCGTCGCGGTTCCCGTATCGGCCCCCGCCTGCACGATCAATGTCGTCGGCTGGTCCGTATCCGTCGATCCTCCAACGACCCCGTCGCCCCCCTCTTCCGACGAAATCGTCAGCACCCGCATCGATCGTTCCGATGGCGGAGGAGGAGGCTCGCCACCACCACTGCTATTCTCGACCCTCTGACGGATAATATCGTTGTTTCCCTGATCGACGACCCCAAGGTCAGGGTTGTCGGGCCGCGTCGTGGGGATCGGTATGGAATTCAGCGGCAGCGGAAAATTGGAATTCGTCTCCGGTAGTGTGCTGGCGACCACCATGGCACCGGTCGGCTTGATCGGCGCTCCGCCGCCGCCGCCATTTGCGCCAGAGATCAGTCCTTGGAAAAACCCGGTCCACCATTCAGGTGTCCGGTGCACCCGCACCTTCGAACCCTCGATCACGATCGAGAAACCTGCCTTGTACAACCTGATTGGCTTGCCGTCTGGCCGCCATAGCGTGATGTCGTCGCCGTAGCTGAGATCGATGTGGGACGGCGTGCCGTTACCGAGGCCGAAGGCCATATCCGCAATCGCCCCACGAATGCCGACGGTACCGACCGGCGTATTCAACCGCACGCCGTCCGGTGTTTTGGACGTCTTGCCACCAATGAAACGAAAGACGCCCTTGCCGAGCGACGCCGTGACCTTCGCAGCGCCCGCGTCAGGGTCATAGACGAAGGAATCGATCGTCAAGTGCGAGTCTGGTCCCACGGTGAATGTCGTCCCGTCGGCCAGCAGGATCTGAAGCAGCCCCTTTGTGTTGGTCTCTATCCGTTCATTATGAATGATCTTGTCGCCGAGCACGATGGTGCGGATCGATCGGTCTGGCGGCGTTCCACGCGAATCCTGATTGACCGCCGCGGCCGTGCCGATCGGCTGCGCGAATGCGGTGCAGTTCAGGAAGGTTAGGAAAAAGGCCGTCGACAACAGGGGTGATACGATCCGCATGGCCTTGTCCTAGAAGCTTTTCGTGAAGCCTAGCGACACGCTGACATTGTCAAACTTGTCGATATCGTAGTTCGAATTGACATTGCGGTAACTGGCAACCGCCTGCATCGACCAGGTTTCGCGCAAGGGTATGGTCAATATCCCCTGCACGAACGTTTCGACATCGTGGCGATCGTAAGCTGCCATCAACGAATCGGGTTCGTCGTAGCTGCGATCCAGCACACCGAAGGAAAGGTTGGCAGTCCAGGGCTGCGAGCCGTTGCCAATTAACGGGTCAAGCAGATAGACGCCGCCAATGGTACCCCCCAGACTCCAGTAGCTTTCATAGCCCCGCCTGGCATCGTGGCGCTCGCCTTCGAGGCCGGCATAGGCCGCGAAACGGTTTGTGATCTGATGGCGCAAGGTGCCGATGATGTTGATATTGCTGCCTGTGCGATCCGATGCGGTGGGGCGAAGATCCGAGTCCCGGTAATCCTGGTAGCGATACTCGACCCGCAATTCACCGCGCGTGTCACGTGTGAATGCCTTTGCGAGCCTTGCGCCTATACCTCCGCTCCACCGGTATGGATCACCATGTAGCATCACACCGCCCAATATGCCGTAGATGCCGAAATCGGTTTTGTCGAAGCCGAACCGGTCGAGGCTGATCACCGGCCCGAAGGTCAGTTCAGCAAGCCCGGTATTGATTTCATGATGGTCGTTATAGAAAGCTCCATAGGTCAGGAGTTGCGCGTCAAATCGGTCGCCTTGCGAGGCAAGATCGTGGGAGTAGATGAAATTGCCCAACACAAAACCGTTGACGTCCGAATCCGCAAGGGCGGCATCGCTGAGGAGAAGAGGAATTCCTCCTATGTTGACGATGTCGCTGCTGGCGCCGCCATTCGCATTGGACTGATAGCGTGTCCCGAAAGTGATGGTCCCGTTGAACCGGTCTATTGCAGTACGATTGTGGATCTCAGCGAGATAAGGCTCCACCCGCGCACGGACCTCCGCCGGGACATCGGGGGCTTGGAGCGCGGCTGTCAGATAGTTCTGGGCAAGCTGGTACGAACCTAGCCGATAGTAGAGTACACCCAGTTCCAGTTGGAGACGCGGCACTTTGGGAGCAAAGATCAGCATGCGCTCGAGTGTCGAGATCGCACTTTCAAGATCGCCCGCCTGCGAGGAGAGCGCCGCATATTCAAAGGCGACGTCAAGATTGGCCGGATCGGCCATCATCTTGGCAAACAGGATTTTCCGGCGGGCGGCGTTTGCAGCGAGGCTGCTTTTCTCGATCCTTGGCAGGACGTTGCTAGCGGCAGGTTCGTCGGCCAGGGCGGACGCGCCACGAGCAAACAGGCACAACGCTATGGCAAAGCCGATGAAGCGAACCGCACACCTCATCTCGGCAGGATCTCGCCCTGTCCAGAACGACACCGGGTCGGTTCACGTTCCCAGCCACGGAGAAGAGGACGCATTTTCCCCAAGAAGCCGCCACCGCCGGTCACGGCATTGCACGCAACCCACGATTGCGCGCTCCTCGCCTGCGGCTTGCCCCTGGAACCCATTGATACACACGTCCCCATCCGTGCTGAAGCACGACGGCGCTCTCGTTCTCATTTTTGAATGATTTGCCGGTCGAAGTCAAAGACCGCTGCAGGCGCAAGCCTCTTCCACACGGCTTCCGTTTCTCCGGGACCTGCGGACGTTTACCCCGCTGTAGCCGCGTCAACGCTGGGAAAGACGGGAAAGAGGCGCAGGAATCCACTCATCTCGAATACCAGACGAATACGGCTGTTGAGGCCGCTCAGCGCCATGCTCCCGCCTGCAATCTTTATTTTCTTGGCCGAAGACAGGAAGACCGAAAGTCCGGTACTGCTGATGTAGTCAAGTCCGGCCATGTCAACAACGATATTGATGTCTCCACGGTCGATGGCAGCATTCATATGCCTGCCAAAACCCGGCGAGGTGTTACTGTCGATCCGTCCGATTGGAGCGACGACCAGAATCCCACCACGGCGGCTTTCAGTGATGTCCATTACAGGTCAGCCCTAATACGTCTCGTTTTCACATTGAACGATCTCGGCTTGAGGCGCAAACCAAAGTCGGCGGCAATGGGCACATTCGTGCCAGCCAACGACCCGGCCTTTATCCCCATAGAGGCAAGACACGCAACATCCGGCAGAGCGACTAGCCTAATGGTAGGCAGGCTCGAGGGCACGATGTCGGCTGTGGTCTACCTTTTCATCCATCATCCATCAACGATGATTAATTCTTGCGTTGGATGGCGTTAAGGTACCAGCCGCTATCGAAGAAGATCCAGTATGCTGATAAGATGATTTTCTTGCCTGCCACAGCGAACCTCAATCCCCTCCTCGGGCGGGTCTCCAGCCGGGCGTTGGTTGACGATCGGCTTCGCTTGCCGGGCTCTTGCTCCTCAATGCCGTGATCGCCCTTTCCAGTATCCGGCGGGCACGCTCGGCAGATTCGCCATCGAGCATGGCCGTATCGAGGAAAAGCGTCAGGCCGTTGTCGATTTCGCTGATCGTGGTCGCACCCGCGTCGGGCGAATCGTGGATACCTTCGACCATATAGGGCACGATCTTTCGCGATATTCCTTTGAGCGTTATCGCCGGCAGCGCGCGTGCCCTTACGCTTTCCTCGACGAGCGCGTAGGTTTCGTAACTCAACACGATCCCGCCCGGCTCCGCGATCGACTGGAGGCGCGCGGCCAGATTGGCCTCCGCGCCGACGATCGTGTAGTCCATGCGGTCGAGGCTGCCGAAATTCCCGACATTGCAATAGCCCGTGTTGATGCCCATGCGCACCTCGAAGGGCTTCTGTATACCGCGATGGCGCCATTCAGCTTGCAGGGCGACAAGACGGCGCTGCATGGCGATCGCCATGTCGAGGCAGATGCGGGCATCCTCGCGGGCGCCCTTGGTTTCGGGGTCGCCGAAGAAGGCGAGGATCGCGTCGCCAATGAACTTGTCCACCGTCGCGCCATAGGATTGCGCGATGGCCGACATTTCGGTGAAGTACTCGTTGAGGAGACTGGTGAGTTCTTCCGGCTGAAGGTGCTCCGACATCTCGGTGAAGTCCTTGATGTCGGAAAAGAAGATGGTGAGCTTCTTGCGCTCCGTCGAGATGGTCACGTCCTTCTCGCCGCTGAAGATGCTTTTGTATATCTGCGGCGACAGATATTTCGATATCTTCATGGAAACGGATGCGAGGAAGCCGTTGGCCTCCTCAAGTTCGTGATTCATCTTGCGAAAATGCTTGGCCTGCCGCCATTGCACGCGGGAAAAAGCAACCGCGAACAGGCCGCCGAAGGCGAGATACCCCAGAAGATATTTGAACGAATAAAGATTGCTGGCGATCGTCTGGTGAACGGTGATTTCCTGAATGGCGCGCACGTCACCCACCTTCCAGTCTCGCTTCGGGCTGTCGGGATGCGAGTTGTGGCAGGTGACGCAAGGCTGGCTCATGATCACCGGAACCGCCATGCGGATCTGCCGCTGGAACATAGAGCCCGAGATCGAGGTCCGGATCATGTCCGGGTCGCGCTTGGCGCGGAAATCGGCGAGTGCGTTCTTCTCGAAAGCATCGAGTATATGAGGGGCGCGGCCGGCGAACGGGTAGTCGGACACGAAACGATAGCCGATGTTGGAGCCATGCTCGCCCACGATGCTTCCCAGTTCCAGCGACAGGGTGGCGGGTATCGGAATCGCTCCGGGGACATCCATGTAATTGTGGACGGCGACGCTATCCCCTTTGAAGCCCTGTACCCGGGCGACGATGTTGTCGGCATAATAGCCGCGGATGGCGTTGAACACGCCGTTAAGCGTGCGTGCTTCGGTCGACAGCCCCGCGTCCGAGAGATTTTTCAGGTCGAGCCAGACCGCCACCGGCAACAAAGCGAGAGCCACCGCCATAATCGCCGCCAGCCATTGCGGCCTTTCGATGGCATAGCGCCAGAACGGTTTCATCGCGCCCCCTCGCAGCACGGTACCGGCACACGGTATCCCGAATGAATTACCGAGACGTCAATCGGCCCTTTGATCGCGGATGAATGCCATGGGCCGGCGCCGCCCCACGGTCATCGCGATCCGTAAAGGATAGCGGCAATCGCCAGATAAGTCAGTTGATGAAGCAGTTGGTCAAGACCGATCATCTGCCAGAAGAAGGCATTCTGTCCTGTCGCGAAACGGCGGGTGATCTGATCCTTACCCCAGTCGATATGGTAATGTACGAGAAATTCGCCGACGACTATAGCGACCAAAACTGCGGCAGGAACCGCCAGGACGAGAAGAACAAGCGCCGTGGCGGCGGCATGAAAGCCGGAGTGCAGAATGCCGCCTGGATGTCCATAGGTTCCCTTGTTCTTCACCTGGTAGGACGTCTGTAGCACGAAGTCGAAAACGAAATGCTTCACCTGCAACAAGAGCAGCAAAAGCACGGCACTATGGCTCACGGTCGCCCCCTTCTGATCCCCGGTTGACGATAGAGCGGCGACGGTTCACCCGCAATCGTGTTTCCTGGCTTTGCATCAGCCTCCAGCGGGGTTCATGTGTGCCGCCGGTCGGCGGTGACACACCGCGCAGGATTCGACAGGCCAGCGATCGGGCTGATACCGGGTTGACGCGTAAACCACGGTAAGTCGTAATTGACATGGAATGCCATCCCGAGGCGATTGCGGCCCTCGGCACGGAAGAGGCAAAAAACCGGATGTCCGACGCACAGAAGGAGGATGCACTCGCCCGTGCGATCAGCGCAGGGCTTCCACCGCAGTCCTTCCCATTTCGGCGGGAGGTCGAATTCGCCGGAACCCGGCACGATTCGAGCGAGCGTATCTGCTTTTACGATACCTGGTGGCCAAAGGACACTACCGTCTGCTTCGCAGTTGCAAGCTTGTCCTCGGGGGGTATCGAAGGCGCGCTTGCTGCGGCCTCGCTGAAACATCTTCTACGTGCCGCCATTGCCGAACTCACGGAACCGGGGGCCGCGTTGGCCGCCTGCCGACATTTTATCGGCGCGGATACAGATGTTACGGTGGCCACGCTCGATCTTCAATCCGGAACGACTCGCGCCGCAGCCTTGGGAGATGCCGCTTTTGGATACGATACTTCCCCAACGACCGGATGCGCCACCGTTGCGCTTCAGCCAGGCGCATATTTATGGATCGCCGCAGGCACGCTGCCTTCGCCCAGGATCGCCGAAGCAGGCGCGGGTATGTCGGCAGCGGAAGCCCTCGATGCGGCGGGTGCTGGTCTTCAGCCGGGCGGGGTTCTCGGACTGATCTTTTTCAAGGGGCGGAGCCGGCGACCGGACGACAGTATGTCGGAGACGATCTCGATCACCAACGAGAATAGGCAGATCGCCTCGGCGATCTTGCAAATGGAAAAATTCCGCGAGCGCTGCGGCATCGACGAAAACACGTTCGCGGGACTCGACCTGGCGGTGGACGAACTCCTGACCAATCTTGTCAGCTACGCGTTCCGGGATGGCGCCTGCCATCGAATCGACATCGATCTCGATTTTTCCGGCAAAAGACTTTGCATCGACATCCGCGATGACGGCGCGCCCTTCAATCCGCTCGACATTCCGCCGCCCAGGCTCGATGGCGAACTTGGCGAGCGCGAGGTCGGTGGCCTCGGGATGCATTTCGTCCGCAACATTGCCGACGAGATCACCTACCGCCGCGAAGCAAATTGGAATATATTACGCCTGACAAAGAATATGGGCGTTCCACAGGGTACGGGGGAGGCTGCGCATGAACGCGGCTCGCTTGGGCGATAAGATTCTTCAGGACGCGCCGCATTGCCATGCGCCGATCCATCCGGCCGCGCCCACGCCGACGCCCACGCCGCATCCTGCGATGCCGCTTACGATCATTAAGGGCGAACCGACGGTGCTGATCGGCAAAATGCCTGCGGCACGGATGATGGACATGTCCCAGCCCTGCATGCTGGCGGGCTGCGTTCCCGGCGGGCCGGGCAATATCCTCAAGGGCTCGGCGACCGTGCTGATCGGCAAGATGCCGGCTGCACGCGTGGGCGACCCGACAATGCATCCCAGTTGCGTGGCGCCCATTCCGAGCCCGACGGGCAAAATCCTGCCGCCGGGATGCCCGACGGTCATCATCGGCGGATAATCGAGAGTCCGCCTGCTCAAGGCGCGGCGGGCTCATGCTCGCCGGCATTCGAATACAAGAGCGGGCTCCGATCTGCCTGCCGTTCAAACCCTCCGGCTGGCGTCAGGGCCAGGACCACGCATGCTCATAAAGATTTTCAATTCGCTTCGACCTGTCTGCCCGAATTGCCGCATGCGAGAGGAAACGATCCGGCTCGAGGTGGCGACGGTCGAGGAGCAGCAGAGCGACGATGTCATTTCAGGCATCATCCGCTGCGGCAATTGCGGGGCGGAATATCCCGTGATCGACGGATTGCCGATCCTCGTTCCCGATGTCCGGCGCTACATCCAGGACAATCTCTTCTACCTACTTGCCCGTACCGACTTGCCGCCCGCCGTTGAGAGCCTGATCGGCGATGCTGCAGGCCCGGGCAGCATGTTCGATTCCGCACGGCAGCATCTTTCCTCCTACGTCTGGGACCATTGGGGCGAATTCGACCCCGACGAGTGCCCACCTGAAAACGTAACCGTCCGCCCCGGCGCGATCGCACGGGCGCTGCGCTCCGTGATGGCGATGGCGGCCGACGACCTGCCTCAAGGCCCTGTCCTCGATATCGGTTGCGGTGCCGGGCGATCCGTCCGGGAACTCGTGGCCGGTGGCGGACGCATGGTGCTCGGCATCGACCTGGGTGCCTCACTGGCAAGGACGGCACGCCGGGCCGTGATTGGCGGGCAGGTCGACTACGGCCGCCGCCGGATAGGCCTGACCTACGATCGGCGGCGCTTCAACGTCCCGCAGACCCCTGCGGGCCGAGCCGATATCTGGATTTGCGATATATCGTGCCTGCCCTTCGCCGACGAGACCTTCGCCCTGACGGTCGGCATGAACGTGCTCGACTGTCTGGGAGATCCACGCGGCGGACTGATCGAGATGGACCGCGTCATCGCGAAGGGAGGCGAACTCCTGCTCACCGTTCCGTTCGACTGGAGCCCGGCGGTCACGCCGGTCGAGGGCTGGATCGGCGGACATTCGCAGCGCGGGCCACATCAAGGGTCGGGCGAGGCGATCCTCGATCATCTTTTGACGGACGGACCGATGGCTGCGGGAACGTTGCGCCGCAAGTCATCCACAACGGAGATTCCTTGGCACGTGCGCCTTCACGAACGATCCTGTATGAACTATCAAACTTATGGAATTGCCGCGCGGCGCGGCTGACGACTGGTTTCGCGTCCAACGGACGCACGTCAAGGGTGGAAGGGGCCCCTCCCGGTGAAATTGACGCTTTCCTTGCGCATGTCGCCGCCTCCCGAAGGCGTGGAGGCGCGGCATATGCTTGAGGAAGGCAGCATGACGATCGGGCGCGCGTCCGATGCCACATGGACGATCCCGGATTCGACCCGGGTCATCTCGAAGCAGCATTGCCGCATCGACGCGGCACCCGGCGGCTTTACGGTAACCGATATCTCGACCAACGGCGCCTTTGTGAACGAGCAGCCGATCGGGAGCCAGTCCACCCGGCGTCTCGCGCATGGCGACCTGATCCGGCTGGGCGACATCGTCATCGCGGTCGGAATCGAAGACGCGGACCAGGTCGCGCCGGACAGCGCGCCGGTGAAGGATGGGCCGTTCGGCGAAAATGAGCGCCGTCCCGCGCCCGGACCGGCAATCGCCGAGCCGCTGCCGGCCACCGGCGCTTCGATCGCCGAGGACTGGTGGAAGGAAGCGCCTCCCGCTTCGACTGACAGAGCCGCAGCCCTCGTTCCCGGCTCGCCGTCGCCTACCGCCGACGCTATCGTCGTCAGCCTGATCGAGTCTTTTCCCGAGCTTGACGTCACAGCGCTTGCGCAAGGGGTCGATGTGGCGGGCGCTGTCGTCAGCGACCGGGAATGGCAGGCTTTCTACGACCGGCTGCGGTCATATCTGCGAGAACGATATCCGGAGAGCGTATAGGTATCGAAGACGGCGACGGTATGGGTAGGGTGGTTGTATGGTCCGCATTCTCCGGTTGTTGGTGATCGTTGCGTTGGCGTTTGGCCTCGCGTCGTGCGGCATATTCGGCAAGAAGAAGCCGCCGGCAAAGGAAATCGAAATCAAGCCGGCGCCGCAAAATGCCGGCCTCGACTTCCTTGTCGCCGCGTCGCCACTTGTAAATCCGCAGCCGGACGGACAGCCCTCGCCGACGGTCGTTCGCGTATATCTATTGTCGGGCGACACCGCATTCGCGAACGCCAGCTTCCGCCAATTGTGGGAGAACGATGCAAAAACGCTGGGCCCGACCATGCTGGGCAAGGCGGAACTCATCGTACAGCCGGGCAGTGTCGCGCATGTGAAGGCGCCAATGGCGGAGGGAACGGTGCTGGTGGCGGTGGTCGTCGGCTTTCGCGACTTTCAAGACGCCAAATGGCGTGCGATGATACCGCTCCAGGGCGAAAAGAAGCTGAAATTAAAGGCAGACCTGAAATCGCTTTCGGTCGATCTCGGGCCACAGGATTGACCGTGGCGCGGGGCTAATTCACGACCCAGGTCAAGCAACGGGGGAAGAGGCACTTCATGCCTGTCGACAGTAAGGTGATCTGGTCCGAAGGGATGTTCATTCGGGCCCAGCACTTCCAGCAGGAAGCGCGCTATGTGGAAGGGATGGCGCGGCATCTCTTCCATGGGCTTCGTGGCTATGGGTGGGGGCTGTCCGAACTGAAGCTCAACCGCGACCTTCTCTCGATCGGCAAGTTTTCCGTGGAACGCGCCTCCGGCATCTTTCCGGACGGTACGCCGTTCAATTGGCCGGACGATATAGACGAAGGCGCCATGCAGCCGCTCGAACTCGACGAGAGTGCGCGGGGCCAGATCGTCTACCTGACGCTGCCGACCCGTCGACCGGGCGGGATAGAAGTGGCAGACAACACTTCCGATGCGATAACGCGTTATGTCGGGCATGACCTTGCAGTTTCCGATGCGACCGCTAGTGACGAAGCCACCGCCACGATCACGATCGGCAAGCTTCGCATTCGCTGTGCGCCGCAGGGCAGCGAACGCAACGGCCTGCTTGGCCTCGGCGTCGCGCGCATCGGCGAGGTTCGTTCGGACAATACCGTCATCCTCGACGAGACCTTCATCCCGCCCCTGCTCGACATGCGGGTATCCACGGTGGTCAGCGGCTTCGTCACCGAGATCGTCGGACTGCTGAACCATCGCGGTGAAGCCATCGCTTCACGGCTCGCCGCCGGCAGCGAAGGAACGTCGGGCGAGTTGTCGGATACGCTGATGCTGCAGGGCGTCAACCGCTGGCAGCCGGTCTTCACCCATCTGGCATCGGCTTCGATCGTTCATCCCGAGACCGTTTACATCAACATGGTCTCGCTCGCGGGAGAGCTTGCGACGTTCGCCCGCGCCAATCACAGGCCCGCGAGTTTCCCGGCCTACGACCATGACGATCTGCAGGCGACGTTCGCGCCGGTGATGACATCGCTCCGTCAGGCGCTCAGCGCCGTCCTCGAACGCGGCGCGCTGACCATCCCGCTTGTCCAGCACCGCTACGGCATCCGTGTCGCCGAGGCGCCCGACCGCTCGATTTATTCGAAATATACGCTCATCCTCGTCGCGCGGGCGGACATGCCGGCGGAGACATTGGTGAAGCGCCTGGTCGGACAAGCGAAGGTCGGGCCGGTGGAACAGATTCGGGAATTGGTCAACGCCGCCCTCCCCGGAATTCGGCTCCGCGGGCTGACGGCGGCACCGCGCCAGATCCCCTACCACACGGGCAAGGCCTATTTCGAACTGGACAGGACAAGTCCCGTCTGGAAGCAGATAGCTTCCTCCGGCGGGCTGGCGATCCATGTGGCCGGGGACTTTCCCGGCATCGAACTTGAACTGTGGGCCGTCAAGGATTGATCGAGGAACCCACGATGAGCAGCGATCCGATCTTCGATCCACCGGATGCCGACGATACCATCCGGCAGCCCTTGCCCCGGATCAGGCAAGCCTCGCGCCCGAGCAGCGACAGCCTGTTTCTCGACAATGGCTTCGATGCAGCCGGCGAGAACGAGTTCAAGACGGCTTTCTCCCAGCCGCGCGCGCGGCGATCCGACGATTTCGACGACCTGCTGGGAAGCGACGGCGCATTCGCGGACGATTTCGGCACGGGCGACTATCTGAAATCCGGCAAGGAAGGGGCGATCGAGAAGGCGTTCGATCTCGCCTCGGTCAATCCGTTGGTCAGCGCCGCAGCACCTCTTCTGTGGTTGGCGGGTAGACTGAACGAGAGCGCCCCGCCGGAGGACGTGGAACGCTTCCGCCAGCGTATCCTGGCTGAGATCAAGCAGTTCGAGACCGCCGCGATGGCGCGCGACGTCCCGCCGCGGCTGGTGCGAATGAGCCGCTACGCGATTGCCGCGACGCTCGACGACATCATCCTCAACACCGAATGGGGCGGCCAGGCCGTCTGGGCCGGGCGCAGTCTCGTCAGCTCGCTCTACAACGAAACATGGGGTGGCGAGCGCTTCTACGAATTGCTCAATCAGATGCGCCGGCAGCCGGACGAGAATATCGACGGCCTGGAATTCATGGCGATCTGCCTTGCGGTCGGATTTTCCGGCAAGTACCGGGTCATGGAGGGCGGTCAGGGAAGGCTGAGCCGGCTTCGCCACGAGCTCTACCGGATCATCCGGCGGGTCCGCGGCCCCTACGATCGCGAATTGTCGCCGCCATGGGAACCTGTCGCCGCACCCCATGTCGCGCCGAAATCGGCGCGCGGCGCCTGGATCGTCGCCATCGTGGCGCTGCTCCTGGCCGCCATCCTCTGGGCGCTGTCGAGCTTCGACCTGCGCCAGCGCGTCGACGCGGCGGCGCAGCAGATCGATGCGCTGGCGCCGGCAATCCCGGTCGTGGTGGCAGGACCAGCTATCCCCAACATCCCCGAGCCGGTGAAGCCAAAGACGCAGATGGAGCGGCTGCAGGGCTTCCTTGCGCCGGACATCGCCGCCAAGCATGTCGAACTCGTGAAAGAAGACGACAAGATCGCCATCCGGATGCTCAACGCGTCCTTCCCGTCAGGAGGCGTCGATCTGGCCTCGGCGAGCGATCCGCTCGTCGGCCGCATCGCGGCCGCGCTCAATCACGAGAAGGGGCCGATCGTCGTTTCCGGCAACACCGATAACGTGGCCGTGCCCTACGGCAGCAAGCTCGGCGACAACATGGCGATCTCAAAGGCTCGCGCCGATTCAGCCGCAAGCGTGCTGCGCAAGGGGCTGGACGACCCGTCGCGCGTGACCACCGTCGGCCGGGGATCCAACGATCCGATCGCTTCCAACTCGACCGCGGAAGGGCGCGAGCGGAACCGGCGCGTCGAGTTCCTGATCGACGCGGAGGCGGCAAACTGAGATGCCGGCGCGGGCGAACATCGCAACCCTGCTCGGCCTGCTGGTGGCGCTCGCCGCAAGCTGGCTGATATGGCGCGATGCGCGGCTGGCATCACCCGGCCTGCATTTCGCCGCCAGCGTGGCGCCGCTGGTCCTCTGGGGGTTCCTGCCTGTTTTCCTTGGCTGGTACGGAAGGCGACGGGACGCCCGGGGAGATACCGGGCGCGCGATGGCGGTGCGCGACCAGAAGCGCGCGGCCCTCGCCTTTCTGAAAAACCGTGGGCTTTCCGGGTTCCGGGCACGCTACCGCGTGCCGCTTTTCCTTGTGCTAGGTCCCGGCGGCTCGGGCAAGTCCAGCATCCTCAAGCAATCGGACCTGCAACTGGGTAACGGCGTTCGCATCGGCGACGCGGTCTGGTGGGCCGGCAAGGAAGGTATTTTCGTGGAAGCGCCGCTCGGCACGGGGCATGAAACGATCCTGCAACTGACCACGCTGCTCGCGGCACTGCGCCCGGATCTGCCGCTGAACGGCATTCTCCTCGTCCTCGCGCCGGCCGACCTCGCGCTTGCCGACAGCATCGAATACGAAACGCTGACGCAGGCCACGACGGAATCCATCCGCGAGATCGAAAGGCGGACGCGCCGCCGCTATCCGGTCTATCTCCTGCTCTCGAAGGTCGACCTCGCTCCGGGATTCCGTGAATTCTTCGACCGCCACGAGCCGCAGGAACGGCAACAGGCATGGGGTTTCGGGCTTCCCTTCGAAGGCCTGGCACGCCCGCAAGGCGGGGAAGCCGGCGACAAGGCGCTCACCGACGGTTTCCGCGGCATCCTCACCGCACTCAGGCTGCGCCTGATCGAATGGCTGTCGCGAGAGGGAGACCCGATCCGGAGCGGACGCATCCAGAGCTTCGGCGCGCAGATCGCGACCATATCCGACACTATCCGGCCGATGCTCGAGGCGCTCTTTCCCGACGATCGCCCCGATTGGAAGGGGGCGGCGCTGCGTGGCGTCTTCCTCACCAGTGCCCGCCAGGAGGCGCTGGCCATCGACCCGCTGCTGCCGGAGATGTCGCTGCGCTTCGCCATGCCGCGCTCGGGCACGGTGCCGCCCGACCTTGGACTCGACGAGGAGGAGCACGGCTTCTTCATATCAGGCGCGCTTCGCAAAGGCGCTTTCCAGGAAGCCGGGCTCTCCCTGAAGGAATCCCCCTACCATATTCGTCTTCTATTGCAGTGGCTCGCGGCCGCCTGCGTCGTTGCCGCCTGCATCGGGTTCCTGGTCCTTGCGAGCGCGATCCATGATCGCGAAGCCGCCTGGCCGCGAGAAGCTGCGGCAACCGCCGCGACGTTCACCCCGGTCGCCAGCCCTTCGCAGATCGGCAAGACGCCGGCGGTCCTGGGCGATCTGAAGAAGCTTGCCGCGCTCAACCAGCGCATCCAATCCGCATCGGAGGACAAGCCTCGCGTGCCGGGCTTCTCGGCGCGGCCCAAACTCGGCGAAGCGCTTCTCCGGGCACGCCGGGCTGTCCTTCAGAATGCGCTGGCTCCGCATCTCGACGCTATCCTCGAGAGCCAGCTGGTCGACATGGACACGGATGCCAAAACGCTTCAGGACCTGATCCGGCTTGCAGACCGTTCGGCCCCAAGCGAGGAGGCCGCCATCCGTGCCTGGCTGGAGAAATCGGCCGAAGCCGTGCCGGCCGAACTCCGTGCCTCGTTCGTGGCCGACGGGCTGGAAGCGATAAAAGCCGCCGGCGGAATGACGGCCAGCGCGCCCTACATCGCCGCGGCACGGCGCATCATCGCCTACAAGGAAAGCCTGTCGTGAAAGCGGGCGGCATGATCGGTGCCGCGCTCGAGCGCGCCCTCCGGCCATTCGGGATGGTGACGATCATGGGCGGGGTGCTGGCGCTCCTCGTCTTCTTCCTTGGTCCGCTGCTCGCGGTCGGCGAAATGCGACCGCTGGCGCCGGCATCGGTGCGGCTTGCGGTCCTGCTGGTCATGGCGGTCGCCTGGGGCGTTGCCGGACTTCTGATTCGTGGCCATCGCAAGCCGGAAGCCGGGAGCGAAGGCGACACCAAGCAACGGGAGGTAGATGAAAGGAAAGCAGCGCTCAAGCGCGAGCAGGCGGCAGGCAACGAGCAGTTCGCGCTTTTCGCCGGAAATGCACGGCGCGCTCGCCATGCTCTGGGCGAGCCGCGATGGCTGGACCTGCCCGGCCGGCGAGGCCGTTCGCTGCCGCGCTATCTGGTCGTCGGAACCCAAGGGAGCGGCAAGACGACACTGCTCAGGAACGCCGGCCTTTCGATCACCGGCGACGGTGCGACGCCGGCCGCAAATTCGCCCGCCGATATCATGCTTTCCGAGCATGGCGTGTTCATGGAACTCGCCAGTTCCTGTCTCCGGCAGCCGGATGAAACGCAGAAAGCCGTCTGGCTGCGCACGCTCACCTACATCCGGCGGTGGCGCCCAACCCAGCCGCTGAACGGCGTTCTGGTGACGCTCGACGCCGCCGCCCTTGCGACCGTCACGCCCGACGCCGCCGAGGCACTCGGAACGCTGTTGCGCAAGCGGCTCGACGAGATGACGGACCGCCTGCGGGCGCGCCCGCCGATCTATCTGGTCCTCACCAAGCTCGATCTTCTCGTGGGGTTCGAGGAATTCTTCGATTCGCTCAACATGGACGAACGCGACGCGCGGCTCGGGTTCCAGATCGGATCGCCGAACGATGACGGCGCGCACGGCACGCCTGTCGAACGGTTTTCCACGGGCTTCGACGATATGCTCGATCGGCTCACAGGCCAGCAGCTTCGCCGATTGCAGGAAGAGACCGATGAGAGGCTGCGCCTGAGGGTATTCGAATTCCCGAGCCAGTTGGCGCTGCTGAAATCGCGCCTGACGCCGCTGGTCGGGCAGATCGGCTCGCCGAGCCGCTTCGGCACGCCGCCACTCCTGCGCGGCCTCTTCTTCGCCAGCGCGCTGCAGACCGGGCATTCAAACGACGCGCTGCAGAGCGCCTTGGCGCCCGTCTTCGCCTTCAAGCCGGGCGCCGTCGCACTGCGGGACCGCAAGGCGGCACTGCACTCGCGGCCCTTTTTCCTCCGTGGCCTCCAGCAGACCGTGCTGGCGGAGGCAGCCATGGCCGGCTATTCGCGAAGCGCCGCTGCCGCGCAGCGCGTGCAGGCGCTTTCCGTCAATTTTCTCATAGCGCTGGCCATCTTCGGATGTGCGATCCTGTGGTGGATAAGCTTCAGCGACGGACGCGCCTATACCGCACGCCTTTCCGACGAGATCGGGACGGCGCGCAGCGCGCTTGCAGCGATCGGAGACGTCAAGGCCGGCACGCCGGAGTTCGGGCGCATCGCGACGGCGCTCGATAGCCTGGCGGCGCTGGAGCGCGAAAAGCCAGGGCGGGTCACGCTCGGCCTCTATTCGGAGAAGCCGGCATCGGCCTCGTCCGAAAAGACCTACGATCTCGGCCTCAGGAATTTGTTCCTCCCCTATGTTCTTTCCTATGCCCGCTCGGCCCTCGATCTGCCGACGCTCGATGTCGTCAGCCGGTTCCAGTTGCTGAAATTCTATCTCATGCTTGGCGGCGTCCGCCCGGTCGATCCTGCCGTTGCCGCCGGCGTCGCGCCGGGCTTCGCCGCCACCATGATGCCCGGCAATGAAGCCGAGGGAACCCGCATGCAGGCCCATCTTGCCGCGTTGGCCTCGGTTGATCTGACCAAGCAACCGATCGACAGCGCCCTGGTCGATCGCGCGAGAGGGCGCATCGGAGAAGCAGGGCTTGCCGAACTTGCCTACCAAATGCTCCAGAGCCGGCCGGACGTGCAGGCGCTCGCGCCATGGAGACCCGTCGACCATATGGGAACCGAGGGGCCGCAGGCGCTCGCCCGCGTCAGCGGGGCGAGCCTGTGGGACGGCATACCGGGCCTTTATACGCTCGACGGGTATCGCTCCTGGATGATGCCGCACTCGCAAGAAGCCTCCGTAGCGGTCGCGGACGATTTGTGGGTGATGGGCGAGAACAGGAAGAAACCCGACCTCGGGCAGCAGGCGGGGCGGATCCGGGAAGGCATGCTCGAACTCTACGCCGTCGCCTACAACCGGGAATGGGACAGCCTTCTCGCCGATCTTACCATCACCCCTACGGCCGATGCTGGCCAGGCCGCCAAGCTGGTCTCCATCCTGACCGGCGCTCCCTCGCCCGCCGACGAATTATTGAAGGCGATCGCGCAGCAGACGGATCTGACAGGCGGCTTGACCGGCGCAGCGAGCATGGCCGAGAGTGAACTGGCCAGCCGTGTACCGCTCTATCCGAGCACCCCGCGCAGGGTGGCCAATGCCGAAAGGCGCGTGACGGAGCATTTCTCCCAATTGGCCAAGGCGGTCGGGATCGGCGTCAAAACGGCCAAGGACAAGCCCTCTCCCACCCAGGTCGATGTCGTCCTCGACGCCCTCAAACCGCTCTACGGCAATCTCAATCTGATCGCGACCGGCGGCGATATCCTCCAACTCGGCAACAAGCCGCAGGACACGCTCAATCAACTCGACGAGATGGTGCGGAAGCTGCCAGACCAGCTTCGACCTCTTTTCCAACGCATCGTCTTTCGCATGGCCGCGGTCACCGGCGCGGGCGCGCGCGCGCGCCTGACCGACATATGGAGCTCGACGGTGCTGCCCGCATGCCGCGCCGTGGTCTCGGGCCACTACCCGTTCGATCCGAAGAGCGAACTCGACGCATCGCCCGAGGACTTCACTACCGTCTTCGGCCCGAAGGGCGCGATCGCCTCGTTCCGTGACGGCTATCTCAAGCCCTTCATCGACGTTTCGGCGAGCCCGTGGAAATGGCGCGGCGGCAACATGATCGGGCTCGGCCTCGACGACGCCGTACTTTCGGCGTTCGAGCGCGCCTCCGCCATCTCCGCCCTGTATTTCGACGCCAGCGGCAAGGCCGGCGTCAATTTCACGGTGACGCCGATCGGTCTTGACGGAACGGCCAACGCGGCGCAATTCGAGCATAACGGCCAGACCGACATTTATGACCATGGCCCCGCCACGCCTTCGTCGATAGCATGGCCGGCGCCGCCAAAGGACAGCGAGGTCGCCCTGTCGGTCACGCCGGAGATCGCCGGCCAGAAGAACATCGTCCTCTGGCAGGGGCCGTGGGCGCTGTTCCATCTGCTCGACGCCGGGCGTGACGTGGATCCCGACAAGAAAGAAGCCGGGGAAGCCACCCTTCGCTTCACGATAGGCAGCCGGCGGGTAAAGCTGAAATTCTCCGCCCCTTCGGCCCGAGCGATCATCGGCGGTGATCTCCTGCACGGATTCAAATGCCCGCAACTGGTTGAGGAAAAGGTGGCGAGGCAGTAGAGATGACCGACGATATCCTTGGCCACTACAACCGCGAATTGCTGAACATCCGTCGTGCGGCGGCCCAGTTCGCTGCCGAGAATCCGCGTATCGCCAGCCGGCTCAGGCTTTCCGAAGACGCGGTCGAAGATCCCCATGTCGGTCGTCTCATCGAGTCCTTCGCCTTCCTGACGGCTCGCATCCGCCAAAGGCTCGACGACGATTTCACGGAACTGGCCAACGCCATGCTGGCGGTCCTCTATCCGCACTACACGCGGCCGTTCCCGTCCATGGCCATCCTTCAGATCGAGCCCGGCCCGGACATCGCCGAAGCGGCGACGGTGCCGCGCGGTACCCTCGTCGATACCGAAGAGATCGGTGGCGAAAGCTGCCGCTTCTCCACCGCTTTCGACGTGACGATGCATCCCGTCCGCGTCGTGAGCGCTGCCTTGTCGGGCCGTCCCATCCGGGCGCCGGAATTCGAAGCTGCGGCGGATGCGGCGGCTTGCCTGCGGCTGACCCTCGAAACCTCGCTGGCGGAAGGCGGCTTCTCCGACATCTCACCGGCATCGCTGCGCTTCTTTCTGCGTGGACAGCCGCAACTCGTTTATCCGCTTTACGAGATGCTCTTGAACGATGTCGTAGCCGTCGCCTTCGCGGCGGGAGCGAACGACGCCGAACCGGTGATCGTCGAAGGCGCCGCTCTGACTCCGGGTGGTTTCGACAGCAATGAAGGGCTCCTGCCCTACCCGGATACTTCGCACGCAGGCTATCGGTTGCTGACGGAATATTTCGCCTTTCCGGAGAAGTTTCTTTTCGTCGACCTGGCTTTCCCTGATCGCGCCCGGCTTGGCAACAAAGGCCGCACGCTCGACGTATTCATCTATCTCCGGCGCTCGCGCGCCAATATCGAGCGCGCGGTGACGGCCTCCGCATTCGCGCTCAACTGCACGCCCGTCGCCAACCTCTTCCGGCAGGCGGCGGAGCCGATCTCCCTCGATCACACCACGGCGCAATATACGGTGGAGCCCGACAGCCGCCGTTCAGACGCGCTGGAAATCTACTCCATCGAGAAGGTAGTCGCATCGGACGGTGACGGCAACGCGCGGGAAGTCTTGCCCGTCTACGGAACGCTCCACACGCGCCACAGCGACACCGCGCGCGGCGCGCCGGCGTGGTGGATCGCCCATCGCCACCACGACACGGATGCGACCGGAAAGCAGCGCATGGCGCTTTCGATCTTCGATCCGGATTTCACGCCTTCCGTGCCGGCCGATACGGTCCTGTCGGTCGATACGTTGTGCTTCAACGGAAATCTTGCCGAAAGGCTGCCGTTCGGAGGCGGGCGGCCGGAATTGCGCCTGGCGGAACCGATGGCCGGCGTGGAAGGATTGCGGCTGATAACCGCCCCCACTCCCGTGGCCCGGCCGGATTACGGAGAGGGAGCGCGATGGCGGCTGATCTCGCACCTCGCTCTCAACCACCTGTCCATTGTCAGTGACGGCGGCCTGGACGTCCTCAAGGAAATGCTGCTTCTCTATGACATCCGCAGTTCCGACGAGACACGCTCGCTCATCGACGGGATCTCTGCCCTGTCCTCCCGGCCGGGAACGGCACGGCTGCGTGTGAAAGGGAATACGGCGTTCTGCCGGGGCATCGACGTCACGGCAACCTTCGACGAGGCGTATTTCTCCGGCAACGGCATCTATATGGCCGCCAGCGTGCTGGAGCGCTTCTTCGGCATGTATGCCAGCGTCAATTCCTTCGCCCGCCTGAGCGTCAGGGTCAAAGGGCAAACCGGAGTTCTGAAAACATGGCCCGCGCGCGGAGGCGACCGCATACTTCTTTGAAGTCGGATGTTTTCGACCGCCCGCAGGCCTACGAACTCTTCCAGGCCATGCGGATTGTCGAATTGATCGCGGCCGAAGAGAACGCGACTTCAGACCTGCCAGTCCCCGAGACGGCCGGACGCGGCGTCGATTGGGAGCGCGCCACGATGCGGATACGCTCGGGCGTGCCGCTCGGCTTCGCGGCAATCGAGGTGGCCTCCGTTCGTCGGCCGAAGGGAAGCAGCCAAATCGAACTGACCCAGACCGTCTTCGGCCTGACCGGACCGTCCGGCGCACTCCCCCATGCCTTCAGCGAACTTGTCCACCTTAGCGTACGCGAACGAAATCCGGGCCTGCGCGATTTCCTCGACCTCTTCAACAATCGTCTGAGCGGGCTGTATTTCGAGGCCTGGGCCAAGCACCAGCTGGCTGCCGAATTCGAGCGCGGCGCCCGTCTGGAACTGCCGCGCCCGATAGACGCCGCGCTGAGAGCCGTCGTCGGCTTCGGCCTGCCGTCCATGCTCGGCCGTACCGCTACCGACGACAACACACTTGTACATTACGGCGGCCTGCTTTCACGCAGCGCCCGATCCGCGCAAGCCGTCGAGCAATTGCTGCGCGGCGCCACCGGCCTTCCCATCCGGGTTGAGCAGTTTCACGCACGCTGGCTGCCGATCGCCGAAGACGACCGTACCCTCCTGCCGGCTCCGGATCGGCCGCAAGGCTCGTTCTGCCGGCTCGGGGACGACATGGTTATCGGCGAACGCATCTATGATATCCAATCGACCGTTCGACTGATCGTCGGGCCTGTCGGGTATTCGGATTTTCGGGCGCTGCTGCCGGATGGGACAAGCTCGCGCGGTTTCGGCGATCTTGCCGCCGTCACGCTCGGACCGGAGATGTCGTTCAGGCTTTCGATCGAGCTCAAGCCGGATGAGCTTCCGCCGCTGCGTCTCGAAAGCCGGGATCATCCCGAAACCGGAAGCAGGTTGGGGTGGAATACCTGGCTTCACATGGATAAGCCGCGCCAGGCGCCGGCACGCGTAGACATAGAGCCACCCGCGCATCTGCGCTGATCGGGCGGCCAGGGGGAAGAACGGATGAACAACTGGGCGGATGGATACGTCTCCGATATAGAGTATCTGGACGGATGGTATGCCGAGCAGATGCCGGCGCATCTGGATATTGCCTGCCTCCTGCGCGCGACAGAGCCGCCGGTCGAGGCCGGCGAGCCGTTCTTTTATTGCGAACTGGGCTGCGGCGCGGGCAAGTCGGCGGCGACGGTGGCGGCGACCTGCCCTCACGCAGAGGTCTGGGGCATAGACTTCAACCCGGCTCATATCGCGCGCGCACGCCGGCTGTCGAATAAGGGGGAACTCGACAACCTTCATCTGGAGGATTGGGCGTTTGCCGATCTTGCAGGCGCGCATGGAGCGGCGCTGCCGCGTTTCCACTACATCGCCCTGCATGGCGTGTGGTCGTGGATCAGCTTGGAAAACCAGCGGCACATCGTCGATTTCATCGACGCGCATCTCGAACCTGGTGGCCTTGTCTATATCACCTACAATGCCCTTCCCGGCTGGAACAATGTGGCGCCGATGCAAAGGGTGATCCGCTCGCTGGCGATGCGAGAGGATGGCCGCAGCGACGACCGTGCCGCGAGGGTCCTGGGAATCGTCCGGCGGATGGCGGATGCAGGGGCCGGGGCGCTGCTTACGGAACAGCTCTCGCGGCTGGAAGAGATGTCCCGGAAGGAAGATGTCGCCTATGTTGCGCATGAATATCTCAACGAACACTGGCAGCCCTGCTATCAGATGGACGTGGCAGAGGCGCTTGCGTCAGCCAGGCTGACCTTCGCCGCGTCCGCCAACATTCTCGACAATTATCCCGACGTCTGCCTGACCAAAGAGCAGCGCGAACTCATTGACGGTTCGCCGCTCGATCTGCAGGAGACCGTGGGCGACTTCTTCAGGGAACGCACCTTCCGGCGCGATATCTTCATCCGCGGCGCCCGCACCATTCCTGCCCGCCGCCTCGAGAGCAGGCTGCGCTCGGTCCGCCTCACCGCAATCATCCCGACAAGCGCTCTGAGCCGCGAGATCAAGGTGCCGGCTGGCGCGGCGACGCTTGGCGAAGCGTTCTATGGGCCGGCGTTGGAACAGATCGCCGGAGGCACCCCCACGCTTGAAGAGATTTTCACGCATGTCGATCCGGCATCGTCGACAGCGACCGCACGCGAGGCGATCGGCATGCTTGTCGGTTCCAAGCAGGCCCTGCCCGTCGTGACGGCCAATCCGTCGGAAGCCGCGCGCAAACGGGCGCGCCGCTACAACAGCGCCCAAATCCGCCTCCGCTCGGACCAGGGCAAGGCGTATGCATCGCTGGCCGGCATGGCGATCGGTTCGGCCGTCACCATCCGGTTGGTCGAGATGCTGGTCTACACCGCGTTGGCGGATGGGATCCCTGCCGAGGTTGGACCCGTCGTGGATGATTGCTGGAACCAATTGCAAAGAGGCGGCGATCATCTGGCGAAAGACGGCAAGATCATCGAGGACAGGGCAGAGACCGTCACATTGCTGGAGCACAATGTACCGGAGGTCCTGTCGGTCGCGTTGCCCATGTGGCGGCGCGTCGGCGCCATCTGACCGGCATGGCGGAAGGGCTCTTCACGGGTGAAGTCCTTCGCCGCGCCGGCCGTTCCTTCGATATCTTCGAGGCGGTCGACGAGGACGGCCGCAAGGTGGCCGTCAAGCGCCCCCGTGACCCGGCCGGGCCCGACAAGCCGCGCTTCGCACGCGAGGCGCACCTTGGCCGGACAGTGAGACACACCGGGCTAGCGTCGGTACTCGATCACGCGCCAGACCGGATCGTTTTCGAGTGGTTGCAGGGATCGCTTCTCGACATGCCGGCAGGGACGGCAACATTGACGGCATTGGGAGACGTCGCTCGAACGTTGGCGCATCTGCATGCATGTGGCGTCGTGCATCGCGATCTCAAACCCGCCCACATCATGTTCCGCGACGGCCATGCCGTCCTCATCGACCTCGGCGTCGCGGGCCTGGTCGGCGGCACGGACCGGTTGGACACAGGAGAAGTCGTGGGATCGCCCGCATGGATGGCCCCCGAGCAGATGCTGGGCGCCGCGCCGGAGCCGAGCGCCGATGTATGGGCGCTCTGCGCCGTCGCGCATCGTATGGTGAACGGCCGGCCGCTCCATACGGGAACGGCTGATGCGGTATTCGCGGCCCGGCGCAGGAACACCGAACCGAAACCGGATTTTTCGTCGCTGGCGGATCGCCGCCTTGCCGAAGTGCTCCATGCCGGCTTCGCCGCCCCCGCCGACAGACCGTCGGCGCGTGAACTTGCCGCAGCCCTTTCAGCCATCGACGGCAGATGACCGATCTACCCGCTGCCGCGCCGTTTTATGAAATCGCCGATCTGGTTCCGGCAAACAGCACGCCGCCGGAAACCGGATCGACAAAAGTGTCGTAGACAACGGCTTCCGCCATCTCGGCGACATCCATGATCGCGTCGATCCTGAAGCGCAGGGTCCGCTCGCGCGTCTGCGCATCGTCTTCCAGTATCTCCACCGAAACATCCCGCAAGCGGGGCTCGAACCGCCGAATGGCATTCTCGATCCGACGCCGGCATTCCTCCTGCTGTGAGGCGCCGGCCAGGTTCTGAACCTGGAGATCGGGCAGCCCGAACGCGATAAGCGACGATTTCAGTTCCCCGAATTCGTCGGGGATGGCCTGGTAGTAAGGCCGCGTGTTGAAAAGGATTTCGAGGTCACGCCGAACGGATTCGCGCAGGACCTGAATGGCGCGGTCGAAATTGCCGTCGATCTCGATATTGTCTCCTTGCAGGAGCCTGTCGAGGATCGGAAGGACGACGGGTCTTTTCGCGGGTTTCCTGTCCACCTCGTTCTCCGGTCAGATATTCCGCGGCGGCTGTATCTCCGTCCGCAACTGTATTCCGGTCACGACCCGGTCGAACTGGAAATGCGGCTGGATATGCATGATGCAGGCCATCGAGCCAGGCTTTCCGGGCAGTTCCGTAACTTCGACGCTTCCGCCACTCAGAGGATAGCGCGTCTTGAGTTCGGTGCTGGCATCCGGATTGCCGATCATATAGCCGCGCAACCAGTCGCCGAGGAGCCTTTCGAGTTGCGCGACAGTGGTGAACGCGCCCACGCGGTCGCGGGCGATGACCTTCACGTAGTGGGCGAAGCGGCTGACGCAGAGCACGTATTGCAGCATGGATGACAGCCTTGCGTTCCGGCTCTCCGCGGTATCGGCAACCGGGGGAACGTTGAGCGACTGCGCTCCGAGGAACGCCACGGACTTCGTGTACCCGCACGGGCTCAACGCTACGAAGCCGAGTTCCTCAAGCACCTTCTGCTTCCTGTCGGTCAGTTCGACCTCGAGCGGGCGGCGGTAGGCGACCGCCTCGCCGGTAGAAAAAAACGGCGCCGGCAGGCCGTCGACGCGCCCTGCTCCGAAAACCCCGTCACGCGCACCGCGGATATCGGCGAACCATCCCGACTCACGAAAAGCGCGGATAACGACGGCGCCGAAGCCGTAGACGGCATTTCCCCAAAGCCAATCCTCTATGCCGAGCGCCCGCTCCCTGTAGACGAAGCCGCCATGATCTTCTCCATCACCGTCATGCAAGCCACGCAGCAATATCCGTGGCAGCGCGACCCCGAGAAAGCGGCTCTCCTCCTTCTCCTGCAGGCGCCGCCAACGTTGATACTCTTCCAGGCGGAAGCCGGCATCGATGTGCTGGACATGCGAGAGATCTGCAAAGGTCGAGACGCCGAACAATTCAGGCGCCGCACCGACGACGCATGGCGAAAACGATGCGGCAGCCACTTCCGCCAGTCGGGAAAGCGTCCCGATATCGTCGGCGGAATCGGCCCCGCCATGCCGATGGCGGACAAAATGATCGCAAAGCAGCAACCCGTAAGGCAAACCGCCCGGCATGCCGTATTCTTCACTGTAGACCTTGGCGAAAAGCGCGCTCTGATCGAATTCGCTGGACCGGTCGAAATCACGGCCGAGTTCCTTCCACGTCGTGCTCAGCAGCCGGATGACGACCTTGTCATCCTCCTCGACCTGGTCGAGAAGGAAGGAAACACCGCGCCAGGGCGCCTCGATCTGCTTGAATTCCCGATGATGCAGGATCGCATCAAGCTGCTCCGACAGGAGCGAGTCGAGCGCGGCTATGTCGCGGTCGAGGTGGACGCGCAGCGCCCGTTTATCGAGAGGACCCATGGCGGCAAGCGCATCGGCGCCGTACCAACGGCAAAGAAGGCTTCCTGTGTCCTCCTCATCCAGGAACCCCTGCAAATCGAAATCGCCGTCGTCGTCATCGCAGACGGCGGCGGCGATATTTTCGCGCAGGCGCACAGACGCGGGACCGGGTCCGGTCCGGCTGGCGGATGCCGATCCGACATCCGCCGCAGGTTGTGCTATCGCGCCTTCCTCATTCATTTCGACCCAGGCGTCATCCCATCTGCGGGATGCGCGCCACCAGCCGCATCGAGGCGGTAAGCTCCTCCATCTGCAGCCATGGCCTTAGATAGGCAACGGCATTGTAGGAACCCGGTGCGCCGGGCACCTCGGTGACGGTCACCTTGGCCTCGGCGAGCGGATATTGAGCCTTCATCTCCGCGCTGGCATCCGGATTGCCGTTTACGTAATTGCGAATCCAGTTGTTCAGCCAGGTCTCGCAGTTCGACGCTTCCATGAAGGAACCGATCTTGTCGCGACCCATCACCTTGAGATAATGGGCAAACCGGGCCGTCGCCATGATGTAGGGCAACCTTGCCGAGATCGCGGCATTGGCGGTCGCGTCAGGGCTGTCGTACTTCTTCGGCTTCTGTGTGGTCTGCGAACCGAAGAACACGGCGTAGTCCGATCCCTTGTAGTGGCAGAGCGGCAGGAAGCCGAGCTTGGACAACTCCGCTTCGCGACGATCGGTGATGCCGATTTCGGTCGGGCATTGCTGGTCGATGTCGCCATCGTCGCTGGTGAAGGTGAAGGTCGGCAAATCCTCCACCTTGCCGCCGCCTTCGGCGCCCCGCACAGCAACGCACCATCCATATTTCGAGAACGCCGAGGTCAGCCGTTCGCCGAGCGCGTAAGACGCGTTCATCCAGGTGAACTTGTCGGATGTCATGGCGCTAACGACGCCGTTGGCGCTGACCGGCGCTTCCTCGAACTTGAATTCCTCGATCGAACGACCAGCCGAGCCATACGGCACCCGCGCCAGCACCCTGGGCATGGTGAGCGTGACGAAACGGCTGTCTTCGCTGTCGCGGAAGCTGCGCCACTTGATATATTCGGAGCTCTCGAAAATCTTCTCGAGGTCACGCGGCTTGGACAATTCGGTGAAACTGTCCAGCCCGAACATGTCGGGGCTCGATGCCGCGATGAATGGCGCAAAGGACGCCGCCGCGACGTTCGACATGCCCTGCAGCACTTCCAAATCTTCCGTGCCGGCTCCGAATTCGTAGTCGCCGATCAGGGTGCCGTAAGGCTCGCCACCGGGTGTCCCGAACTCCGTTTCGTACATCTTCTTGAAGATCTGGCTCTGATCGAACTCGACAGCCTTCGTCAGATCCTTGTGAAGCTCCTTTTTGCTGAGGTTCATCATGCGGATCTTGAGCGTCGCTCCGGTCTCGGAATTCTTGACGAGGTGATTGAGCCCGCGCCAGCTTCCTTCCAGCTTCTGGAAATCCGGATGATGCATGATCGCCGAAAGCTGTTTGGACAGCTTTTCGTCGATCGCCTCGATAGCGCGGTTGAAGGTCTGGGTCAGGTTCTTGCTGAACGTGACTGTCCCCGAGAGCGCTTCCGACGTCAGGGTGCGCAGGAGGTCCTGCATTTCATCGCGCTTGGTATTGCGCGTCGCTTCGATCGCCTGGTCAAGCAGGCTGACGCCGGCCACTTCCTCGGCGCCGGCGGCCGCAGCCGCCGTTTCGGTCTTGGCTTCACTGCTCATGGCTCAGGCCTCCTGTCCGGTGGTTTCGTCTCCAAGCTCTCCCACCAGCGCGGAAAGCTTGTCGGTGTTGCGCAGAACCTCCTCGAGAATGTTCTCGAGATCTTCCGAGCGATCCGCCTTCGACATCAGGTCACGCAGCTTGTTACGCACCGCCAGCAGCTTACGCAGCGGCTCCACCTGCTGGACGACCGAGCCGGGCTCGAAATCGTCCATTGAATTGAACCGGAGCGCCACGGCCATCTCGCTATCGTCTCCGGCAAGCGTGTTTTCGACCTTGAACTCCGCGCCCGGCGTCATGCGCTTCATGACGTCGTCGAAATTGTCACGGTCGATCTGGATGAACTTGCGGTCGCGCAGCGGCTTGAGCGGCTCGTACGGCTTGCCCGAGAAATCGCCGATGACACCGACGACAAAAGGCAGCTCCTTGCGGACCTGGGCACCCTCCGTCTCCACGTCATAGGTGATATGGACGCGCGGTTTGCGCACTCTTGAGAGTTTCTTCTGAACGCTTTCTGCCATGTTACTTTCCTCGGTTGGTACGGTTCTGATTATCGGTCGGCTATTCGGACGAAGCCTCGAGATTTTTGATGCCCGCGGCGAGCAGGATGCGCTGGACGTGGGACGGGTCCTCGGCAAGCTCGGCCAGAAGTTCCGGCAGGGTCAGACGGGCGCGCCGGACGGCTTCCTCCAGCGTGTACGAAATAGGGGATTGCGGTTCGGTCTTGCGGAAAAAGCCGGCAAGGCGCGTCAGTTCGCCGAGCGCCTCGTTACGCGAGGCATAGCCGTCGACGCGGGGTCCGCCGGATGCAGGCGCGGACGCTCCTGTGCTATCGGCGGTGGGCGCAGTGTCATCGGTGGCGACGGCGTCGTCTACGCTCACGAGCGCAAGCTTGTCGGCCGCGAAATAACGGATGGATGAGCCGGCCTGCTGCAGCAATTCGCGCAACGCCGTCACAGGCGGCGCGTCGGGACCGGCAACCGCGTCGAACGCGGACGACATTTCGTCGAGCGCCGCAAGACATTCATCGATCAGCCCGACGGTCGCGGCGAACGTCGCCGCAGGCGTCTCCGTCACGCTTTGCATGAACTGTTCCATGGGCACGGCGCCCGCATCTATGCGGGCCTGGCGCCTTGCGGGATCCGTGATCTTCTGTATCTCGCTGGCCTGCTCATAACTCCATAGCGAATAGCTCGCGATGTCGCCTTGCGTGATCGGCAGAAGGCGGATCGGCTGAATCAGCGTCCCGACGGCGCCCGATCCGCTTAGGCCGGCGACCGCCGTCACCCTCCCCTCGACGCCGTCCTCATCGAGTTCGGGGAAACACGTCTCCCAATAGTTCCGCACGATGCCCGCGATCACCGCCAGACCATCGCGAAGCCCCGCGAAGCCCTCCGTGCGGACCAAACCCTCGACCAGCCATGCGGCAATCTCCAGGTCTTTGCTCGCTGTGGTCAGCAATTCCACCGAGGTGGAAACGACCGTATTCCACTCTTCGGGCGTGGCCGCTCCCGTCTCGATCGCGCTACGTTCTTCCGAGCGGGCGGCATTGCGGGCATCTTTGACCCGGTAGTAGAGGGAGTTCGATTGCTTGTCGCCGCGCGAATCCGTCCCGGCCGCCGCCTCTTCCGAGATCGGCTCCATCAATGCGGCGATATCGATAACCTGCGGGCTCGTCATCCGAACAGCTTCCCCCCGGTACCCGCGGCGGCGCTGGCCAGCCAGCGGCAGAAGTCGGCGAGGTTCCTTCCGAGGTCGACAATGCTAGAGAACGCCGCGCGAATCAACCGATCTCGCCCTTCCATTGGTTCCGCTGGACTTGCTCCCCGCAACAGCATGAAAACGACGGAGCTCATGACGCCTCGCGGCGAAGTTCCGCCTTCAGCTTCCCGTTTCCGCCATTGGCGATATCCATCCCGCGCTCGATCGCTTCCTCGAAGCGTCGGTCGGCGGATTGTGCCTCGCCCGCCGCAACCGCGAGGAGAACAGAAGCCCCTACCCCGATGGCGCAAAGCGATGGGTCCGGGGGTACGTCCGGCATGCCCTCCGGCGCCATGCTGCCACCCGACCAGAACACGGACAAGGCCGCGTAGGCGGCTGCCCCCTCGAAATTAAGCTGCTCGGCAGCTGCCATGCAGGCGCGCCGCTTGCCTTCGTCGGGCTCATAGGCCCAGGCGATCGCCAGTCCAAGGCAATCGGTATCGGGTGGCGCCAACTCGTTGCCGCGCGCCGTCACGCAAGCCCACCATACGGCCTCTCGCGGCGGCAGGGAAAAGGCCAGGAAGCGCACTGCGTCGCCGAAATGCCGGCCCTGCACCAACAGCGCCAGGAAGGCCTGCGGCGAGAGCGCGGGCGAAAGCAAAACCATCGCCGTCGGCGACAAAGCCGCGCGGCGACAGATCTCCTCGGCCGAGGATGCCGAAATCTTGCGAAACGGAGCGGTCTGGACCTCCACCGTCTCCACCTTCAATTGATATTGACGACGCCGCCCTTGAGGGCGGCCAAACCGTCGGCGGTGATCTGGACGACGGGGGCCTTTGTTTCCGCCTTGGTCGTCCCCGTTACAGTGATGGTGAGGCCATTGATCTTGACGCCCTGCGGGGTGATCTCGACAACGCTGTCGCCGCATTTGAGCTTGATGCCCTGCATCGCCTCTACCGTGATCTGACCGGACGACGCCTTTACCGTCTGGTTCCCCTGCGAGATTTCCAGTTCGTCATTACCCTGCTTTATCGTCGTCGTGCGGTTGTTCTTGATCGTGCGCTTCTGGTCGTTGCCGACGTCGAGCGTATCGTCGTTCTCGACCTCGCGCAGAAAATCCTTCTGGGCGTGGATAGTGAATTTTTCCTCGCCGGCCTTCTCGTCGAAGGACAATTCGTGCGCCGTAGTCTTGTTGCGGCTTCCGACATTGAGCGTGAGGAAGCCGCTTTTGGTCGCGGTCTCCTTGGTGACCCAGGGCGCCTTGTTGTCCACGTTGTATACAGCGCCGGTGACCAGCGGACGGTCGGGATCGCCGTCGAGGAAATGCACGACGACCTCCATCCCGCCCCGCGGAATGAAGAGCCCTCCCCAGCCGGCGCCCGCCAATGGCTGGGCGACCCGCACGAGACAGGACTCCTTGTTTTGCTTCTTGCCCTCGCGGTCCCAGTAGAAGCGGACCCTGATCCGCCCCAACTCGTCGGTGCCGACGGAGTCCTTCCCGCCGACAACGATCGCGGTCAACGGTCCGTGCACCACCGGCTTCGGCGGAGGCAGAGGCCGCCGGGCGACCCGCTCCGCGGGAATGCAGGAAAAATCGTTGCGGTAGTAGGGTTCGCCCTCCGTTCCCTCATGCAGGGCGAAATAGGTCGGATCGCGGCTTTCATGCGCCACACGTGTCAGGACGAATTTCTTGTCAACGACATCGGAGGCGGGATGTTCCTTGATGGTGAAGCGATGGCCGGGCATAAAGCTCGCGGCGCCGCCTCTACCGTCGATGACGGCGAAGCCGGCATCCGTCGCATCGACCGCGGCGGCGGACAGCGCGCTCACCCTTTGCGCCTTCGGCCCGGCACTGAAGCGGAACCGTTCCCACTGCTTGGCGCTGGCAGGCTTCAGCGCTGTCTTCGTCGTCGTAACGGAGGGATCGGTCGAGACCTCGTAATCGTAGTCGGAGAGTGTCCAACTCGTCTCAGTCAGGCGGCTCGCCATGTCGAATTCAGCTATCGCGTTCGCGGTAGCCTCGACATCCTGTCGATATTCGATCGAATCCTGAGCGCAGTCCGCATAGGCCGTTGCGTCGTTGCACAGCACGAGCGTGTGATCGGAATCGGTGTGCGTGAAGTAATAAAAAATCCCTTCTTCGGCAATCAGACGTTCGAAGAAGGCAAGGTCGGTCTCGCCGAACTGAGTGCAATACGCGCGCGGCTCATATTTTCCCTTGAGCGAATTCTTGAATTTGACGCCCGTAAGAAGCGTGGCCAGGATGTTCGGAATCGTGCCCTGGAAAACCTTGTAGTTCGACTTCCGGCCAAGTGTCCAAAGCGTCGGTGAAATCACCAGCGTGTACAGCCTGTAGCCGCCGCGCGTAAAGGGCCCGGCTGCAATCGAGGTGACGATGCCGTTGACGATGCGGGGCTTGTCTTGCGGCCGCGCCATCGACAGCGTCGCCGGCTTGCCCAGAATGTCTTCTGGGGCAATGGTCATCTTCGGCGAGAGAGCCGAGACGCGAAACTCGAAGGGTTCGGAGATGGCTTCGGTCCCGACTGCTTCGGTCGCAAGCATCTGGTCCTTGCCGAGCGCCGTGTTGAGCGTCAGCCATCGGTCTACCTGTGAGATGGGTGCCTGCGAGACAGATTCAGCCATGCCGGTTACCGAGATTCCGACGCCCCATTTCGCCGGGACGCCGGACCTCGTCCATCATCAGCCTTTCTTGGCAGTCGTAAGGTCGTAGCTGACCCTGACCGGCGTGCCCGCTGCATTCTTGTCGTCGTGCGGCGTCATCTCGAACTCGACCTTGGTGAAATTAAGCGAGAGCGATTCGCTCGGCCTGTCGCCGCCGCTCGATACGCTGTATCCGGAGATCAGCGTGTCATCCAGCGTGTATTTCGCATAGACCATGCCCGGATCGCCCGTCGAAACGAAATTGATTTCGACTTTCTTTCCCGTCGTGCCCGCGGCCGATTCGGTGAAGAGCTTCGGCGACGCGCCGTCCATCGACTTCGTAACCGTGACTTCGCTTACGGAAGCATGAGAGGATTCACGATTGTTCGTGCTCCCGGTCGGTGTCGAGATCCCGCGTCCGACGCCGAACTGGAAGGACTGGACCTCTATCCACTTAACGTGATCCTTCTGCGTAACCTCGCCGTCGATACCTTCATATTTCATGTAAACAGCCATTGCACATCCTTCCCAGACTAGTGAACGAGCCCTGGGCGCCCCCCATGGAGCGCCTGACATTAATAGAAGCTACTCCGCCGCCGCACTGTTGGCTTCGCCGGGTTCGCCGCCTTCTTCAACACCCGAACGGGAGGAGGCGTCGCCACCCCCGGTTCCGGCCTTGAATTCGAATTCTCCCTCGGGGCCGATCGTCACGAAGATGCTGCCGATCTCCTCCCCGTCCGCCATCCGCGACAACACATGCGCCGACAAGCGCGGCAGCAGGCTGCGCGACAGAATGTGCTCGATATTGCGCGCTCCGCTTTCGACTTCGGTGCAGCGGCCGGCGATCTCGTCGATCAGATCCCCGTCCCACGACAGGCTCGCACGATAGACTTCCAGGTAACGCTTGCGGATGCGGTTGAGCTGGAGCTCCACGATCTTGCGGATGATATCGTCGGCCAACGGGAAATAGGGCACGATGGAGCAACGGCCGAGGAAGGCCGGCTTGAACGTCTTGAGGAGTTCGGGGCGCAGGGCCTCGTTGAGTTCCTCTGCGCTCACCCGCGTCGCCGGGTCGTCGCACAATCGATGGATCAGGTCCGTGCCGGCATTCGAGGTGACGATGATGATGGTGTTCTTGAAATCGATATCGCGGCCCTCGCCGTCACGCAGCATGCCCTTGTCGAACACCTGGTAGAAGACGTCCTGGACGCCGGGATGGGCTTTCTCCATCTCGTCGAGCAGGATCACCGAATAGGGCCGGCGGCGCACAGCTTCGGTGAGCACGCCGCCCTCGCCGTAGCCGACGTAGCCGGGAGGCGAGCCCATCAGGGTCGATACCTTATGTTCTTCCTTGAACTCGGACATGTTGATGACGGTCAGGTTCTGCTCACCGCCATAAAGGAGATCCGCGACGGCGAGCGCCGTCTCCGTCTTGCCGACGCCCGAAGTGCCCACCATCAGGAAAACGCCGATGGGCTTGCGCGGATCGATCAGCTTGGCGCGGGAGGTGCGGATGGTCTCGGCAATCGCCTCGAGCGCATGACCCTGGCCGATCACGCGTTCCTCCAGCTTGTCCTTGAGGGACAGGACCGTCTTGATCTCGTCGCGTAGCATCCGGCCGACAGGAATGCCGGTCCAGTTTCCGACGACTTCCGCGATCGCCTGGGCGTCGACCGTCACCCGCATGAGGGGGTGCTCGCCCTGCAACGCCTCCAGTTCCGACTGGCGCGTCTTCAACTCCGTGCGCAAGGCTTCCGGATCCGGCATATGGCCGGTACCGCCCGCCTCATCCCCGGACGATAAATCGCCCCCCTTGCCGAGTTGTTCCTGCAGCTCGCGGATACGGGTGACCTGTTCCCGTTCCTGTTCCCATTTCTTCTCGAGGTCCGCCAACTCGCCGACGGCAGCCTCGCGCGTGGTGCCGAGTTCCTCGATACGCGCCGTGTGGTCGGTCCCGATGCGGGCCTCTCGACCGAGGATCCCCAAATCCATGTCGATCAACTCGATGCGCCGGCGCGCGTCTTCCACGGCGGCAGGCACGGCATGGCTGGCGACCGCGACCCGCCCGCTGGCGGTGTCGAGCAGGCTGACGGCCTTGTCGGGGAGCTGACGGCTCGGGATGTAACGGCGCGACAGGCGCACCGCTTCCTCGACGGCGTCCGACTGGATACGCACGCCGTGATGCGCCTCGAGCGCCGGCACGATGCCGCGCATCATGGCGATCGCTGCCTCATCGTCCGGTTCCTCCACCCGGACGACCTGGAAGCGCCGGCTGAGCGCCGGATCGCGTTCGAAGTATTTCTTGTATTCGGCCCATGTGGTGGCCGCCACGGTTCTCAGTTCGCCCCTGGCCAATGCCGGTTTCAAGAGGTTGGCCGCGTCGTTCTGACCGGCCGCACCTCCCGCGCCGATCATCGTGTGCGCCTCGTCGATGAACAGGATGACGGGCTTGGGCGACGCCTTGACGGCGTCGATGATGCCTTTCAGCCGGTTCTCGAACTCGCCCTTCACGCCGGCGCCCGCTTGCAGCAGGCCTAGATCGAGCGTCCGTAACTCGACGTCACGCAACGCGGGCGGCACGTCGCCGGCGACGATCTTCAGCGCGAAGCCTTCCACCACCGCCGTCTTGCCGACGCCGGCCTCGCCCGTCAGGATCGGGTTGTTCTGCCGGCGGCGCGTCAGGATATCGACGATCTGGCGGGTCTCGGCGTCGCGGCCCAGCACGGCATCGATCTTTCCCTCGCGTGCCCTGGCGGTGAGGTCGATCGTATACTGGTCCAACGGACCGCCGGCACCCGGCCGTGGCGCCGCTCCCGCACTACCCTGCGCACCGCCCGCCGCCGGCGCACTTCCCGCCTCGGCGCTGCCCGAAACGATGTCGGCAAAGGACGAAGTCAATGTCTCGACGTTGATCTTGCCGAATTGCGAGGATGCATCGCGCGCGACGGCGGCGAGCGTATCGTCGGAAAGAAGGGCGACAAGGACATGACCGCTGCGGACGGCGGGTTCGCCGAATTGCAGCGAGGCCGCCATCCACGCCTCGCGGATCAGTTTCACCAGATCTGGCGACAGGGCCGGCGAGCGGCTGTTGCCCGTCTTGAGGCGATCGAGCGCGCGCGTCAGGTCGGTAGCAAGCCGATCGGCCTCGATCTCGAACCGAGTGAAAATCGCCGCAATATCACTGTCGACGCCCTCGATGATCTTCGATAGATAGTGCTCGATCTCGACATTGTAGTTTGTACGGGAAAGCGTGAGCCCGACAGCGGCCTCCAAAGCCGAACGGCACCGCGGCCCAAGCCTCGCTACAAGCGATTTGATGTCGAGTGTTGCCATGCCCAAGCCCGCCCGCCGCACAAACGGCGCATAACTAAACCGGCAATTTGCCGGACCCCAAATACAACGCCGATTTTTCTCTCGACTTAGTCTCTGCCCACCAGACAGCCCCTCGTACAAAACAGAGCCTCGCCGAAAATCAGCCGGCCTCTCTGCTCACTACCCGGACTACGGTTGGCGCCGCCTTTCACTTAATCTCACCCTGCACGGCTACTTGTTTGTCGCGCCGGGAACGTGTCTCGTCGATTCGACCCGCAATGAGGGTCCTGCCCGTCTAAATTCCTGGCGATCCCTTGATGCGATCACCCATCTGCCTGTTTCCTTTTGCCACCTGCGACCCCAATCGAGCCGTCACGGCTACCTTCCAAGGCGGACCTTCGCACCACATCGATCTTCGCTGATGGGAGAAGTGATCCCGAATCTGGGTAGACTACTCATACAAGTTCCGTAGCGTCAATCAAAACCCGCCAATGAGGTTACTCGACGGTGCGTCCCTTATGTCAAATCGGCGATGCTTCCGCGGGCCAAACATCACGGACCTGAAGAAGCGCCACGATAGGCGAGCACGAGGCAGGTAAGATCGTCATGTTGGCTCGCGCCAGCGGCAAAAGCGTCAACGTCTTCGAAGATACCCTCGACCAGTTGCCGCACGTCGAGATTTCGACGCCCCGCGACCGTCGCGTGAAGCCGCTCGTCTTCAAAAAGCTCGCCCAACGGATCGTGCGCTTCCGTTATGCCGTCCGTGAACAGCAGGAGCCGGTCGCCCGGGTCGAGCCGCGTGGTCCGCGTTCGGCAATCGGCCGGCGATAGAACACCAAGCGCGATGCCATCGGGCGGCATGGCCTCGACAGTGCCGTCGCGTCGCTGGACGAGAGGCGGGTTATGCCCGCAATTGCAGTAGGAAAGACTTCCGTCCCGCAAATCGAGGATCGCGCCGAAGAAGGTGGCGAACATGGAGGCCGAGTTCTCCATCTCCAGGAGCTCATTGGCATATTCGACTGCCTCGCCGATCCCGGATGCCGGCCCGCGCAGCGTCATGCGCAGCGTCGTCTGGCAAACGGCCATAAACAGCGAGGCGGGCACGCCCTTGCCGGAAACATCGCCAATGGTGACCACGAGGCGGTTGGCGTCGAGTAGGAAGGCATCGTAGAAATCGCCGCCCACTTCCCGCGCCGGCCGCATCGCAGCGAAAAGATCGAAACGTCCATGGCCATCCCTTGGAAGCGGATCTGGAAGCATGGCGTGCTGGATAGCGGCCGCGCTCGCCAGTTCCTCGCGCTGCCGCTGCCTCAGCGCGATCTGCTCCGCCATTCTGCGGAACGTCTCGGCGAAATTGACCAGTTCGGCCGAAGGGTTGTTGAGATTGTCGAGGATGCCCTGGTCAAACGCGTCCTTTTCAAGCGCGACCAGCGCGTCGGTATAGACGCCGATCGCCGAATTCAACGATTTCAGCTGCCCTCCGAGCCGGCCCACCACATGGCGCAGTATTTGTGGGCTCTCGTCTGCCAGCGAGTTGAAGACCTCTTTGCCTATGTTCAAATAACGTATGTTTTCTAGGGCGCGGACCGTCGCGGTTCGCGGCAAAGCTGCAATGACCCCGATCTCGCCGAGTAAGGCCGGCGCATCGACGCGGGCAAGGCGGATTTCGCCGGAAACCGTCTCCGCTACCACTTCGACCGCCCCCACGAGCAACAGCATAGCGGAATCGCTCGCCTCGCCCTGTCTGAGAAGAACGGAGCCTATCTCCGCCTCCCTTCTCGCTCCGTTCGAGAGCAGCCGGTCAAGCGCGACTTCAGGCAAAGCTCGCAGGAACGGATGCGCCCGAAGAAGCGAAGGGATTTCGCCTGCCTGCGGCGCCTGAGACGGCATCGACATGTTTTCCTGAAAGGCCTCGCGCTTCCGGCCGTCGCTTCGACCGAGGGTGCGAACAGATCACAATTCACGCCTCAAGGCAAAAGAACGGCGGAGGCTGGGGGTCCGCGATGGAAAGTTTCCACTTCGCCAGCGAGCAGGCGGACTTTCGGTGCGGTCATCTCCGACTACAAGTGTCGCACGTGGCTCGAAAAGTGCCCGACCTGTTGCTTCATACCTATATCACAGACATGGAAGCGCCACTTACCGCTTTTCTTTTGCCCTCTGATCGGCTTCTCTGACGCCTTCGCGGTCCCGACGAGCCTTTTCGTCATTGGCTTCGCGGCATTGAATTTGTGCAGAATTCACATCGGCAATTGCTTGCCGATTGCGATGCTGGAGGGTCGATCACCCCCAAACCTGCCGGAATCTTTTTGTCCGCCGTTCTCGATCAGAACTGAATGCGGAGCAATGAAAAATCGTCTGGCAGCGGGCCATCCGCATTGAAGGACCGCACCCAGTCAAGGACTGCCTGCGGGTAATCGCTTTGCATGGTCACGAACTTTGTCAAATCGTCGATGCCGAGCATGTCGCCGTTCGGGCCGGACACTTCGAAGGTTCCGTCGCTGATCAGCAGCAACCGGTCGCCAGGTTCGATTGCGATGCGTTCGGATTGATAGCTTATGTCGGGAAGCGCGCCGATCGCCATCCCGCCCCGCGTCATCAGATGCGTTGACGTCGTGCGTCTATCGGCGCCGGTGCGCAAATGGATAGCCGGCGGATGGCCGCCGCTCGCATAGAGAAGCGTCGCCGTCGTGCGCTGGTACACGCCGTACCAGATGGTGAAGAACATGCCGTTCTGCTTTTCCATCGGAAAGGCATCATTGAGCGCGCAAAGCACGCTGTGCGGTTCGCGAAAGTCGGTAGCCGGCAATGCCGACGACTGCAGCACTTTGATGGCCGCTACCGACAGCAGCGCTGCCCCAACCCCGTGGCCGCACACGTCGAGCAGGTAAAATGCCATGTGATCTTCGTCGATGTCGTGATAGCCGAAGGAATCACCACCAAGCTCCGTGGAAGGCACCAGTAACCATTCAGTCGCCGGAATTGCCTGGCGTGGCGCAGGCAATATGGACATCACATACCGCTCGGCATCGAGAAGCTCCGCCTCCAGCCGCGCCTGGATCTTCTGAAGCGCTAGGTTGCTGTCGGCCAACTGATCTTCAACTGCCTCGCCATGTTCGATGGTGGCTTCATACAGGAGCGTAAGATCGTCGTATTCGGCGGTCAGTCGCGCGATCTCGGCCTTCGCAGCGGCAAGCTCTTCGGCGAGATCAAAACTGCCCTGCGCCTGCTTGGGAAAAACAGCGGCTGTTTTTGAGGGTTCGTTCATTATCAGGTGTAATAGTCCCCCACCGAACCGCTTGGCAAGCAATCGGCCCGGCTATCGGCGTTGCCGTTTCAACGGCCGTTCCATATCGTTGCAGGGGCGGACCGCTTGGCAAATCCGGTTCGCGAATACACGCTCTCCGATACAGCCGGGGGAAACGAAGCACATCAAGCTTCACATCATGACGGGGGGCATATGTCTCGGACGGGGAAGACACGCGAGGGCGGCTATTTCGCCCCGCTTCTCAGCATCGATCTCGACATCGCGGCCTTTGCTTCGAACTGGTCCTATTGCGACCGGTTTTCCTCGTACATCGCGCGTATGATCAGCCACAATCGCACGGACTCGCTTCTCTACGCGAACCTGTTTTCCTCCGCGCTCAACGAGTTGCTGGAGACCGTCTTTCGGGTCCATGGCGGGGCAGGCAACCTTACCTGCTGCGTTTGCCGCCAGGCAGACAGAGACAGGATCGAGCTCACGGTTCCCTGCGGGGAATCTGAAATCGCCTTCTATCAGGATGCCGTAGCCAAATTGGCGGGCGAAGACATCGAGGACCGATATCGGGCCGCCTTGTTCAAAGACGGTCCGATGGAGGCCAGTGTCGGGCTGCTCGAACTGGCCGTCGACTACGGCGCGGACCTCTCCGTTGAAGCGATACCGCAGGCAATAAGGCTGGTTGTCGAACTCTCGCTGGAAGAGGGGGGGAGTTGATGTCGGACATAGCCCATCCAACCTTCGACGTACGCTATGACGAGAACAATCAGGAGTTTTCGATCATCGGTTCGATGCGTCCGCGACAGGTCGAGGAGATGCATGCCTGCACTCGGCTGCTCAAGACGTCCATCGCACTCGTCAAGGGCACGTTCTATATCAACGTCAAGCGATTGCTACGACTCAACAATCTGGCTTTCCATACGCTTGCGACCGATCTGATAAAGGCTTGCGAGGAAAGGCCGGAACTTAGGATTTCGATCATCACGTCGAGCGTCGTGGGCTGGTCGACACGCAAGTTTCACGCCCTGCAGAATGCGAACCCGCGCATTGTCGTCGAGGAATACGACAGCGATTTTTATCCTGGCCAGACCTTCCTGGAAGAAGGTTCCTTCATTCCGATCCTTCGCACCCAGACGAAGATGACCTGGCGGCACGAGCGGGACATCCTGCCGCGTCACGGCATGCGCAAGGGGCTGGCGATCGCCGACATCTGCTGCGGCATCGGCGATTTTGCCGTGCTGGTTCACAAGGAGTTCGATCCTTCGCGCCTGGTCGCGCTCGATCATTCACGATCGAGCCTGGACTACGCCCGAAAGGTCGCGGGCGACTTCGGCATCCAGGGTATCGAATATGTCTATGGCGACGCTTCCGATATGCTTTTGGAAGACGACCAGTTCGACCTCGTCACCTGCCGGCATTCGCTGCAAATATTCGACCGCCCGGAACTGATCCTGCGCGAGCTCTACCGCATCTGCAAACCGGGCGGTCGGGTTTATGTCACCAACGAAAAGAACTCCCACTGCCTGGGAGAACCACGCGCCGAAAGCATCCAGTGGACCTATACCGAAGTCGCCAAGCTGTTTGCACATTTCGGCATGGACGTGGAGCTCGGCCCGAAAAGCCGACGATATCTTCTCGATGCCGGCTTCGACGAAGTTCGTATGGAATCGTTCATGGTGACCAATGTGGATGGCGATCCACAGGATTTCGCGGACATCATACAATCCTGGGAAAACGTCTATGCCGGCCAGATGTCGGTCCAACGCGGAGACGACGAAGCCTTCAATGCACGCTTGCGGCAGGGCTTCCAGGATCACATCTTCGCGGCGACACACCCGAAAGGCTATGCCGGCTGGCCGATATGGGTTGCGTCGGGGCGCAAGCCGCAATGACGACGCAAGCGCTCGAGGCCCGACCCGATAGCAGGTTTACGCTGTCGCCCCGTTCCTTCCGGGCCAAGTTCATCATGGTTGTCGGCGCGGCCGTTCTCTTCGATCTGCTGCTCAGCGGCGGCCTCGCGCTGTGGAATGTGCAGCGGTTGTCGAAGGACGCGACTTCGGAAGTCGGTGCCGGGCTGACGACCGCGACGCAGGAGTTCCTGAAGACCTATGTAGGTTCCACCTCGGTGCGGGCGGATCTCGTTCTCGATCGCGTGCGCGGCGAAGTCGATGCTCTCGCCGGTTCGATGCAGGCGCAGATCGACAGCCCCGACAGCAGGGAGGCTCTTGCTGCGGCCTTGGCCGGACCGGCGGCGACCCAGGCGCCCCTGATCTACGACCAAAAGGGCGGATGGGCACAAAACGGTCCCGGCAGCGCATCGGTCGTCAGCGTATGGGGCTATCTGCTCGACGCGGATCACCGGCCCCTGCCGGCGGTGCAAAAAGAAATCGACGACAGCGCCATGCTCGATCTTTTCGCGCCAAGCCTCATGGCGACCGGCGCGCCGAAACAGCAGATGTATTACATCGGCCCGAAAAGCCGGCCGATCTTCCGTACGGTTCCCTACACTGACCAGGCGCAGACTTTCGACAAGCTCTACCCCGGGCACAACAGCGCCAATTTCTGGGATTTCTTTTTTCCCGGTCTCTACGAAAGTTGGCAGGGCTGGCTCAGGACTCCCGGAAGTGAGCCGGTGAAAGGGGACCTGACGATGACGGCGCCTTACACCGACGCAATAACCGGCAAGCTCATTGTCAGCCTTTTTCATCCGCTCTTCACGAAGGATCGCTCCGATATTGCCGGCACCGTGGGCGCGGACATCACGCTCGACCAGCTTGCGCAGGTGGTTCAGAGCGTGAAGGTCGCCCAGAGTGGCTTCGGGTTCCTCACCATGTCGAACGGCAATATTCTCGCCATCAGCAAGGCCGGCGAGAAGGTGCTCGGCATCGAGGCGGCAAGCGGCGCCCGCTCGAGCGGCGTGACCGGTGTCGAGCGCTCGCTCCGCAGCAGCACGCAACCTGCGATAAAGACGCTGTCGTTGGATGCGGTCAACGACGGTGCCATCCAGGAAATCTCGCTTGAACAAGACGGCACGCAGGTCCCCTATCTTGTCGCGTTGAAACGCCTGAAGCCAGTCAATCTCTGGAGCGGCGGCCCGGTCGCAAGCGAAACGATGTCGGTCGGTATCGTCGTCCCGGAACGGGAGATCTATGCCTCGCTGTCCGCCGCCCAGGATAGCATCTCGGCTGCCACGAAAAGGATCCTCACCTACCAGGTCCTGGCCATTCTCGTTTGTATGCTGGTCGTGTTTGCCGCGGTTTTCGCCATATCGGGGCGGATCACCGCTGGATTGAGCGCTTTGGCGAATGCGGCACGTCGCTTCGCCGCCAAGGACTATTCGGTGCGCGTCAGCATTCCTACCCGTGACGAGGTTGGTGCGGTGGGGCTGGCCTTCAATCGAATGGCAGAGGAAATCAGTTACCATACCGAGAATCTCGAGCGGCTGGTGGAGGCACGCACGACACAGTTGGAAAGCGCCAACAAGGAGATTTCGGCGCTCAACAAGAAGCTGAAAGGCGAGAATCGCAGGCTTGGCGCTGAACTTGATGTCGCTCGGCGGATCCAGATGATGGTGCTGCCCAAGGCAAGCGAACTCGATGCCATCCCAAAGGTCGAGATTGCCGGCTTCATGGAACCGGCCGACGAAGTGGGTGGCGATTACTATGACGTGCTGCACGACGGGGCTCGTATCAAGGTCGGCATCGGCGACGTTACCGGACACGGACTGGAAAGCGGCGTCCTGATGCTGATGGTGCAGTCCACGGCGCGGGCCCTTCAGGAAAAGGGCGGTGGTGATCCGAAGCAGTTCCTGCAGGTGCTCAACCGTGCGATTTACAAGAACATCACGCGCACAAATTCCGACAAGCACCTGTCGCTGGCCTTCCTCGACTACGAGGATCGGAAGGTGACCGTGTCAGGCCAGCATGAAGAGGTGCTGATCTTGCGCGGGAACGGCGAGCTCGAGCGCATCGATACCATCGACCTCGGCTTCCCGATCGGCCTGGAAGGCGACATATCGCCTTTTATTGCCACGCGCGACATCCGTTTCGACCCGGGCGACGCCATCGTGCTCTATACCGACGGCGTCACCGAGGCGGAAAGTCCGGCCGGCGAACTGTTCGGCACGGAAAGGCTGTGCCGCAGCGTTCGCGCGCACGGCCACGGCAACGCCGAGGAGATCGTGCACGGCGTCATCGACGACGTGATAGCACATATCGGCACCCAGAAGATCCATGACGACATCACCCTTGTCGTGATGAGGCACAGATAGCGATGCTCAAATCTTTCGGCCGCACGGATTTCCGCAATGGTCCGGGTGCCTTCGCCACCCGCATCAGACTAGCCGACGGCCCGCTTGGCCTTGCCTGGCACCATTGCGCCGCGACAGCCGATTTCCTCGGCGATTTCTTCGCGCTTCGCCGGGCGACCTCGCAACAAGCCTATACAGAGACACGCCACGGCATCGGCTATCTGGTCAACGAGCTTCTGGAAAATGCGGTCAAGTTCGGGGAGCCGGGCGATATAATCATTGAGAGCTCGCTCGACGGCGATCTCTTCGAAGTCAAGATCGTCAACGCGATCAGCCCGGGAACCGCGCGGCGCTTCCAGGATATGCTTGCGGAACTGACGGCGCGCGATCCCGGCGAATTGCTGATCGCCCGCATCGAGGCCAATGCAGCCGATGCGGGGGCCAGCGGATCCGGGCTTGGTCTTTTGACCTTGATGAACGACTATGGCGCGCGTTTGGGCTGGATATTCCACGACGCGGACGCTGGAGCGGGCGGGTCTATCGGTCTCGATACATTTGCCGCCCTTGATCTTTCCTGACGCCCAGAAGAATTTGTGACGGAGCCAATAGCAAGCCATGGAAATCAAGACCAACGAGTACCGCGTCTGGAGCGAGGGCGCCGAGATCCACTACGAAGGCACGATGCGTCTCTCGGGCACGGAAGCGTATGCGCCGGTCCTCGACCTGATGAACGGCGTGCTGGCGGCGAAGCCGAAGACGATTGTGCTCGACCTGACCGAGCTTGAATTCCTCAACAGTTCCGGCATCAATCTCCTGGCGCGGTTCACCATCGAAATCCGCAAGCAGATGGATGTCGGACTGACCGTCAAGGGATCGACCCGTATCCCCTGGCAGTCGAAGTCGCTACCCAATTTGAAGAAGCTTTATTCCGCGGTCGATCTCGTCATTGCCTGACACTTGAACCGCCCCCTGGCAGCTTTATCGGCCGCGCTTCCGAACTGCACACCCCTCAGGCCGCATTCGGCAAGCGGATCCATCAGTTGGAGGGTGGATTGGAGGCCGCGTATAAACCGTGCTGGATTGTTATCGTTGGGGCAGTCAGATGAAACGCTCGCACCCGATATAGCGTAGCGTCATTCGATCACCAGGTACCGTGTAATACTGGTGGGTATAGAACTTCCATGCTCCGCTGGAGCTACGCCTACCGAACGTGACGGTAGATATCTTTGCGTTGTTCGGAACAACCGCTTTGCGGGTCATTGGGTTGTAGTAGTCATCCGGGTCGATCAATTTTGCATTCGTTACCAAGCCTTTGGCGACATTTCTCTGGATCATTCTCTGCTGTTGGCCGGCGACTGAAGGATCGAGGTTCTGTCGTGTCTGCGGTGTCATATTGACATGGTGAACGCTCACGTCGTTACCACTAGTCACTGATCCCGCGACAAAAGTGCACCCGTCCATTGCGTAGGTAAACATCATGTTCGGGCCACCGTTCCCTGGCAGTGTCGTCCCCAGCGCGTCAGAACTGGAGTAAGGACACCAGAACGCATTCACATCGTCGCCCTCCTTCCCCGACAAAAGGCTTAGCGAAAATACCGGCATTGTCGGATTTCCGTTCACCAGCATATTCTTCGCTATGACCGAATGAACAGGGCTGAATTTGAAGGTTTTTTCTCCGCCGGTTCCACCAGTACCCGCTGTTACCATAAGGACATTGTTACGCAGAAACGTCCGTGGGTGTGAGATAAAGTCCTGAACGTCCGTCATTCGTTGGTCCTCAGTTCCGCCTGTCTCGCCGCTGCCTCCTAAGAGCAGTTGCCCATCCTTCCACCTTTGTTTTCCATCGACAAGCGAGCCTACTTCAGATCGTGCTTAGGCCAAGCGTTTGAATTGGCCGAGGACATCGCAACGGAGTTGCTATCGGCTGTCGAAGAGCCGCGACCTGCCCGCATAACGGAAGGGCAGCACAATATGTCCCGCCTGATCTGGAGCAGAAACGAGATGGTAGGCAGGCCGCAGCCAAACGCCTGACATATCGCCAGATTGTTGCCAGTTTGCCCGTCCCGGCTCGCTGGGGCGGGTTTTTTCAATGTTGCTGGTGGACGGTATCCAACGCCAGCAAGATTTCTCGGCCCGAGACGGTGGGTTTGGCCCAATAGCCGCCTCTAGTATGCTCCTGCCAGTCCACCCAGCCTCTCAAAGCCATGCGGCGGCATATACCCAGCGTTGTCGCAGGTAAGGATTAAAAGTGCCCTGATGCAAATCGAAACCTTGCCGGAAGGAAGAGATGCCCGTTTTCGGGTGTCAACATTTCGCAAAGTGGTGATGAAAATATCTCGGCTCGGAAAATAAAATAATAACAAATGCTTATGTCAATAATTTGGCGGAGAGGGGGGGATTCGAACCCCCGATACCCTTGCGAGTATGCCGCATTTCGAGTGCGGTGCTTTCAACCGCTCAGCCACCTCTCCAACCACAGGATTCCGCCATTCTCAAGGTGCACTTGACGGAACATCCTGTGAACAAAACCGACCCGTGGACCAGTGTTGGACCAAATAGGCCACGGACCCGGTTTGAGCGGGCGGGTTGTAGCGATCCTTGGCCAGTTCGACAAGGGAAAAGAACGCCGTCCGCTGCCCGCGCAGATAAGGAGCGCCGGCACGGACCACAAGCCGCGCCACGTTGCTTGATCAGTTCGCTCTCTGCACGTTGCACAGGAGGAACTCCGCTCCCTAATTGTCGCCGCAGTTCAAATGGTGGCAGCGCCTTTGCCCCTCTAGGCGGCGTGCCCAAGCTTCGAGTATCGGGTGCATCAGCCGGATCATTGGCAGCAGAACGCAGCGTGAACGTAGAAACCTTGACACTGCATGAACTTTAGCGCGAAATTACTAACTGGATCGGTTGCATGACCGATTCTCGATGAGAGAGGCCGGGGTGGCGACCCCGGCCCTCCATCGAAACCGCAAAAGCTTCGGACGGCCTGCGGTATTCGGTTAGTGCGTTGCGAGGATACTCGCACTCCGACTCCTGTCAAGCCGTCCGAGGTCCGACATATAAGGACTTTGGAATATGGTTATTCCTCCCAAACCACCATACTGCCTTACCTTTGACGATGCCGTTGACGTTTGGCTTCGCCATTGGCAGGGCGAGTACCAGCATCACATTGCGGCCTCGTATGGCGTCAATCCGGGCCGTGTGAATGACGTTCTGAAAGGACGCAAACACCCCGGTAGCGAACAGGCAGCCGCTCCGAAAAGGAGGGCTGCGTGATGGCGCAATGGGATATTGCTCTTGTGCTTGAACAGGGCGTCGACTTTGCCGTCGCATCTGTGCAGGATCACGTCATTGACAATCATCATACTGCGGAAGGTCTGGTTGCCGCGCTCAGCGTTCGGTTGGGCCGTCCCGCTGTGCTGTTAGGAGCACAACGACACCGCCTTTACGGGCGGCAGGACATCGTTCGGTTTCTGCAAAGTGTTGATCCGGCACGTCTGCCGTGGCGTCGGATGGAAATTGCGTCCTGAAGCCTGAAAGCACGGTGGGCGCGCCAGCAATGGCATCAACGGCTTGGCGCGCCTACCTCCTCAACTTGCTCCCAGCACGTTGGCGAGAAGAAGACCGGCCGCTGTTGCCGCCGCCGCCTCCGCGTCGGTCGTTGCGTGGCTGTAAATGCCCAGCGTCACCGCCGCGTTGGCGTGACCGAGCCGCGCGCTGACCGCCGCGACCGGCACGCCGGCCTGAAGCAACAGGGTGGCGTGCGTGTGGCGAAGGTCGTGGAAACGGAGCCCAGCGAGGCCGATCTTGCCCGCCCTTGCCGCGAACGCTTTGCTTATTGGCCCATGCCGGCGGGGCGCTGCCGGGTCAACCGCGGAAGCCGGGAATACCAGGGCGTGATCGGGCAGGAGGCTGCGCAGCGTGGCAACGCTGCCCATGCAGCGGATTGCCCGCTGTTCTTCCTCCTGCCGCTCCCGTTCGGCTTCAAGCAGGGCCGCCAGCCCATCATCCAGGCGGATAGTGCGCCGGCTGCGCTCCGTCTTGGGTACGCCGCGCTGAAGCCCCTCGCGCGTCGGTTTCAGCGCCGCTTCGATGCGTAGTGTCTTGGCGCTCCAATTGACGGCGGACCACTCCACCGCCAGAAGTTCATTGATGCGCGCGCCCGTGCCTGCGGCAAGCGCCACGATCGGAAACAGCGGGTCGCCGTCGAAGGCTCTCAGCAGCTTGTCGAGTTCGGCTTGCGTCAGCGCCCGGCCGCCGCTTTGTGTGGTTGCTTTTGGGGGCGACGCGTTCGCGACCGGGTTGCGCGCAACCGCCCCGATTCTGGCCGCCGCCTTGAAGCATGAACCAAGCACCACATGCACATAGCGTATCGTGGAGGCGTGCAGGCCATCCGCCTCAAGCTGCCGGTAAAGCTCATTGATGCGGACAGGCGTCAGCTTTTGGAGCGAAATCTTGCCCAGCGCTGGAACGATGTGACGATCCAGGATGCTTTTTTGGCGATCGTAGGAGCGCGTCGACACTGCGCGTTTGAGATATTGTTCGGCCCAGGTCGCAGCCCACTCGGCAAGCGTCGTAGCGGCGGGCGCAGTCCATGCGTTGCGCGCGATATCCGCGCGGATCACGTCGCGGCGGGCGATTGCGTCCTCCTGGCTTCCCGTCACAGTCTCCGTGTGACGCTTGCCGTCCTTGACGTAGCGGATGCGCCATCTGTTTTCACTACGACGATCGATCCCGGCGAGCTTCTTGGCCTTTTTACTCATTACTTTCGCTCCTACGGCTGCTGCGAGCGCCACGCCCTGTAATCTTCCAATGTCTGGAAGGTACTAGGGCCGCCAACGGGCTTCCTGGAGGACGGTTCGCCGGCCGTTACAACCTCAACTTTCTCGCCATCGAAGGTCACGCGCTGCACGGTCAGCCCCGATGACATGACGGCCTTAATCAGCCGGGTCACCTCAACGTGTGTGATCTTCGCAGCGCGGCGGCTCACGTGGTCTCCCGCTTCTTTTGTGGGCGCTCCGCCGTTTGTCCGATTCCCAAATCTGATTTAATTTCAGACAGAGCCTTTTGATCGCTCGCCATCGGAACCGGGGTACCCTGCTCGTAGGTCGGCTCATGAGCGTTGTACAGTCGATTCCACATGATCTCCGCTACCATTTCCGCTAGGTGTTTTGGGTCATCCAGCTTCTTCTCGCCAAGGCGTTCAAGTACCCTACAAAGACCACGCTGGAGGTAGGCGTAATCTTCGCCCTCTGGAATGTCTTTGATTAGTTCGTTCGCCACTAGGCTGAGTAGCCGGGTGAGCGCTCGCGCACGCGATGTCAGACGCGCTTCCAATCCAGCCCACGAATCCCTATTCAGATTCTCAGGCAGAGTCTGCTCCAACCGCCACTCAATCTCTTGGCGCGTCGTTCTTCCGCTTACCTCCGCTTCTTTGCCCATACGCTCCCACAGCTCGCTGTCGAGACGGAACATTTGACTGGCGGGGGCTACCCTCTTTGCCACGGTCTGACCTCTCTGCACCCGAAAAAGTGATCGCACCTAATCACACTCGTTGCATCTTGTCAACAAAATCTGTTGATTTGCTATCAAGGCGAGATGCAATGAAGCCAATAGCCGTCAACGGCACACCCGTACATTATCAATATCGTAATCATGTCTGTTTACAATATTAACTTTATCTGCTAACGAATAAGGCGAGGCGGCTCCTACTTGGGTGAGCGGCCGAGTACATAACTATTAAGGAGCAGGTACCATGACCCTTCCCGATCGACCGCTCAGCCCGGTGGAATTTGCCAAAGCGCTGGGATGTGGCCGGCACACGGTCGACTGCGCAATTCGCGACAACACTATCCCAGCGGCCCGGATCGGGCGTCGCTACTTCATTCCGCGTCGTGTCGCGATCGAAATCTTGGAAAACGGTCGCATTCCGCAGGCGCACTCCACGCCGGCTCCGACGCCGTTCCTTGCTTCAGACACTCCCCCTCAGCAGCCCGTCGCCCACCCGGCAGGGGTAGGCGCCTCCTGACCCGGCCGCGCGAACCGTAACGTAATCTCGATGAGCTGCGGAGGCTCGTCACCTGGAATGAGGCAGCGACATGAGCAACGTGATTGTTGAAGGTTTCAGCGCCTACGGCACCGGCACGTTCGATTCAACTAAACCGATCGGACTCGCAATGCTCGCCGGTGTGTGGGCGGCGTTCGACGGAGGCATTATCGAAGCGAGCCGGGCAGTCAAGACTCTGCCCTGGGATATCAAGAATCCCGACCTTTACGTGGAATACCTTTTCGGCTCCACGAACGTGAACAAGAACGCCATGCGCCGCGTGCTGCCCACGGCACAAAGCACGGCGATTTTCTCGTTTTACTACGCGTGTTCGACGCTGCCCACTGTTGCAGATAGCGGCACCTTTATCCTCGCCGTGTGCGATTCCGGCAATAACCGTCTCGCCAAGCTGGTATTGGAGACGACCGGCGCGCTGAAGCTGGTGGACAACTCGGACAGCTTGCTTGCGGCGACCAGCGGCCCCGTCATCGTCGCGGAGACGGCCGCGCACATCGAATGCAAGCTCGACGCGAATACTGGCGTGTGTGTTCTCTATGTGAACGGCACGAAGGTCATCGACGCCAGCAGCCTCACGTTCTCGGATACCCAGGACATTGCGCAGTTTCAAATGGCTGCAACGGGCGGATCTATCTCGAACGGGGGGCGCGGCTACATTGGTCACTTGATCGTGCGTACCGGCGATTCCACCTTCCCCGTGGGCGACCGCAAGGTGGCGACTCTTTTCGTCAACAAGGACGACGCCGATCACACCGGCTGGGCAGCGCAGCCGCTGCATCGCTTCGGCGTCGGCATTCTCGACCTGTCGGTGAACGACTTGGGCGGCTCGGCCGTCACCAAGGCCGTCACCGGCCCCGGCACCACGGCAACCGACCTTGGATCCGACGACTTTACCATTGAAGGGCAATTCCGCTTCCAGTCGCTCCCCACGGGCAGCGATAAGGCGGTGCTGTTCGGCAAATGGGATGAGACGAACAACGCACGGAGCTACCAGCTCTATCTCGGCGGCCCCGACCTCGAAAACGGGTTGCTGGTATTCCGCATTTCGACGGACGGGCAGAACGGCACGGTTTCGGAAGTGCTGAAGTGGGCTTGGACGCCCGCGATCGGGCACTGGTACCATGTCGCGCTGGTGCGCTCCTCCGATGAGCTGCTGCTGTTCATCGACGGCGTGCAGCAGGGCGAGGCGCAGGCGGATGCGAACACGTACTACGCCGGCACGGAGCTGCCGTGTCTCGGCGGCCAGACGAACGGTTCCAGTGTCGTCGCTGACACGACCCTCCAGGGCTGGGTGGATGAGTTCCGGCTGACAGGCGGCTTTGCACGCTACACGGCGAACTTCACCCCGCCCACGGAAGGCTTTCCGCGCAATGCCGACGATTCGCAGTGGGGCAGCGTCGTTTGGCTGTCGAGCTGGGATAACGGCGTCATTGCCGACGATGGCCCGAACGCAATCGCGCTGGTGGCGCACGACGACGCGGCGGCGATCACCCCCGACGATGGCGAGCACGATTTCCAGACGATCGACCAGGCGACGCCGCTGGATGACAACTTCATTGAAGCGGCTCTCATACCCGCAACCGGGCTTTTCACCCTTTCGGCTGTCCCCACGGCCAACGACACGGTTACGGTAGGCACCAAGGACGGCACCACGGCGGCGGTTTACAAGTTCGTCGCGACCGTTTCCGCCGCCTACGATGTCGCCATCGGCGCCAGCGTCCAGGCGACGATGAATAACCTTAGCGCGGCGATCACGGCCGGTGCCGGTGAAGGTACGGTCTACGGCACCGGCACGCTCGCCAATGCCGATGTCCCCGCTGCGCTAGAGCCGACAAACCAGATGCTGGTGACGGCGCTTACGGCGGGCACGGCCGGCAACTCGATCGCGTCGAGCACGACCGCCGCCAACGGCTCATGGGGCGGCACCACGCTGAGCGGCGGCGAAGATATCCCCGGATACTCGCAGTTCTCGCTCGACCGGATGCCCTCGAATACCTCCGTGGTGGACAGCATCACGATCGCCGCCCGTCAGTGGAAAACCGACGCCGGGTCGGCCAGTACTCAGATGTCATTCGTGGGCGCCGATGACGGCGTGTCGCTGGGCACGGAGCGGCCTATCACCACGACGCCTTCGGTGACCTTCGACACGTTCGAAACGGACCCCGATACGTCCGCCGCGCTGTCTCCGACCTCGATTCTGCTGGGTAAAATCCGACTAAACAGGACAGCGTAACCATGAGTCATGCAACACAAGTAGATCAGCCCAGCGGGCGCATCCACGACGCCTCCGCCTCACGCGCCCATGCGGCTCAGCCGACGACTCGGATCAACCAAATCGTCGCCCTAGTGGCCTACGCACCGGAACAGGTGCCGGCGAAGAGGGAGGATTCTCAGCAGTGACATTGCCCCGCCAATCTCCTCTTAACTGGAATATTCCAATCGTGGATGCGCAAGGCCGTCCAACTGTGGAATTCATGCGCAAATTTGACCATCAGACGCGCACCAACGACACCATCCCGAACCTCTCTACGGCCGCCAAGGTGTCGGCAGTACTCGACCTGATCAGCGACGGTGCCGGTGCCATGCTCCGCCGAGGTTCGGCAGTATGGGAGGCAGGCACAGCTGTTACCGGTACGTCGAAATTCCTGCGCGCTGACGGCACATGGGCGGAGCCGCCGCAACAGACGATTGACGAGTCCGAGATGGACCTGTCGGACGTGCTCACGAACAACGTCAGCACCAGCCGGCACGGTTTTGCGCCGAAACTACCGAACGACGCGACCAAATATCTCGATGGCACCGGGGCGTATAGTACGCCCGCAGGTGGAGGCGGCGGGGGTGGAGGACTTGGAGCGTGGCAGCAACCCTGTACATTCACTTACTCGGGCTCGGCCCACGCGACGAAGGGGCAAATTTACGCCCCACTCGTGAACATGCAGCTTTCATACCTTTGGGCGAACGCGAACCTTGTGTCGGGAGCCTCCTATAAACTCTCTGTATTCGAGACGGACGGCTCCACGCTTGGCACACTGCTCGCGGAAACCGCAACATTTGTGGCAGCTTCTAGCGGTGGGCAAGATATTGTTAAGGCTCTCCTTTCCACCGCCAGCCTCACGGCCGGGCAGAAATACTACCAGTGCCTGACGCGAACAGACAGCACTGCCACGGCCGCGCTCGGGGTGGCTACAGCCGGCCTAGTCGGAATAACGGTGCCGCTCTCGTCCTCTTACTCCTTTGCTTCGGTAGATTCGGCAGATCCAGCGGAAGCAGACTCCCTGACCGGTTTAGCGAGCGGTTTCTTTATAATCGGCGGGCTCTATGCCACGTAACTTCAACACCTTCTTACGCAGTGAGTACATGCTCAAAGGCTTCGACACTTCTATTCACCCCACCACGGAGCAGCTTAGAACGCTCCGTCACCGCCTGCCGGCACTCTAGAGCGCAGCGTACGGGAGATTGCCCGATGAACCTCCTTCCTTTCATTAAAACCCGCGAAGATCACGACTTCTGCACTTGGCTTTGGCGGGCGATACGCCGGGGCGCGTTTCCGCTCGCCTTTGCGCAGCTTTGGGCCGACTCCGGCGTCGAACAACGCGAGTTGATCAAGATAGGCGCTGGAATCGAAGAGCTGTTGCTGGGGCGGGGCGATAACTACTCCAAAGCCGATCGGCTGGGGCGGTTTGCGGTTCGTGTCGACCGGCTCATTGGCGCGCGCGCGTATGACGAAAAAACACCGCAGCGTCAGCTTGTCGGCATGTTGTTTCAGTGGGCTAACGATCGCCGCCGCTTTCCGCTCAACGATGCCCGAGGTGATTATCCTCTGGTGGTCGGGTACATTGCCGGAGCGGCGGAACTTGCCATCGCAACCTCCATGGCGCTCGGGGCGCCCTACGAAACCACGCTGGCGGAGCTGGAAAAAGATCCGGGTTGGCTCGCCGATATGGCCTTCCAGGCAATCGACGGTCATAGATTGCCCGTTTCCAGAACGGATGTGAAAGACACCATCCGCTTCGGCATGACGGCCCACGGTGGGCTAGGCGACTGGCTTCTATCTGAGAAAATCGAGAGTGCACAGGAAGGCTCCGCCGCGAAGCTCGCCCGGTTCCTGGGAGCGGCGGATTTGCGCGGCATGTGTGCTTCGGAAGTGTCGAGCCGCATTCGCGACCGCACATCCGAGCAACGCGCCGCCTAGAGCAAGCCGCCATGCGAGGGCGAAGTGACAGAAGATTCAACAGCCCCCACAGGCAGCGTTCTCTATGCCGACGCGAGTGAAGCCACCCCTACCTCTGGCGCCTTTTTCACGCCCGTCCCGCAGGGCTGGGCGCAGGCCGTCGCTGAGCCGGATTACATGCGGCTCGCCTCCGACTATCTTGAAGCACGCGGCGCCACCCTGGAGGCTTTCCTTGCTGCTGGCGGTGAGGTTGTTGCCGATGCCAGCCGCATAGACCGCTCGCATCGACGTGAGCCGGCGCTGGTATGGTGGTTTTACAAGCCCGGCACCGCCGACCACATGATTGCCGACCACGGGCACCCTTTCCATCGCGTCCGCTATCTCGGCGGCGATGCACCCGCCCTCCACGAAAGGCGATTCAACCAGCCCAGGGACAGCGGCGTCCATGTTTACTTCGTTCGGCACCCTGAAGCACCATGGCCGGAAATAGCGGCCGATCCGAGCTACGGCCTCATTATCAGCGAAGGCGAGACTCGCGCGCTCGCGGGCGCTGAGCATGGTCTTCAGGTGATTTCGCTGACGGGCGTGGATTGCTGGCACCGCAAAGGCGAGAGAGAGCTGCACCCTGACCTTGCCGGTATCGAGTGGCGCGGCCGGCTGGTTTACGTGGCGTTCGACTCCGACATAGCGACCAAGCCGCGTGTCGGGCAAGCATTCGACGGGCTGGCGGCGGCCCTGAAGCAGCACGGCGCCGATGTGTACCACATGCGCCTGCCGGCCGCCCCTGACGGCGCCAAGCAGGGCCTTGACGACTATCTCAAGCGCTGGGGCGTCGACGCCTTCCACGCCCTTCGCCAGTCGCCGGAAACGACGCCGGCCATGTCGGACGCCGATCTTTTCAGCCCGAACATCAGGGCGCATGAGGAATACAGCGTTGCCGAGTTGCTTGGCCGCCCGGTTGCTCCGGTCGAAGAGCTTGTGCCCGGCTGGATAGAGCGCGGCATTCCCAACTTCATCGCGGGCCCAGGCGGCGTCAATAAATCCCGTCTCGCGCTGCAATGGGGGCTGTGCCTCAACGCGGGCGCCAACGTGCCGGGCGCCCCGGCCGGTAGCCTGACGCCGCAGAAAGCACCGCTGCTTTACTGTTCGGCGGAGGACGACGCGAACGAGATTGCGCGGCGCACCCAGGCGATTTGCGGTGCACTGAAGCTTCAGAAGCCCACACAGGGGCAGTTCGTCATCTGCCGGGGCGTGGATACGGCGCTTGTGGTCATGAAGGAAAGCGGCGGTGTGGAAGCACGCCCGTTCTATTTCGAGCTGCTGGAGCGCCTCAACGCAATTCCGGGGCATAAGGTCGTGGTGCTCGACAGCGCCTATGACTTTGTTCGCTTCGCCGGCCACGCAAAGATCGATGAGGACAGCGTCAACTTCTTCATCAAAGTGGTGCTGCAAAGCGTGTGCGATCGGGGCAACTGCACCCTCGTCATTCCATGGCACCCGTCACAGGCCGGTAGTGAGCGCAAGAGCATGGATGGCTGGTCGGTCGCCTGGCAGAATGCACCACGGCGGCGGCTGGCGCTCAGCGCGGTCAAGGACGTTCCCGACACATACGAGCTAAGCGTAGTGAAGCGCAACCACGGCGCCCCCGTCGACCCGCTTAGGCTACGCTATCATGAAGGCGCTTTGATGCCCGTCGCGGCGCTGCCGGATGATGGAAAGCTGGAAGAAGCCCGACAGGCTGTGGTGAGGGAAGCCATAGCATGCGCGAAGGCGAACGTGCCGCTCAATCGAAGCAGGCGCCACTCCGACACGGTGTTCAAAAAGGTCGAGGAAGCGATAGGGCGCCGCCCATCGAAAAACGAAGTGAACGATTGGCTTGCAGACGCCGTTCGAAACGGCGAACTCAGTTGCCTGGATGGCGCAAAGGGCCGGAAAGCAGGCTATTATCCACCCAGCAGCGCACATGAGCTTGCACGCGAAGCCTACGGGGCGAGCGTTAAAAGGAGCTGAGTTGCTTGAACTGCCACGGCTCATTGCCGAGCCCACGGAGGCTACACCTTTCCGAGAGAGCCCCCGCCCTGACGCTCTTCCACATGTACACGTCATCGGCATCGCTTGTAGCGAAGCACCATCTTTGGTTTGCTGTTGTACGGCTAGATTACTTCAAAGACGGCACCATGCGCTCACCCATAACGTATTCGTCGGTCGCTAACCCTAGGTGGCTAAATCCAACGCAGATTCACTGTATGGTACGTTTCGACAACCTCCCCGGCGAAGAAGTTCCTTTTGTCGCTGACGCCAACGATATCGAACCTCACGGACGGGAAATATTTGAAAGGGCGAAAAATGGTGAATTCGGTCCTATCGGTGCTGTCTCCTACAGCGAGGTAGAATCTTGGCCACAAGTAAGTTTGGAGTCTTTGCCAAACTGGCCGGAAATCCAGGAGATATTGGCTAGGGCGAACGTCGAGAATGCGCTACCAACGGAAATCGGTACTGTGGTGTTATGGACGACTGTACTTGATCACATGCTCGCGCGAGCCCTTTTGGCAACCGGCGTAAGCGCGCCAGGTAAGTTTGCTCGCCGGATCGACGCAGCTTTCCGCCACAAGTTGATCGACAAAGATCAGAGGTGCGCACTTCACCTTATTCGCGAAATACGGAACACGTTCGCTCATGAGTCTCTAGCGACATTGGACTCACCGGTGATTGAGGCAAAACTTTCCGAAATTTATAACCTAACCTGCAACGATGGGTGGCGCGCGCCCGAGCCCAAAATGTACCTTTCGGCGGGCGCTGCAACTCTGGCAATGCACCTCTATTCAAAACTCTAGCGTCTTGCCCTTGGCAAACGCCTGCGCGAAACTCCATGGCGGGCGCAGTGGAGATGGGCATGTCGAGCTTCCAACTTTCGGTCGTCGGAGTTTTAGCCGCGGCGGTAGCTATTAGCGCGTGGATGTTTCGATATGAGAGGACTCCTGGTCCCGACAACAGCATCCTGAAATACGATCGGTGGACCGGAGGCACCCAAATCTGCGTGGTCGGGACGTGTGTTCGCGTACCCTAGCCGCTTCATGCCACCTCTCGCGCCGATGCTGCCAGAGGGGTAACGGGGTGCAATCGGTGGGGTTGCTTTGGCGAGCCGCACGGCAAGGAGACGCGCTGGTTATGCGGGGAGCATCGGCCCCGAGAATAGCTCAGCCGGCGGCGCGACGCATATCGCGCATCGCGATTGCCACCAGTTCGTTCCGATCCTTCTCACCGGCGCGGTAGTGCATGATGAGCGTGCTGACGACATCGTGCATCATCACGTCATCGATGTTGGCCATGCCGATCGCCGCCTCCTCGTAAACTCCCTGCAGAAAATCGAGATCGTCCGGCGTCAGGACGCCGTCCTGCGCTATCGAACGGAATGGCATGGAAGCCTCCAAAATGCGGAGCTTCGCGGTTATCGTTATGAACGCTCCGCGAGTGAACAGTACGCCGAATTGCGGTCCCCGTCGAATCTCGCCCCCTTGAGATGAAAAGCCCCGCCAATCGGAAAGGACAGGCGGGGCGTCGATCGCTTCGCTCAGAGCGGGCGGCGTTAGCTGCGCGAAACAAGCGATCCATATGAACAGCCGCTAAGGCCGTGCGTTCCGATCAGACCGGCAGCTTGGACCAATGCGCGTGGAGCATGGGACCAAGGTCCGGCATCCCTTCCCGATGACCTAGACTAATTTGGCCAAGCGGCCGAGGCTGAACCGCCGCAGCAAGGGCCCGGTCGCCTCTGTTCCCACACTACCCCAGGCGGCCGGGCCTACTCAAAATGCGCGTCTGTTTCTGCAGCATGCAAAAAGGCCCCGATGGGGAGCAATGACGAAGACGGCAACGACAGAAGTCCGGTTCGATAAGACGACCTGCGAGGTTATCGTCGAGGCCACGGACAATGCGGGGACAAAGGAGACGATTAGAGTAGGGTTAGATGCGGCGGAGGCGATCTTCGAAACATTTGCAGCGGAAGCGGGGAATGCTCCGAAGATCGAGGATCCCATAGGAGTTCATAGTGTGGCTGGCCTTACCGCGCAGCCGTTCGATGGCGAGCTTCATCTATATCTGCAACTGACTGACGGCACGGAAGGAATCTTCGTTCTTACCGCGCCAGGCAAAGACGTCCGACAAGTAGAGACCGTATCGAACGCCATACGCGATGCGATCCACCGTCTGGTTGCGATGCACTGAAGCGCACGGACCATGACCGTTTGACTAGAGCCAAAGATACCGCCAAAAAGCAGTCGAAGCTGAACGGTGTTTGAGGCGGTTTCATTCAGCAGGGCACTCTTTAAGCAAATCCACCTGCGTCCGCGATGGTTCCGGCTATCCTGCCCGCCTCCACAGCTGTGAAACTGATCCGATAGCGATAGTGAGACTTGACGTCTCTAATTCCGCTCGCGTCTATGGTCAGCGCAATCCCGCCATTGGGATCAACCTGCAGGTCATCTTTCTGCAGCGGCCTGTCGTAAATGGTGTCAGCGATGCCCGGCCGACGCGCGGGTCCAACTTCGATTAACATGATACCCTCCGTCCTCGTTGATTGACGAGCCACAAGGACACGTGCTTGTTCCGGCAGACCCTCACCAGCCGAAGCTGGTAAGGGCTTACGCCGCTCATCAGAAGCCAACGAGCGATTGAGATCGACCCGTTTACGCCAGAATGTAGACAATCTCGTATGAATTCGGATCGACGATAACGATGCGGCCATCGGCAAGGACGAAGTACTCGTAGTCCTCATAGGCCGGCACAATCTTCACGATCCTCGGCGGCAGCCGATGCAGATGCACGCTGTGCGGGATTGACGTACCCACATCCACGTCGAACGTCACGTGCTCGACCGGCTGGACATCCTCCGTCTTGATCACCTGACGGATTTCGGTCTTCTGCTCGGTGGTGACGTTCACTTCTACGCCGCCATTCTTCTGCACGGAACCGGTCTTCTCATTGCTGGTGCCCGTGCTTTCCACCTGGCCGCTCTTCGTGGTCTCGCCGTTCATCCCGCCACCAGACGTGGCGCTGCCGCTCTTGCCCGTTTCCGATCTCATTTGAGCGCGGGAGCCCTCGCCCTTCTTCGTCGAGCCGGACTCCTCCGTCTTCATCTGAGTTTTCTGATCCGATTTGGCGCCGGTATCCGTCTGGGCATTCTGGCCTTCGCCTTTCATCCGGGTACTGCTCTCGGCTTTGGTCCGATTACCGGTTCCACCCTTCATCTGGGTGCTGCCCTCGGCCTTCGTCTGGCCGCTCGTTTCGCCTTTCATCCGGGTGTTGCCCTCTGCCTTCGTCTGACTATCGGACTGACCCTTCACGCGGGTACCACCTTCGGCCTTCATGCCGCCGCTGGTCTGGCTCTCTGATTTCGTCTCTGAGCCAGTTGCACCCTTGGTTTGGTGCTGCGTCTCGATTTTGGAATTGCTATCGAGCTTCGTGTTGCCTTGGGCGCCCTGCGCCCAGACCACACCCGATGTGATGCCGAGACTAACCATCATGGCGAGGCTGCTTACGGCCATTTTGCGAGAGATGTTCATATTAATCTCCGTCTGCTGTCCCGCCGGCCCTGGTTAGGGGGCCAACATCGGAGTCTAGAAGCGGTTCCGTTGAGACGCGGGATTGGGACCAATGATCCCATGAGATCGGCCCTTGGTCCCATGCCGCAAACGCAAAAAAGCCCCGCCACCTTTCGGCAGCGGGGCGGAAATCGGATATTGATCGAGCCAATACGATGGCACAATGAGAGGTAGGGTCAACTCATCCGATGGAGGTAGGTCAGGGCGAAGACCGGCCTTGGCGGTCCATTTTAGCTTCCCGATGCCGGCTCCGGCCGGGCTCCTCGCCTGCAACGTTGCCCTCGCAAAAACGTTGTTCTCCCATGAGGATGACACGCGTGGGAGGACTCTATGCAGAGAGGATGGGAATTCCTGTTCGATGATAGGGTCTTTTACGTAGGGGCGCCCGACGCCGGCACGGCGGCCTATTTCATGCTCCAGCACCTGCGATGCTCAGCCGACGTTCCAGTCCGAGAGATGCCGCAGGATGCTGTTCGCTATCTCAAGCTGATGGACGGAATTGTGTTCGAGGTGCAGAGGTTCGTCATCAAGCCGCCTGTCAATTAACGCCTCCCGCGAGCACCGACCACGGCCGAAACGTGATATGGCTGGTCACCTAGGCATAGAAGCCGACGAGGGCTACGGCAGCGGCAAGTATCCAGCCGCCGGCTTTCCAGATAGCCCGGCCAGGCGTGCCGGTGCCGCCCACCTGATCCATGACATTTCCTTTCTGGATTTTGATCGACTTGGGCCGCCCCTGTGCTGTAAAAGGCGCGGTGTTTTAGGGGGCGGGACGGTGTTGACGTACGTTGAGGTGAAGCTGACGATCAGCGTGCCTGTAGATGCAGAATACTCACCCGCCGAGCACGCAGACGACATCGTCAAGAATGTCAGACGGCTGTTTCCGGCTGCAGACGTGACGGTTCAGGAGGTCGAAACCGGCCAGGTGCGCAAGCCGAAGCGATCCGCTTTCCGTTGATCGTTGGGCGTGCTTAGATCAGCGGCCGGGCTTTTAACTTTCCACCTGACCGCTCCCAACTCTCACAACCGGTCGGTCTGTGACGAGCTTCATAGAAGTGTCTTTCCCGGTGTGGCTAGATCGCATGTCGGTTCGCCTGAACGCTGACAAGGCCCGGCCGATGTTGAGCCCAACTCTGCGGCCGGGTCTTCTGCGCTCTTCCCGGATCGTGCTTAAATCAGGGGTCAGCACGCTGAACGCTGGCGGGGCCCGGTCGCTCGTTCTCACCCGAACATCCCAAGCGACCGGGCTTTTCCAATTCCATCGGCCGTGCTTAGATCCGCGCGTCAGTGTTGCATCGCTGGCAAGGCCCGGTCGCCGACCCCACCCACTCCCCCAAGGGCGGCCGGGCTTTTGCAGCAACCGACAACCGCCCTTAGATCATCGGCTCGGGTCAGTTGCAGACTGTGGGATTGCTCACGCCGCCCCAACTCTGCACGGTATCTTTGTCGCTTCATCCGGGGCAGAGATCGACGCTGAAGCAACATAGTTTGGCAAAGTATGTTGGTGTCTTGCAGGTTGTAAGTTGCTTCGTTGCTCAATTTCTTGGTGCCCAAAAACCGGGTAAAATCTCGGTAAAATTCACACCCAAAAACGGGTAAAATCCCGGTAAAATTCCGGTAAAATTTGGGGGTGGTGTGTCCCCCCATACCCCTACGGCCGTTCGGCCCTTGGAGGGGCCTTGGCCTATTGGCATGTGGGCCGAAATGTTATAGCGTAACAACCGTCGTCCCGACTATCTCAATCCGCCGCGCGAGACACGCCATGCCCTCTGACCTGACCATCGCCAACCTAACCCATCCGCAGGAAATTGCTTTCGTCGCGGCAGTGGTCGCCCTTGGCGGCCCACAACATGGCGCCACAGCGGCTTTGCAGGCTGGCTATAGCGATGACGAGCGAGAGGCTAGCGATGTGGCTGAGCGGCTGCTTTCGGCCCGCCGTATCAGGAGCGCTATCGCGGGCGAGACGCGGTCGCGTTTCGAAGCCGCTGCGCCAGCGGCCTTCACCACGCTGATGAACGTTTGCATAAATGGTCGATCGGAGTCGGCACGCATCACCGCCGCCCAGGAAATCCTCAATCGTGCGATCGGCCCGATTCCGAGCCGCTCCGTTGCCTTGATGGCTACTGCGACGGTCGAGGAGTTGATAGCGATGCTCGACAAGTCAACCGAAGAGAAAGTGCTTAATGGGGAGTATGAAGCTGGGTGAGCCAACAGTGCGGGTTGCCCTCGCCGGCTAAATTAGAAGTAGGACTATCTCAAACGTGAATGCGGCGAAGGACAGCATTGCCGTCCACGCGCCGAAGAATTCCGTATTGCTTCCATGACCGCCGCCCGCTGCGCACAGTACGCCGAGCCAGAAGGCGGCGACGGTTAGCAACATCATCATTCACCACTCTCCTGTTGCCGGCTCTACTTGGTGTTTTCTCGCTCCTTTGCCGCCGCATGTCATAGCAGCGGTGTTTTGCAGTGAGGTTGAGAAATCCCAGCGAATTTATCCGCCCCGATTAAGGACCGTTGAGAGGCAGGCTCGCGTGTGTTAGCGCCAGCCAGAAATTTCCTTTTAAATTGTCGGTTTTGCTGAAACTGCTGGTTGATCGCTGCCTGCTATTCTCAACGGATGAAGATCAGTAGCATTCCCTTGCCCGCCGCGATCCTTGTCGCCGCTGGTGTAGGCTACTATTCGACCGACCTGTTTGCGTTCAGCCGGCAGGCTGCGCATGTCTCCCAGCCGCGCCCGGCGAGTCAGGTGTCGCAATCGTGTGACATCAAGGGCAACATCTCGATCAACACCGGCGAGCACATCTACCATGTGCGGGGTCAGAAATATTACGCCGTGACCCGCATCTCTCCGCAGTATGGCGAGCGCTGGTTTTGCTCAGAGGCCGAAGCCCGCGCCGCTGGGTGGCGGAAAGCGAGAGAATGACTGCCGTTCGCCGATGCGCTCAGCATTGTCGCCGCGACGGCGCGCAAGCACCTACCCAAAAATGACGGTTGATCCTTCCATTCTGGCGGCTTCCATCAATCACTGGTGCGAAGCGCCTGGCTGCGAGCGTTGGGGTTTTTTGGCGAGCCCTACGGCAAAGAGACGCGATGGCATTGCGGCGAGCATCGCGATCGGGGCTGACGGAACGAACCCCCGCCTCTAAGGTAAGAAGGCGACCCGAAGGCCGCCTTCCCGTTTTGCCTGCGTGAGAATCAAGTCTGAGCATGACCAAGCTTTGGCGATGGTTCGCGCCTATCGATGGCCGAAAGCGTGCCCCCGGTTTTGATCATTACGCGAAGGCCAGCGCGAAAAGCCCCGCCACCTTTCGGCAGCGGGGCGAATGCAGACTTCAGGGCGATCAGGATCGCATGATCGGAGGTACGGTCTGCCCCTCCAATGGAGGTAGGTCAGGGCGGCCGTTAAGATCATTGCCGCTTTCAAGCCATCTCATATCATGGGCGCCGTGAGCGGAAATTGTTCCGCTTGGCATCAAAGATATGTGAGGGGCTCATGCACAAACTCTATATCGTGCCGCTCGCAGCGGCATGCCTGTCTTGGTCCGTCGCTGCTATGGCGGCAGAGCGCCCGGCCACCAAAGCCGAAATCGAGAAGGTCGCAGTCGGTCACACGGTGAGCGGCGCGATGAAATATCTTCCCGACGGGAGATACACCTTCAAGGGCGGAAGCCCTGGGCACTACAAGATTTCCAACGGGAAGATCTGCGTCACGTTCGATAAAGGTGGATCGCGCTGTGATCGCATCGTTACCGATGGCAAGAAAATGACTTTGGTCAACAGCGGCGGCAACCGTTTCCCGTTCAGGTGAACTTTCCGACAGCACGCTGCCGCCCACCTGATCCATGACATTTCCTTTCTGGATTTTGATCGACTTGAGCCGAGCACGCAGACGACATCGTCAAGAATGTCAGGCGGCAGCAGACGTAACCGTTCAGGAGGTCGAAACCGGTCAGGTGCGCAAGCCGAAGCGATCCGCTTCCCGTTGATCGTTGGGCGTGCTTAGATCAGCGGGTCAGTGTTGCATCACTGGCAAGGCCCGGTCCCCCAGGGCGACCGGGCTTTTGCAGCAACCGACAACCGCCCTTAGATCACCGGGCTCATGCAGGTGACGTACATTTACACCGCCGCCTTGTCTTCGTCCCTCTTGTCGAGCGCCGTTGCAAGCCGGCTTCCGATCCGCTCATTGACGGCGCGGAGAGGATCATTCGACAGGTGGGCGTAGCGCGCCGTGGTGGCAGCGTTGCCGTGCCCCAGCAATGCGCTGATCACAGGCAACGACGCGCCGCTGGAGGCAGCGGGCCGCCGCCCCACAAGCCCCTGCTCGCAGCAGCACGGCCGAAACGCGCTGGTGAAGCCCTGAGCGTGGCTGGCGGGCGTTGGCTCGTACGGCGGGAAATATGAAACCGGCCGAGCCTGTCACTGGCCCGGCCGGTTTCTTTAGCTGTGTGCGTTGCTACGGACTATCGAAAGAGGTTTCTGATATCCGGGGCAGAGCCGCGCCGCAGCGCGTCCATCAAACTCCACTCCTGTATATCGTCCAAATTCGGAATATCTTGCGCCCGCAGTTCCTCGCGCGAGAGCCGTGGGAACGGGCGGCCGAGAATTGCCGCTACCCGGCGCCGGCGTTCCTCCATTTCTTCGGGCCCCATCGGTCCTGGCTCCGGCGTCAGCAGCTCGCATACCAGCTCTTCCTTTAGCTGCGCCTCGATTTCCGGTGCTGGCTGGCGCTTGAACTCAATAACGTTTGCGGTTGTCATCTTTTACTCCCTTGCTTGCGTGCTTGCTCGCTTTGTTGCCAGCAATCATCAAATACAAATGTAAGGGCTATCTCTAGTCATTCAAGCAACAGCTGTGCACATATCGGAGGATAAGATCCGATCGGTTAATAATCTCCTTAGAAACTAAACATGTATTTAAGGTATGCTATTATATACTTTAAGATATGTTGTAAGCCCGCACCACAAACACCGCCAACTGCATTGTCGCCAGTCCTCGCCGAGACTTAAGATCGACAAGCAAAAGGTATAGCAGCATGGGGGCAATTTTCGGTGCGTGTGGTCCAGAATATGGTCCTGGCGCGAACGCGCTAGGCACTAACGCATGGATTTCACAATAGGTTTTCCGGTCCAATTACTGCACAAGGACTGCGGTGCCTGCTCTGAAGCGGCAGGGAAACGACGCAACCAAGTCCCTCCGGCCAGCTTGTCCCATAGCCACGCTGCCAAGTGGTGACGGCGCGCTACTATTTATTAGCCAACAATATTAGCAACCAAGCTGCTCCGTCACTTCGCTAGCCAGGAAAAGATATAGTTATCAATCGGTTAAGTTTCTAGATTGCCAGAATCGGAGGGGCGGGTACCGGGGGCATACCTTCGATAGAAATGCTGCGTTGCTTCGCTATAAGCCAGACTCGAACTAGAATCAGAATCGGCCGTTTACCGATCACGGCGCTCAGCGAATCTGAAAATTTCAAAAATCGAATTTCGAGTGCCGCACAGTTTCGATTTTTCTTGATGCTCGCAGTGCGTTCATGGTTTCCGGAGTAAGGCAGTGAAAACGGCGGGAGGGGAGCAAGATGAGGAAGACCGACCCTGCAAAAGAGATCGCCGCTTTTTGCGATGCTCTCGCAACTGGAGGTTCGACAAAGGGCGATGTCCACATCGCAAATGCTTTCAGCGTGCGACCGTGGTCAGCCGAGTTCCTGTTGATCCTCAATGCCTTCATGGACCGCACCGAGCTGGTAATCTCGACAATCGACAGGGTCGATGTTGACGACGACCACCGGAAGGAAATGAAGAGCCACGTCCGCGCGTTACAGGGTCTATGCTCGTTGAAGGTGCTAGGGGCAACCTGGAACAACAGTGATGGGGGGCTGCCCTTAGTCAAAGGTGCCAGCCGCGCGGCCGTGAGTTCGCTTTCCCCTTCGATACGGCTGTGGGTCTGGTACCCGCTCCTTGAGGAACAAGAGCGCCAAGGTGTGCTCGCCCAAGTCGAGATGATCATCGGGAAGCTAGAGGAGTTACAACTCGGCGACCGCGACTTCATTCGCCAAGCTTTGATTGATGGGCTGCGCCAATTTCATTTTCGCCTCGCACGGTTAAAGTGGCTCGGCTGGGGATACACGATCGCGGGCTTGCGCAGCGTCATCACAGCCTATCTCGCGCTAGAGCGGGACTTTCCAAACGCAAACGAAAACACATCGGCTGCGGCAGCGATGAAGTGGACACAGGGTCTTTTCGAGACAGTTTGGAAGTATACTGGCTACGCTGCCGACGCCAAGAGCAGATACGATGTCGCCGCGCTGGCCTTCAACGTGGCACACGTTGCTGGTCCCTTCATCGCAGGCTATCTGAGCGCAGGCTAGGACCACTTTCCGGACCAAAATGCCGCGCTACTACATGCCATGAAGTGAAACAGGCGCAAGCCGACCAACACCAAACCCTCCACGAACTTACTCTTATGCTCGCAAGTGTGACGGGCGGAATTGTTTATTCTGTATTTCGAGTGCGGTGCTTTCAACCGCTCAGCCACCTCTCCTGAGGGCGATTTCGACATCGCGGTGCGGCGCCTAGATAGCGACGGATGCCGCCAGACACAAGCCCTCCGATGGCCGCTGCGGATCAATTGCCCGCGACCGCTCCTGCCGCCGGAAAAGGTGAAGCGCCGGCGCAGCGCGAGACGGACAATATGCTGCCCCGACGCGGCCCGGCAGACCTTGTCTTCTTGCCGTTTGCCGGCCTTCTTTCTTGACACTCCCTTCCCCTTCGGTTAGGGACTGCCCGAGCTTGGCGTGGGTCGCTCCCGCGCCAGTTTGTTTTTGAACCCGTAACAGACTGACAAAAAGACGGCCGGGCCGCTCTCCCTCCGGGCAGGCAGTCCACAAGGCCGACCGAACAGCGAAAGGCAAATAATGTTCGCAGTCATCAAAACGGGCGGCAAGCAGTATCGCGTCGCCGCCGAGGATACGCTGGAGATCGACCGCGTCGCGGGCGAAGTCGGCCAGATCGTCGAGATCGGCCGCGTGCTCGCCCATGGCGAGGGTGACAAGGTCACGATCGGCTCGCCCTTCGTGGAAGACGCCACCGTCACCGCCGAAGTCGTCGAGCAGGGTCGCGGGCCGAAGGTCATCGCCTTCAAGAAGCGCCGCCGCCAGAACTCCCGCCGCACGCGCGGTCATCGCCAGCTTCTGACCACGGTCCGTATCTCCGAGATCCTGATCGGCGGCGCCAAGCCATCGAAGAAGGCCGAGGCCAAGCCTGCAGTCAAGGCGGAAGCCCCCGCCAAGAAGGCCGAACCTAGGGAAGAGGCGAAGGCCCCTGCGAAGAAGGCTGAGTCCGAGGCAGAAGCAAAGGCGGCGCCGCTTTTCAAGGCGCCGAGAGGCAAGGGCGACGACCTGACCGTCATCAAGGGCATCGGCCCGGTCGCCGCGAAGGATTTGAACGAGCAGGGCATCACCACTTTCGCCCAGATCGCGGCGCTCTCCGACGAGGATGTCACGAGGATCGACGCGGCGATGCCGTTCAGCACGGCGCAGATCGAGGATTGGCGTGAGCAGGCCAAGGCGCTCGCGGCCGAGAAGAAGTAAGGCAGAAGGAGAACAGCAATGGCACACAAGAAGGCTGGCGGTTCGTCGCGCAACGGTCGCGATTCGCACTCCAAGCGCCTCGGCGTGAAGAAGTTCGGCGGCGAGAAGGTCCTCGCCGGCAACATCATCGTGCGTCAACGCGGCACCAAGTGGCATCCCGGCACGAATGTCGGCATGGGCACGGACCATACGCTCTTCGCGCTCGAGCAAGGCGCAGTCGCGTTCCGAAAGAAAGCCAATGGCCGTACCTACGTGTCGGTAAACCCGATTACGGAAGCAGCGGAGTAGCCGGTTCCGCACCAAGAACACCGGCGCCCCATCTCGGGAACCGGTGTTCTGGACAGGCCAGAAAAAGGATCAGGGGAGATGGGTCGCCATCTCCCCTTTTTCTTTGCCTGGAGGGAACCATGCAAATTCTGGTCACACCCCGCCTGACCCTGAGGCCGCCGGCGATGCCGGATGCCGAAGACATCGCGGCTTGGCTGGCGGAATGGGATGTGGCGCGTATGCTCGCGCCGGTCCCCTATCCCTATCGGCTCGAGGACGCCGAAAGGTGGATCGACGATGTACGCAGCCGGTCGACGGACCTCGTCTTCACGATCCATCGCGAGAGGCTGATCGGCGTCGTCTCCATCGAAAATCCTGAGGGCGACGTTACCGACGGGACGCCGCGGCTTGGATACTGGCTCGGCTCGCACTGGCATGGACACGGCTTCATGACCGAGGCGGCCGGCTGCCTGCTGGAGCACGCTTTCGACCAGTACGGCCTGTCCGCCGTCCGTTCATCCGTCTTCCTCGACAATCCCGCTTCGTTCGCGGTCCAGCGCAAGCTCGGCTTCGTGGGAACCGGCGACGGCGCAATCTGGTCGCGTTCGCGCCAGGCGATGGTCGCCAAGCGAGACACGTTCTTGACGATAGAGGCTTTTGCAGTAGCCCGGGCATCCTCGCCCCGCAGAGATGCTGCCTGAACAAGTACCATGGGAGAAATGGAAATGGTTGCCGAGAAGGAAGAGAGCGAAGACGAAAGTCTGAGGATCGACTGCCCCGTGCTAGTCACGGAGCGGCTGGTGCTGCGTCCGCCGCACGATGACGATATTCCCGACCTCGCTGCGCTCGCCGCCAACCGCCGCATCGCCGAGATGCTGGCGCGCATGCCGCATCCCTACGGCATCAGGGAGGCGCGTGCCTTTATCGAGATGACACGCAAACAGCGTGCCGCCGGCTGCGTTTATGCCGTGACCGTTGCCGAAACCGGCGCCTTCATCGGCTCCGCCGGGCTGAACGACACTGAGCGCGGGCTTGAACTCGGCTACTGGATCGGCGAGCCCCATTGGGGGAGTGGCTACGCCACGGAAGCGGCGCACGCGCTGGTCGACCTCGCCTTCCGCGCAACCGATATCCAGGTGCTGCATGTCGCCTGCCGCGTCATCAACGACGCCTCGCGCCGGGTCATCCACAAATGCGGCTTCCAGTATGCCGGTCAGGGCATGATGGATTCCATTGCCGCCGGCCGCACGCCGGTGGAGCGATACACGCTCGACCGCAAGACCTGGATCGGCCTCAGGACATGGCCGAGGGACTGACGCCCCTTCTTCTCCCCCATGAATGCGGGGGAGAGGTGGCCGGCCCCCGGGTCCGGCCTTTGACCGGCCCGGGGGCAGGCTCCGCCGGGACGGAGAGAGGGAGGAAACGGGCATTCAAATTCTCCTGGCCATGCGCTAGGAGAACACCTTGAAACTGGCGGTCACCGCATGAAATTTCTTGATCAGGCAAAAGTCTACATCCGCTCCGGCGACGGTGGCGCCGGCTCGGTGTCGTTCCGACGCGAGAAGTTTATCGAGTTCGGCGGGCCGGACGGCGGCGACGGCGGGCGCGGTGGCGACGTCTGGGTCGAGGCGGTCGACGGGCTGAACACGCTCATCGACTACCGCTACCAGCAGCATTTCAAGGCGAAGACCGGCACCCACGGCATGGGCCGTAACCGTACCGGAGCCAAGGGCGCGGACGTCGCGCTCAAGGTCCCGGCCGGTACGCAGATCTTTGAGGAGGACAACGAGACGCAGATCGTCGATCTCACGGCGGTCGGGCAGCGTTACCGGCTCGCGGCCGGCGGCAATGGCGGCTTCGGCAACCAGCATTTCAAGACCTCTACAAACCAGGCTCCCCGCCGCGCCAATCCCGGCCTGCCGGGCGAGGAGCGCACGATCTGGCTGCGATTGAAGCTGATCGCCGATGCCGGGCTGGTCGGCCTGCCGAATGCGGGCAAGTCCACTTTCCTCGCGGCCGTGACGGCCGCGAAGCCGAAGATCGCGGACTACCCGTTCACCACGCTCCATCCCAATCTCGGCGTCGCCCGCGTCGACGCGCGCGAATTCGTGCTGGCCGATATTCCTGGCCTCATCGAAGGCGCGCATGAAGGCGTCGGCATCGGCGACCGCTTCCTCGGCCATGTCGAGCGCACGCGCGTGCTCCTGCATCTCGTCTCCGCTCGGGAGGACGATCCGGCCGCAGCCTATCGCACCGTCCGCGGCGAACTGGAGGCTTATGCGCACGGCCTCGCCGGCAAGCCGGAGATCGTGGCGCTGTCGCAGGCCGACACGGTCGACGCGTCGGAGCGGAAGGAAAAGGCCGCAGCGCTGAAGAAGGCGGTCGGCCGCGCACCGCTCGTTCTGTCGGCCGCGACGCATGAGGGCTTGGAGCAGGCATTGCGTGACTTGATGAATGTTATCGCGGAAGCGCGGGAGCCGATGGCCGACGCTCGGACGAGCGAAACACGTTGGCAACCTAACGAATAGTCCGGCAATGCTTTCGAACAGTCACACCCCCCTCTCCTCCTACCGCCGCATCACGGTCAAGATCGGCTCGGCGCTATTGGTCGACCGCGAGAGCGGGCTGAAGCGGCAATGGCTTGCCTCGCTGGTGGACGATATCGCCGCGCTTGCCGAAGGCGGTGTCGATATGCTCGTCGTCAGTTCGGGCGCTATCGCGCTCGGCCGCGCCATGCTCCACATCGGCCGACGCCGGCTGAAGCTCGAGGAAAGCCAGGCCTGCGCGGCGATGGGCCAGATCGCACTAGCCGGCGCGTGGTCGGAAGAACTGGCGAAGCACGGCATGCGCTCCGGCCAGGTGCTCGTCACGCTCGGCGATACCGAGGAACGCCGCCGCTATCTCAACGCTCGCGCCACGATCTCCACACTCCTCAAGATGAAGGCCGTTCCGGTCATCAATGAGAACGACACGGTCGCGACCAGCGAGATCCGCTACGGCGACAATGACCGGCTTGCGGCGCGCGTCGCCACCATGATGGGCGGCGATCTCCTGATCCTGCTCTCCGACATAGACGGGCTCTATACCGCACCGCCGGCGATCGACCCGACCGCCCGCCACATCCCCTTCGTCGAACGCATCACGCCGGCAATCGAGGCGATGGCCGGCGTGGCGGCCTCTGAACTCTCGCGCGGCGGCATGCGTACCAAGCTCGACGCCGGCAAGATCGCCACAGCCGCAGGCACCGCGATGATCGTCACGTCCGGCGACCGGCTGCATCCGCTCTCGGCCATCGAAGCGGGCGAACGCGCCACCTTCTTCCAACCGAGCGATACGCCGGTGAAGGGCTACAAGAGCTGGATCGCCGGCCAGCTCGAACCGGCCGGCCGGCTACGTGTGGATGCCGGCGCGGTCGCCGCGTTGTTGTCGGGCAAATCATTACTCGCTGCCGGCGTGCGCGCCGTGGAAGGCCATTTCTCCCGCGGCGAGACGGTCGCGATCATCGGCGAAAGCGGCCGCGAGGTAGCGCGCGGCCTCGTTGCCTATGACGCACAGGATGCCGTAAAGATCATGGGACTGAAAAGCGCCGAGATCGCCGAAGCGCTCGGATACGAGACGCGGGGCGCGATGGTGCATCGCGACGACCTCGTGGTTTCCGCCGGAGCGAAACTGGCGCGAAAGGAAAAAGCGGAGGGCTGACATGCTCCAGACGCTGGAAAAGAATGGCGAGAATGTCGCCGCCATCATGCGCCGGCTCGGCGAAAATGCCCGTGTCGCCGCGCATCCGCTGGCGATTGCCTCAAGTGCGGCCAAGAACACAGCGCTCGAAGCCATGGCCGAAGCTATCGTGCAGCAAGAGAGGGAGATTCTGACTGCCAATGCTATCGACATGGAGAACGGCCGCAAGGCAGGCCTGGCCGCTTCCTTTCTCGACCGGTTGAAACTCACCCCAGACCGCATCCGCGCCATGGCCGACGGCATCCGCGCCATCGCGGCGCTAAACGATCCCGTTGGCGACGTGATCGCCGAGTGGGATCGCCCGAACGGCCTCCATATCGAACGCGTGCGCACACCGCTCGGCGTCATCGGCGTCATCTATGAAAGCCGGCCGAACGTGACGGCCGATGCCGGTGCGCTCTGCGTAAAGGCGGGCAACGCGGTGATCCTGCGCGGCGGTTCGGATTCGGTGAATTCGTCCACCGCGATCCATGCCTGCCTGGCCGAGGGCCTCGCCAAGGCCGGCCTGCCGGAAGAGGCTATCCAGCTCGTGCCGACCACCGACCGCGCCGCCGTCGGCGAGATGCTGAAGGGGCTGGGGGGCTCGATCGACGTTATCATTCCGCGCGGCGGCAGGAGCCTCGTCGAGCGCGTTCAGAATGAGGCGCGCGTGCCGGTTTTCGCGCATCTGGAAGGTATCTGCCATCTCTATGTCGATCGGTCCGCGAAGCTCGGCATGGCCGTCAAGATAGCCGTCAACGCGAAGATGCGCCGTACCGGCATCTGCGGCGCGGCCGAGACGCTGCTGGTGGATCGTTTGAGAGCTTCGACGCATCTCGTTCCCATCCTTGACGCGCTCGTCGAAGCCGGCTGCGAGATACGGGCGGATAGCGAGACGCGCGCGCTTTATCCGGCCGCAAAACCGGCGACGGATGCCGACTGGGTGACGGAATATCTGGATTCGATCATCTCGGTGAAACTGGTGGACGGGGTCGGCGACGCCATCGATCATGTCGAGCGCTTCTCCTCGCATCACACCGAGGCGATCGTCGCCGAGGATGCGGCGGCGGTGGAGCGCTTCTTCAACGAGATCGATTCCGCCATTCTGCTCCACAACGCATCGACCCAATTCGCCGACGGCGGCGAATTCGGCATGGGCGCGGAGATCGGCATCGCCACCGGCAAGATGCATGCGCGCGGCCCGGTCGGCGTCGAACAACTCACCTCGTTCAAGTACCGCGTGCGCGGTTCGGGCCAGATTCGGCCTTGAACCCCAGGCCTGCGCAATATACCGAGGTTGCGGAGCACTATCTTCGCATGCCGCATGCCGGACCCGGCATGGCGGTCGGGCTGTTCGGCGGTTCGTTCAACCCACCGCATGCCGGCCATGCGCTGGTGGTCGAGATCGCGCTCAGGCGCCTCGGGCTCGACCGGCTCTGGTGGATGGTCACGCCGGGCAATCCGCTCAAGAACGCAAACGATCTGCGTCCGCTCGCCGAGCGCATCCGGCTTTCGGAGACGTTGGCAGACGATCCCCGCATCGTCGTCACCGCCTTCGAGGCAAGCCACCATATCCGCTATACGGCCGACACGCTGGCGCTGGTAAAGGAGCGCAATCCGGGCGTCGATTTCGTCTGGATCATGGGCGCGGACAGCCTGCGCGATTTCCATCGCTGGGAGCGCTGGCGACAGATCGCGTTGACCTTCCCGATCGCGGTCATGGACCGGCCCGGATCGACCCTCTCCTTCCTTTCCTCGGTCATGGCCAAGACGTTCGACTATGCCCGCATCGACGAGAAGGACGCACCGCTGCTCGCGCGCATGAAACCACCTGCATGGACCTTCATCCACGGCCCCCGCTCCTCGCTTTCCTCCACGGCGCTGAGGGCGAACGGCGACTGACCGCCCGTCTTGAGCCACCCCATTTTTGAGCCACAATGCCCAATTCGCCGGTCCACCGGCGCCGTGTCGTTTTTGACGCTCAATAAATTTCCGCAATGACAGTTAACTGGCGCGCCATGAACCAGATTGCGCCTGAAATCGAAGGGGCTGAAGAAGCCGGGCAAGCCTCGCTCGTCGCCATCGCCAGCGTCATCGCGGCGATGGGCCTGATCGCGATCGGAAACGGCCTACTCTTCGCCTATATCCCCGTGCGCCTCAACGCCGACGGCTTCGCACCGATTTGGGCAGGAATCATCCTGACCATGCTGTCTGCCGGCGGTATGGCCGGCTGCCTGCTGACGGGGCTTGTCGTGCGCCGTGTTGGCCACGCCCGCGCTTTCATGACGGTAGGGGCGCTTATCATTCTTTCCAACGTCGCCATCGCGGCGGGCATTTATCCCGCCGTCTGGACGGCGGCGCGCACGCTCTATGGCTTCGCCATCTGCGCCATGTTTATCGTCGCCCAAAGCTGGTTGAACGACGCCGTGGAGAACCACATACGCGGCCGCATCATGGCTGCCTTCTATGTCACTTACGAGGTCGGCCTTGGCGTCGGCGCCTTCCTGCTGCGCTTCATGGACCTTAGGACCGATATCGCGCCGGTCGTCGGCATCGCCTTTGCAACGCTCGCGCTTCTGCCTGTAGGCATGACGCGGCTGCCGCCTCCCCCGCCGCCGAAATCGGCATCGGTCGCCTTCCGCCGCGCGTGGTCGATCTCCCCGGTCGGCGTGGCCGGCATGCTTGCGGTAGGCGGGCTTTCGATGATGGTTTCGGGGTTCACGCCGATCCATGCCGCCGCGACAGGCTACAGCCAGGCCGACGTCGCGCTGCTCCTTTTCGCCATGCCGGTCGGCACGCTGCTCTTCCAGATTCCCTTCGGCTGGATCTCCGACCGCACCGACCGCCGCTATGTCATCATCACCGCCTCCGCGCTGGTTGTGATTGGCGGCCTCGCCGCAAGCCGCTTCGACGGAAGCGCGCTTTGGTTGATGATGCTGATCTATGTCGTCTGGAGCGGCTCGACGGAATCGATCTATTCGCTGTCGAGCGCGCACGCCAACGACCGGGCCGACAAGGACGACCTGGTGCCGCTGGCCAGCACCATGCTGTTCGCCTGGTCGCTTTCGGGCTTCGTCGTTCCCGCGATCGCCACCACCCTTACCGCCGCCTACGGCACCGGCGCCTTCATGTGGGTGGCCGTCGCCATCGCGATCGTCTTCTGCCTCTTCGTCGGCTGGCGGATCTCCCGCCAGAAGCCGGTGCCCGCCGCCGAATCAGGCAATTTCTCGCCGCTTGCCGCTCAAGCGCCCCTTCCGGTGGAGCTTGCCTTCGCGCCGATGGATGAAGACGGAGAGGCCGCCGAAACGGAAGGGCGCGAAATAGGAAGCGGCGCGTCTTGAAACTGTTAAGGAACTCTGCCTATCTTTAGTGTGTTCCCGGATGAATCGGGGACACCCGTTGTTCTTGTTCGAAAGGAAAGACGCTGAGAACAGCACTCTCGAAGAAGGCTGAAATCATGCCTTCGCCGGCCGGAATGGTACAGCATGACGACCCTTCCATGGCCCTCAAGACAGTCCTTGCCAGTCTGGAAGACTCCAAGGCCGAAAACATCGTCTCCATCGACATTCAGGGAAAATCGAGCCTCGGCGACTATATGGTTGTCGCGTCGGGCCGGTCGCATCGCCATGTCGCGGCGGTGGCCGACCATCTCCTGAAGGCATTGAAAGACACCGGCATGCGCCCCCGTGTCGAAGGGCTCAACAGCGCCGACTGGGTCCTGGTCGACGCCGGCGATGTGATCGTGCACGTCTTCCGTCCGGAGGTCCGCGAATTCTACAGCATCGAGGAGATGTGGCAGGCGCCGGATCTCGAGGACGAAACGGTCCACTGACCTGATCTAGGGCCGGGACCGATGCATGTTTCCGTTTATGCGGTCGGCCGCATGAAGGCCGGCCCGGAACGGGAATTGGCCGGTCGCTTCTTCGACCGCCTCGCCAAGGCCGGCCCCGCGGTCGGCCTCGATTTCACCGGCGTCACGGAAATCCCCGAAAGCCGGGCCTCTTCTGCGGATGAACGCCGCCGCGAAGAGGGCCAGAAACTTCTCGCCCGCAAGGATGGCGCCACCGCGATCATCCTGCTCGACGAGCGCGGCAGGAATATCGGCTCGGAAGAACTCGCCAGAGCCATTGCTCGCTTCGGCGAAAGCGGCCGCAAGAACCTTGTCCTCGCCATCGGTGGCCCGGACGGCCACGACCCTGCATTTCAAGATGACGCGGACCTCGTCCTTTCCTTCGGCAAGCTCACCTGGCCGCACCAGCTTGTGCGCGTCATGCTCGCAGAACAGCTTTATCGTGCGGCGACGATCCTCTCAGGCCATCCCTATCACCGGGCATAGGCGGCGCGGCCTTATCGCTTGCGTCAGACGAGTTGCGCGCCCGCATCGGAGGCAGCCCTTCTCAAGTCCTTGTCGAGCGTCGCCAGCGGCATGTGCCGCCGCAACGCAAGTTCCAGATAGGCAGCATCGTATGGGGTCAGGGCATGGGCGTCGGAAAGCGACAAGGTCTCATCCCAGGCGTGAAACGCCGTCTCATCATCGTTGTGGATAGGCAGGCGCCATAGCCGGGCAAGCGCATTGTTGCGAAAAGTCATGTCGATCCGCCGTCGTCGGATAGCCGTGCGCAGGCCATTCGCGATTTCAAAGCGCCATAGCGTCGGGACGATCGCACCTTCCTCGACAACGCGATCGATAACGGCTTCGGCGATGTCCGACACCTCGTCTTCGAAAACCCATGCAAACGTTACCGAGGCATCAAGGATGATCGTCACTTACGGCCTTCCTCGATCAGTTCCTTGATCGGGATGCCACCCAACGTGACCCCTTTACGCATCCTTCTTATTTCTTCTACCGCCTTCAGCGCATCGCGCTTGTCGTATCCGCAGACAGCCGCCACCAGCCGCGCCGCGGGCTTGCCGTGGCGCGTGATCAGGACTTCCTCACCCTGCTCGACCAGGTCGAGAAGCGCACCCAGCCTGTTTTTTGCCTCGAACGCACCAAACGTCCGCATTGTAGCCTCCAATTTAAGCTAGCTTAAGCTGGATCTATAGCGGAGCACGGCTCTTTTCAAGTTTATGCGCCGGAAAGCACGTAGCAGACGCGTGACCAATACGCCTACCGCGCCATCTTGTGGTATTCCTCGTTCGGCCGCATATCGACGGCGGCTGCAACGCGGTTCGACATGTTGAAGAAACCTACCACCGAGGCGATGTCCCAAATATCGCGGTCGGAAAAGCCTGCGTCGCGCAGCCCCTGCCGGTCAGCCTCCTCGATTCTGTCCGGCGTCTCGGTGAGCTTGACCGCAAAATCGAACATCGCCTTCTGCTTCGGCGTCAAATCGGCGACGCGGTAATTCATCACCATCATCTCGCCGAGCGCCGGATCGCCGGAAAGCTGACGCACCGCGGCCCCATGCGCGGTCAGGCAATAGAAGCAGTGGTTTACCGAGGAAACGGCGACCGCGATCATCTCGCGCTCCAGCTTCGATAAACCGGAATCTCCTAGCATCAGATCGTTGTACATGTCGGTGAAGGCGCGCAGCTTCTTCTCGTCGAAGGCATAGGACAGGAGCACGTTGGGGACGAGCCCGAGCTTCTCCTCGCATTTGGCGAAATAGGCCTTCGTCCCGTCGGAAAGATTCTCCGAAGGCTTGAGGTCCAGCGCTGTGAGCTTCCCGGTCATCTGCTTCATTCCTTTTTCACATTCGTCTTCCAATTTCCCGATACCGGCGATCCGATCGGGGTCGCCAATATCGCTTTCTCTGCTACGATGCCGCGACCGCCGGTGGGAGGAAGAAAAGCCATGGCCAAGGTGAACGAACACACGCGACCTGACAAGGAGGCTCTCGCCCCGAAAAAGACAGGAGAGGCGGATCGGTTCGGCAAGCTACTCCTGGCCGGCTCGGCGGAGGAAGATATCGCCGCCTACGACCGTGGCGTGCTCAAGGAAGCCGCCGCACTCGCCTGGCATGCGCTCAAGAAGCACCGAGCCGGCGCCAGCGTGGTCGCGGTGGACAATGACCGCCGCATGGTGCGCGAAGGCCGGCCGCTCACAGCCATCACCGTCGTCAACGACAACATGCCCTTCCTCTTCGATTCGGTGCTCGGCGAGATCGCCGATGCCGCAGGCTCGCCGACGCTGGTCACCCACCCGATCATCGCGGTGAAGCATGGCCGCAGCGGCGTCACCGGGCTCGCCGACGGCAAGGCCGACGAGCGAACAAGCGACAAGGTCAGCGTCATCCACGTCCACGTCGCACGCCTCGCCGACGACGAGGCCGCTGCACTCCAGAAGCGCCTGGAATGGATACTCTCCCAGGTGCGGGCTTCCGTCCGCGACTGGCGCGCGATGCTGGCACGGCTCGACCAGGCGATCCTCGACTACCGTTATTCCGAAACGCATCTGAACAAGGATGCGGTCGCCGAAGCCGTCGCCTTCCTCGAATGGCTGCGCGACAATAATTTCACCTTCCTCGGCATGCGCGAATACCGCTACGCGCCGAGCCCCAAGGGCGGCGGCATGGAGCGCGCCGACAAGCCCGGCATCGGCATCCTAGGCGATCCGGATGTGCGCATCCTGCGCCGCGGCGACCAGGAACTGACCACGACGCCGGAAATCCGCGCCTTCCTGACCGGCCCGGAACCGCTTATCGTCACCAAGGCCAACACCCGCTCGGTCGTCCACCGCCGCAACTATCTCGATTATATCGGCGTCAAGACCTTCGACGGTAAGGGCAAGCTGAAGGGCGAACTGCGCATCGTCGGCCTCTTCACTTCGACCGCCTATCTGCGCTCTGTCTTTTCCATTCCCTATCTGCGCTCCAAGGCCGAAGCCGTATTGAAGCATTCGGGGTTCGAGGGCTCGGACCATTCCGGCAAGGCGCTCATCAACATCCTGGAATCCTATCCGCGCGACGAACTCTTCCAGATCGACGTGGCCACGCTGGAGCACAACGCGCTGGCCATCCTGGCGCTCGGCGATCGGCCGCGCGTGCGCGCGCTGGTGCGCGCTGATCCGTTCGACCGCTTTGTCTCCGTCCTCGTCTACGTGCCGCGCGACAATTACGATTCGGACGTGCGGGTGCGCATCGGCGACTATCTGAAGACCGTCTTCGACGGCCATCTGTCGGCCTATTATCCTTCCTTCCCGGAAGGCGCGATGGCGCGTGTCCATTTCATCATCGGCCGTTCCGCCGGCAAGACTCCGAAGGTGCCACAGGAAGAGCTCGAGGCGGAAATCCGCGACATCGTCCGCACCTGGCAGGACGCGCTGCGCGATGCCGCGCATGACGAAGGCGCCGACCCGGCGCTGGTCGCCATCGCCTCGCATTTCCCAGGCTCCTATCGCGGCACGTTCTCGCCGAAAGTGGCTCTGCGCGACGCCGCCGAGATCGGGCGTATCGCCGAGGAAAACCCGATCGCGGCCGATTTCCATCGCCATCCGCACCAGCCGGATACGCATGGCGCGCTGAAGATCTATCATTACGGAGCGCCGGTAGCGCTGTCGCGGCGCGTGCCGATCCTGGAGAATATGGGCTTCCGCGTCATCTCCGAGCGCACCTTCGAGATACCGACCGCCGGCGGCGGACTGGTCTTCGTCCACGACATGGAACTGCAAAGCGCGCATGATGCGCCGCTCGATCTTTCCGATAACGGCGCGCTCTTCGAGGAGGTGTTCCTTTCCGTCTGGCGGGGGACGAACGACAATGACGGCTACAACGCGCTCGCCCACCGTGCCGGCTTCACCTCGGCTGATATCACGATCCTGCGCGCATACGGCCATTATCTGCAGCAGGCCGGCATCCCACAGAGCCAGGATTTCATCGCCGCCGTGCTGGCCCGCCATCCGTCGATCACGAAGAACCTGAGGGAACTGTTTTTCGCCCGCCTCGATCCGACCCGCGTCGACACCGCCGGCAAAAACGAAGATGCGCGTTCGATCAAGGTCGAGATCGAAACCGAACTGGACGGCGTGCCCAACATCGACGAGGACACGATCATCCGCCGTTTCCTCAACCTTGTGCACAACACGCTACGCACCAATCATTTCGCTCCCGTGACGGACGGTAAACCGCGTTCGCTCGCCCTGAAGCTTGATTCCAAATCGGTCGACGGCCTGCCCGAGCCGAGGCCATGGCGCGAGATCTTCGTCTTCGGGCCGGAGATCGAGGGCGTACATCTGCGCTTCGGCCCGGTGGCGCGCGGCGGCTTGCGCTGGTCCGACCGGGCACAGGACTACCGCACCGAAGTGCTCGGCCTCGTCAAGGCGCAGCAGGTCAAGAACGCCGTCATCGTGCCGGTCGGCGCCAAGGGCGGCTTTTATCCGAAGCAACTGCCGGCTGGCGGCAGCCGCGACGCCGTCTTCGAGGCAGGCCGCAACGCCTACATCAATTTCGTCTCCAGCCTGCTTTCGGTCACCGACAATCTCCATGGCGCAAAGGTGGTGCCGCCGGAGAATGTCGTGCGCCATGACCGCGACGACCCCTATTTCGTCGTCGCCGCCGACAAGGGCACGGCGACCTTCTCCGATACCGCCAACGCGATCAGCCAGGCGCATGATTTCTGGCTGGACGACGCTTTCGCCTCGGGCGGCTCGGCCGGCTACGACCACAAGAAGATGGGCATCACCGCGCGCGGCGCCTGGGAGGCGGTGAAGCGGCATTTCCGCGAGATGAACCGCGACATCCAGACGGAGCCCTTCACCGTGGTCGGTGTCGGCGACATGTCGGGCGACGTCTTCGGCAACGGTATGCTCTTGTCGAAAGAAACCCGCCTGATCGCGGCTTTCGACCATCGCGATATCTTCATTGACCCCGACCCGGACGCCGCCTCTTCTTTCGCCGAGCGGCAGCGCATGTTCAGCCTGCCCCGCTCCTCCTGGCAGGATTACGACAAATCGAAGATCTCGGCGGGCGGCGGCATCTTCCCCCGCACGCAGAAATCCATCACCCTGTCGGAGGCGGCCGCTTCGGCCATCGGCCTGAAGAAGACGACCGCCACGCCGACCGAGATCATGAACGCGATCCTGAAGGCCCGCGTTGATCTCCTCTGGTTCGGCGGCATCGGCACCTATGTGCGCGCGACGACGGAGAGCAATCAGGATGTCGGCGACCGCGCGAACGACGCCATCCGCGTCGCGGCTGCGGAAGTCGGCGCCACAGTGATCGGCGAAGGCGCCAATCTCGGCGTCACCCAGCGCGGCCGCATCGAATTCGGCTTGCTCGGCGGACGCTGCAACTCCGATGCCATCGACAATTCCGCCGGCGTCAATTCCTCCGACATGGAGGTGAACATCAAGATCGCGTTCGCGGCAGCTATGCGCAAGAAGAAGCTGACGCGCGTGGCGCGTAACGCCCTTCTGGTCGATATGACGGAGGACGTGGCGTCTCTGGTGCTTGTCAATAATTACGAGCAGACGCTGGCGCTTTCCATGGCCGAGCGGCGCGGCCTCTCCTACCTTCCCCACCAGCGCCGCTTCATCGGCGGGCTGGAGGCGCGCGGCCTGCTCGACCGCAAGGTCGAACTCCTGCCCGACGAGACCGCGCTCTCGGAGCGCGAGGCCAAGGGTCAGCCGCTGACTCGCGCCGAACTCGGCGTGCTGCTCGCCTACGCCAAGCTCACCCTCTTCGACGATCTGGTGAAGGGCGGCCTGCCCGACGACCACTATCTCGAACACGAGCTGATGGGCTACTTCCCGCATCGCATGGCGCAGGAATTCGCTTCCGAGATTTCCTCCCACCGCCTGCGCCGCGAGATCATCGCGACAAGGCTCGCCAACGACATCATCAATCGCGGCGGGCCGGCCTTCGTCAGCCGGCTGAAGGACTTGACCGGGGAGACGGACGAGGCGGCCGGCCGCGCCTTCCTGCTCGTGCGCGAAGGTTACGATCTGAACCGCCTCTACGCCGAGATCGACGCGCTCGACAACAAGATCGACGGCGGCGCGCAGCTCAAGCTCTATTCCATCGCCGCCCATCTGCTCGAGCAGGTGACGTCGTGGCTGCTCAAGAGCGGCGACGAGATCACCGACCTTTCAGCCCGCATCCACAGGCTGAAGGAAGCCCGCGCGGCACTCGAGCCCGAACTGCCGAAGATCATGCCGGCCTTTATGCTGGCCTCGCTGGAGGAACGTACGCAACGCCTGAAGGAGGTTGGCGCTCCCGAAAAACTCGCCGGCGAACTGGCCATGCTGAGCGTCAGTGGGCTCGTCCCCGACATCGTCCATGTCGCCGCCGCCGCGAAAGCCGATCTCACCGCCGCCGCACGCGCTTTCTTCGTGGTGTCGGACGTTTTCCGCATCGGCCGTATCGAAGAGGCGGCACAGGCGCTCGGTACCACCGACTATTACGACGGAATGGCGCTGGAGCGGGCGACCGATGCGCTCGGCAAGGCGCGGCGTGGCATCTGCGTCACCGCGCTCGCCGCACACGGGAAGGAGGCCGACCCGGTGCGCGCATGGATCGCCGCCGGCGGCGAACGCATCCAGCGCACGCGCGAGTGCCTTCAGGCACTGACCGAGGGCGGCGACGTCACCGTGTCGAAGCTTTCGGTGGCTTCCGGCCTGATGACCGATCTGGCGGGATTATAGGAGAGCACCGGCGCGTATGGAGGGGAAAACCGCTCAAGGCGTCGTGTCGCGGCGCGGCGTCTGGGGCTGGATGTTCTTCGACTGGGCCGCCCAGCCCTTCTTCACCGTCGTCACCACCTTCATCTTCGGCCCCTATTTCGTCTCGCGCATGGTAGCCGATCCGGCGCTTGGCCAGGCCGCGTGGGGCTATGGCATCGCGGCCGCCGGTTTGGTCATCGCCATCCTCTCGCCCGTGCTCGGTTCGATTGCCGACCAGACCGGCCCGCGAAAGCCATGGATCGGCTTCTTTGCCGTCATCCAGATCGTCAGCCTTGCCCTGCTCTGGTTCGCCGCACCGGGCTCAGGCGTCGTCCCGGTCCTCATTCTCTTTGCGTTCGCCACGGTGGCGGCGGAATTTTCGATCGTCTTCAACGATTCCATGCTGCCGCGCCTCGTGCCGGGCCCCGACATCGGCCGCATCTCGAACCTCGCCTGGGGGCTCGGCTACCTCGGCGGCATGATCGCACTGATCGCCATCGTGCTCTTCATCGCCGGTTCGCCCGAGACCGGCAGGACCATCATCGGCACGAAACCGCTCTTCGGCCTCGACCCGACGACCGGCGAGGATGCCCGCATCACCGGGCCGATCGCCGCGCTCTGGTATCTCGTCTTCGTCCTGCCGATGTTCTTGTTCACGCCCGACGCCGCGAAGGGTAGCAAGGCGGGACCGGCCGTACGCGCCGGGCTCCTGGAATTGCGCGCGACGCTTGGCGAGGTGCGCGGCAAGGCCGGCATCTTCCGCTTCCTCGTTGCCCGCATGATCTATCAGGACGGCGTCAACGCGCTTCTCGCGCTCGGCGGCGCCTTCGCCGCGCTCATGTTCGGCTGGTCGATCACCGAGATCGGCGTCTACGGCATCATCCTCAACATCGTCGCCATCTTCGGCTGCTGGGCGGCAAGCCGGCTCGACACGGCATTCGGCTCGAAGAAAGTGGTGATCGTCTCGCTCGCGATGCTGACAGTGGCCACGATCGGCATCGTCTCCACCGGCAAGGGCTACACGCTTTTCGGCCTCTTGCCGCTCCCCGGCTCAGATACGGGCGGGCTATTCGGCACGCCGGCGGAAAAGGCCTATGTCGTCTTCGGCCTGCTGGTCGGGCTCGCCTTCGGGCCGGTACAGGCCTCCTCGCGCTCTTATCTCGCCCGCAGCGTATCGGTGCACGACGCCGGCCGCTATTTCGGCATCTACGCGCTCGCCGGCCGCGCCACGAGCTTCGCAGCACCCTTCCTCGTCGCCACCGTGACCGCCGCAAGCGGCTCGCCGAGGCTCGGCATGGCCGTCATCATCCTGTTCCTGCTCGGCGGGCTCGGCATATTGCTGCCGACGCCCTATCCGGCTGCAAGACCGGACGATTGACGGCCAGATTACTGGGCGATCTTGCTGGCGAAAAGCGCCAGCGCCTGCTGATAGACCGTGGCGCGGTTCCATGCCGCGAAAATCGCATAATTCGGCTGGCCCGGCTCATAACCGGCACCCGGCTGCCAGCCATGGCCGCGCAGGAAATTGGCGGTCGAGGCCAATACGTCGGCGCGCGAATGGATAAGGTCGCGGCGGCCGTCGCCATCGAAATCCACGGCATAGTCCAGATATTTCGAGGCCAGGAACTGCGTCTGCCCGAGCTCGCCGGCCCAGGCGCCTCGCATCTCGCCGGGCGACATGTCGCCGCGCTGGACGATCTGGAGCGCCGCGTAGAGTTCATTGGTGAAGAACTCCGTGCGCCGGCAGTCATAGGCGAGCGTCGCCAGCGAACGGATCGTGTCCATATGGCCGGAATTGGCCCCGAATCCCGTCTCCATGCCCCAGATCGCCACCAGTACTTCCGGCGGCACGCCGTAGCGTTTCTCGATGCGCGACAAAAGCCCGGCATTCGAGCGCATTATATCGCGGGCGCGCTTGATATAGGAAGGCGGCGCGCGGCGCGCCATGAACTGCTCGAGCGAAAGCTTGAAGGAATGCTGGTTGCGGTCGAGCCGGATGACGCGCGGATCGTAGCTTACCCGGTCCAGCGCCGAATGCACCGTACGGCTCGATATGCCGCGCGCCTGCGCCTCGGCTTTGAAGGCCTGCAGCCATGCCGGAAAGCCGGCCGCGCTCGAGCCGCATTTCGCGGCATGCGCCGCTCCCGAACTCAAGGCAATGCCGACGACGGCGGCCGCCGCTATCCAGCCCACGAAGCGCAACGCCATACTTTTCTCCTCGATTGCACGAATCCGAAGGTCTTGCGCCGGAATGTGCCAGCCAAAGCCTGCTTTGTCATCTTCCGCAGGTCTATACGGTGTTTTTGCACGAACAAGTTGCAGCAATGCCGCATCCGGTCAGTAAGAAGACCTTCATTTCCATAGGTTATCCGATCCATGCGATATTCGGGGCGGATATCGGCATCGTATGGCGGGAGAAAGCGCGGCAATGGTGCTCGACGGGACGGCATTCGAGACATACCGGCGCTCGGCGGGAGAGAAGACCACGCTTCCCCGTCTGGTCTTCGGCACGATCCTCATCGTGCTCGTATGGCTCGTCGTCACGCTCGTCGCCGTCTTTTCGGGCTTCTATCTTTCCGAAAGCTACGACCTCGGCTTCGGCTCCATGGGCAGTTTCATACAGACGCGCTTCGGCGTGCTCGTATCGCTCGTCACCTTTTCCGGCATCTGGATCGGCGCGTGGTTCGTCATGCGCTTCGTGCATGGCGAACCGCTTTCCGCGCTCTTCGGCGCGGCGCGGCGTATTTCGTGGCCAGATTTCGTCAAGGGGCTGGTCGCAGTGCTGATCACTTCCGTGGTCTCGGAAATCGCGATCTACATGATAGCGCCTGACATCCAGCGCACCGCGATCGGATGGGGTCCCTGGCTCGTCTTCCTCGTCCCCATGCTGTTCCTCGCCTTCGTGCAGACATCGTCGGAGGAGCTTCTCTTCCGCGGCTATCTGCTGCGCGGGCTCGCGCACCGCTTTCGCAATCCGCTGATCTGGGGCTTCCTTCCGGCGCTGGTCTTCACCTGCCTCCACTGGAACATCGGCGCGCCGCTTGCCATGAACGCCTGCGTGCTTGCCAGCATCGGCGCCTTCGCCGCGCTGGTGACCATACTCGTCTACCTGACCGGCAATCTCGGCGCCGGCATGGGCGCCCATTTCGCCAACAATTTCGCCGGTTTCCTGCTGATATCGCATGAAAGCGCGCTGAGTTCGTTCGCGCTCTATCGCGGTAAGCCGCTGGAGACGCTCGTCTGGACGCCGGGTGCGGCCCTGCTGATTGCGTCGATCGGTCTCGTCTGCTGCGCGCTGACGCTTTTGATCCTCGCCCATCCGCGCTCGCCATTGCGTGTCGGAGGCAATGACGCCGGACCGAGGACCGAGCCGAACGGCGCTGCGGCAATTTGAAGACTGGCCGCGCCGCTCGAGCGGCGTATTCCTGGCATCATCATGAGCCTTTATCCGGCATTCCGCGCGCTTGCGGCCGCTCTCGTCCTCTTTTCGATGGGTGCGGCACTTTCGGCCTGCAACAGGGACGAGGGCTGGCATGCAACGGACGTCACAAGCATTTCGCCTGACCTGAAATTCACGATGACCCGCGCCGAGGACGGCAAAGAGGTCACCGCCGCCGATTATCGCGGCAAGGTGACGCTGCTCTATTTCGGTTACACTTTCTGCCCCGATATCTGCCCGACAACGCTCGCCAATGTAGCGGAGATATTGAAGGGACTGGGCAGCGAGGCGAACAAGGTTCGCGTGCTCTTCGTCACCGTCGATCCGGGCCGTGACACGCCGAAAGTGCTGAACCTGTATACGGACGCCTTCGCGCCTCAAATGGACGGCCTCGTCGGCACGGCGGATGAACTTGCCGCGCTCGCGCGCCGCTATCGCATCGCCTATTCCGTCAAGCCCGACGACAACCCGTCCAGATACGAGGTCTCCCACAGCCCCGCCATCTATGTCTTCGGCAGAGAAGGCAAGGCGCGCCTTCTGATCGGCAATCTCGGCATCGGCAAGCCCGATCTCAAGGGCATCGGAGCCGATCTTCACCGCCTGATCGGCGACAATGGGAAATCCGGCTGGCTCGGCTGGCTGCAAGGCGTGGTGTAAACGGCGACGCTCCTCACACCGTCATTCGCCGTTGGCATTGCGCACCTTGAAATCGGCCGTCAGCGTGCCGCCATCGTCGAAGGTGAGCGTCATCTTGACGGCGTTACCGGGCTTTACCCGGTTGCTCGGCTTCACGCACATCAGATGATAACCGCCCGGCGCGAACGACACCGAACCGCCCGCCGGCACGTCGACGCTGTCGACCATCGCCATATGCTCGCCGCCCTCATGCTTGGAGAGGTGCAGCATCAGCATGCCGCAATCAGGCGATGCGGCCGAGACGATCTTGCGGTCCTTGCCGGTCTCGTTCTTCAGCATGAAATAACCGGCCGCCGGCCGCGACGGGATGACGCTGCGCATCCAAGCATCCGAAAGGACCATACCCGCCTCGTCGGCGGATGGGGGAAGCGCAGCAGCCGTCAGCAGGGCAAGGCTCGCTCCCAGGGCTAACAGACTAGCGGCCCGTCCACGGAGCCGACGAGATGACAAGGCCTGTCGCATTTTCCGTATCTTCCTCGCTCCACTGTCTTTCCTCGGCCTGCCGCAGGAAATTGATGACGATGATGAGAGCGATGACGCTCATCATCGCCGACGGGATCCAGACGATCAATCCGCCATACTGCTGGTCGTCCAGCGCGCTGACGGACGGGTAGAGGCGGCCGCACCAATCGTAGAAGGTGTAGATATCGTGCTGGGCGAACGTGATCAGCGCCCCCATGAGGATCTGCGGGAACATGACCAGCATGGCGAGCGTCGCCCTTATCGCGAAGGACGTGTAGGCCGGCGGCGCCGGGCGCGGGTCGAGCACGAGACACCAGAAGAACAGTCCGTCGACGACCATCGACCAGTTCATCACCGCATAGAGGGGTGGGTCGATCATGGCGCGGAAATGGATCGTCGGTGTCAGCCACAGCGCGATCAGCCCGAAGAACAGAACCGCTGCCAAAAAAGGCTGCTGGACGACCGCCACCACCGCCCTCAGCGGCCGCCAGCGCGTCAGCCTTCTCGCCGCCTCGGGCATGCCCTCCATCAGCGTCTTCCCGGGCCAGGCGAGCGCGATCAGGAACGGCCCGAGATGGTGCATGACCACGTGCTGGGCGCGATTCAGGAAGAACATATGCTGCGCCATATATTCGAACCGCGTCTGCAGCACGATCCAGATCAGCGCGATGCCGGCATAATAGAAGACGGTGCGCCACAGCGCCGGACGCTCCTCCAGCGGCGTGCGCACCAGTCCGCATCCGTACCAGTAGACGGCCAGGACCGCCGCGATGAACCAGAGCGGGGAGAAATCCCACGGCGCCCAGAAGGGCATCTCCGACATGCGGTAGGTCGACATCCACCACAGGAAGATGCCCAGCACCGCCATGGCGGCGTAGAAACCGTGGCTGCGGCGCACCCCCGGAGCCGTTTCGGTGGAAATGCTGAAACTCTGCGCCATGACCGCCTGCTTCCGTCCCCGGCTTGTGTTGCAGGGCGTCAACGGGCGTCCAGGTGCCGAAAAACCCACTCTGTGTAAGGCATTTCCGCCTCGCCGCCATTTTGACCAATCGTCGCGGCCGGGAGATTCCTCCGGTCACGCAGCATATGGCGCCGTCACACACACTGAACGTCAGCCCGGAACGAACATCCTTCCACTACGTTCTAGCGGCCGTAGGGCGGCAACAAGGAGGTGTGTCATGAAGAGCATTCTCGTATCCGCCGGCGCAGGCGCGGCCCTCTTGGCCTTTGCCGGCGTCGCGGCCGCCGACACGATGGTTTCCGCGACGACCGATCTCAACGTGCGCGCCGGACCCGGACCCGAATACCAGGTGATCGGCTTTCTCGGCGCCGGCCAACAGGCGCCGCTCACCGGCTGCCTGAAGGATTCCCGCTGGTGCACCGTCTCCACTGCAAACGGCGAAGGCTGGGTCTATTCCGACTATCTCGCCGCCGAGGAACAGGGCCAGCGCGTGGTGATCACCCGGCGTCCGGCCGGTATCGCGGTACCGGACGTGACCTATAACGGCCCTGCCGCGCCGGTGGACACCACGGTGACCAGCGCCATCGTCGGGCCGGAGGACGATATGGCGACCGACGACACGGTCGGCACGATCGAACCGCCGAGCGAGGTCCGCACCTATGTCATCGACCATCGCATGGATCCCGTCTACCTGAACGGCGAGGTGGTCGTCGGTGCCGGCCTGCCCGACAATGTCGAGCTGTCCGACATTCCCGATTACCAGTACCGCTATGTAGACGTGAACGGCCAGCCTGTGCTGGTCGACCCGCAGACCCGGCGCATCGTCTATATCGTGCGCCAGTAGCGGGCAGACCTGTAAGAGAGCCGCCGGATCAGCGCAGTCCGGCGGCTTTCGCCTTGACTCCGCCTCCGTTTTACTGTCTAGACGCGCGACATTCCGCGACGAGTGAGAACTCCGAGCCGCCGACCGGGACGCATCAGAATTGGCCGATCCCGGAGGTCAACACCCGGCAGCGCTGTGCGCCCCCGGGTGGTTTTTGGCTTTGCGCCCGGGTTTCAACGCCAGCGTGGAAACACTACCTCTCGGACCATAACCCGAGAGAAATGAGGAATCTGCATGTTTGAGAGCCTTCAAGAGCGCCTCGGCTCTATCCTGAACGGCCTGACCGGCCGCGGCGCTCTGTCGGAAGCCGATGTAGCGGCGGCGCTGCGCGAGATCCGCCGCGCGCTGCTCGAGGCGGACGTTGCGCTGGAGGTCGTGCGCTCCTTCACCGACAAGGTGCGCGAGAAGGCCGTCGGCGCCGCCGTGCTGAAATCGATCAAGCCCGGCCAGATGGTCGTCAAGATCGTCCATGACGAGCTGGTCGAGATGCTCGGCGCGGAAGGGCAGACGATCGACCTCAACGCGCCGGCGCCGGTCGTCGTCATGATGGTCGGTCTGCAGGGCTCCGGCAAGACGACCACTTCGGCCAAGATCGCCAAGCGGCTTGCCGAGCGTCAGGGCAAGAAGGTCCTGATGGCCTCGCTCGACACACGCCGCCCTGCCGCGCAGGAGCAGCTTCGCCAACTCGGCGAGCAGACGAACGTTCCGACGCTGCCGATCGTAGTCGGTCAGTCTCCTGTCGATATCGCCAGGCGGGCCGTACAGGCCGGCAGGCTCGGCGGCCACGACGTCGTTATCCTCGACACGGCCGGCCGCACCCATATCGACGAGCCGCTGATGGCCGAGATGGCCGATATCCGGAAGGTGTCGGACCCGCACGAGATCCTTCTGGTCGCGGATTCGCTCACCGGCCAGGACGCCGTCAACCTCGCCCGTTCCTTCGACAGCAGGGTCGGTATCACCGGCCTCGTGCTGACCCGCATGGACGGCGACGGGCGCGGCGGTGCCGCCCTTTCCATGCGTGCCGTCACCGGCAAGCCGATCAAGCTGATCGGCACCGGCGAGAAAATGGACGCGCTGGAGGAATTCCATCCCAAGCGCATCGCCGACCGTATCCTCGGCATGGGCGACATCGTCAGCCTGGTCGAGAAAGCTGCCGAAACCATCGACGCCGAGCAAGCGGCGGCGATGGCCAAGAAGATGCAGTCGGGCAAGTTCGACCTGAACGATCTCGCGCAGCAGCTTCAGCAGATGTCCAAGATGGGCGGCATGGGCGGCATCATGGGCATGATGCCGGGCATGGGGAAGATGAAGGATCAGATGGCCGCCGCCGGGCTGGACGACAAGATGTTCGGCCGCCAGCTTGCCATCATCTCCTCGATGACGAAGAAGGAACGCGCCAACCCCGACATCCTCAAGCACAGCCGCAAGAAGCGCATCGCCGCCGGCTCCGGCACCGACGCCGCCGAGATCAACAAGCTTCTGAAGATGCATCGCGGCATGGCCGACATGATGAAAGCCATGGGCGGCAAGGGCAAGGGCAGCGGCATGATGCGCGGGCTGATGGGCGGCATGGCGCAGAAGATGGGACTAGGCGGCATGATGCCCGGAGGCGGAATGCCGGATCTGTCGAAGATGGACTCGAAACAGCTCGAAGCGTTGAAGAAGCAGGCGGAAGCCGCCGGCCTCGGCGGCGCCGGCATGAAGGGTCTGCCCGGTCTGGGTGATGGCGGCGGATTGCCCAAGGGGCTACCAGGCCTCGGAGGGCCGAAACTGCCCGGCCTTGGCGGCCCTGGCGGGCTGCCGGGCCTCGGCAGGAAGAAATGAAGGAGAGGAAAGAATGAGCGACGAGAGGGACCAGGCGCGAGCGCAACTCCTTGAATATCGCGCCTCTATCGACAATTTCGATGCGGCGCTGATCCACATCCTCGCCGAGCGCTTCCGCTGCACCAAGGCGGTCGGCGTGCTGAAGGCCACCCACGGCCTGCCGCCGGCCGATCCGGCGCGTGAGCAGCAGCAGATCGCGCGGCTGAGGAAACTCGCCCATGATTCCCATCTCGACCCCGACTTCGCCGAGAAATTCCTCAACTTCGTCGTCAAGGAAGTGATCCGTCATCACGAGCGGATCGCGGCCGAAAACGGCGACGGCAAGAACGACGCTTCCGGCGTCATCCCCACCCCGGCCGAAACCGGCCGTTAACGCAACAGTCGAACATCACCTTCAGGAGAAAAAAATGGCATTGAAAATCCGACTGGCCCGCGCGGGCTCCAAGAAGCGTCCCTATTACCATGTCGTCGTCGCCGACGTGCGTTCGCCGCGCGACGGCCGCTTTATCGAGGCGGTCGGCTCGTGGAGCCCGCTGCTGCCCAAGGACGGCGAGCGCGTGAAGCTGAACGAAGAGCGTATCAAGCACTGGCTCGGCCAGGGCGCTCTGCCGACCGACCGCGTCGCCCGCTTCCTCGACCAGGCCGGCATCGCCAAGCGCGATGCACGCAACAACCCGGTCAAGGCGCAGCCCGGCAAGAAGGCGCAGGAACGCGCCGCCCTGATCGAGAAGGCGCGCGCCGATGCCGAGGCCGCCGCGGCCGAACTGGTCGCTCCCGCCGAGGCTCCGGCAGAGGCTCCGGCCGAAGAGAACGCCGCAAGCTGAGCCATTGGCTTTTTTGCCTCTGTCTCCCTTGCAAGCGGAGGGCAATCGCATATGCGATCTGCATGGCCTCTTACCCACACACCTAACCCCTCCCCACAAGGGGGAGGGGGACTTTTCTCCGGCGTCGCATAACGCAAACTTCGACGATTTTTGTTCGGAAGCGGTGTCGGCGTCTCCCTCCCCCCTGTGGGGAGGGGACAGGGGTGGGAGTGCGAAGCCGCGCGAATTCCAAAAGCGATTGTCTCCTGCAAACGACAGGAGAGGGCCTTGTGCGGCCGGAGCCAGACCGCCCGGCCGCCGCTATCCTTTCGCCAGCACACATTCCTGGATGAGCAGGATCGTCTTGGCGTCGATGATGCGGCCGTCGCGTGTGGCGGTGAAGGCATCGTCCAGCGTCATTTCCACCACTTCGATGTCCTCGCCCTCGTCCGGATGGCCGCCGCCGGCCGAAATCCTGTCGGCGGGCGTGTAGCAGGCAGTGAAGAAGGTTACCCGCTCGGTGACACTGCCGGGGATCGTATAGGCGCTGTAGAGCCGCTTCAGATCACGCAGGCGGCAACCCATCTCCTCTTCCGCCTCCCGGCGGATGCAGGTCTCGGCGTCCTCGTCACCGTCCAGAACACCGGCACAGGCTTCCAGCAGGCTGTCGGCACCGCTCGCCAGATAGACCGGTAGGCGGAACTGTCGCACCAGCAAAACCGTGCCCCGTTCCGGATCGTAGGGCAGAACGGTCGCCGCTTCGCCGCGCTCATAGACTTCGCGCGTCTGCGGCTCCCAATTCCCGTCGCGGCGGCGATAGTCGAGAACGACCTTCTTCAGCTTCGTCCAGCCGTCGGAGAGAAGTTCGACGGAGCGGATGCAGATGCGATCGCCCATCGTCGTGCCCCTGACTCAGGCGGCGCCGAGGGTCTTCGCCCTTTCCGAGCGCTTGCGTTCGTTCGGATCGAGGTGGAATTTCCTCAGCCGGATGGATTTCGGCGTCACCTCGACCAGTTCGTCGTCCTGAATCCAAGCGAGAGCGCGTTCGAGCGTCATGCGCACCGGGGGCGTCAGCTTCACGGCCTCGTCCTTGCCGGCGGCGCGGATGTTGGTGAGCTTCTTGCCCTTCAGGACGTTGACCTCGAGATCGTTGTCGCGCGTGTGGATGCCAACGATCATGCCCTGATAGACCTTGACGCCAGGATCGATGACCATCGGGCCACGGTCCTCGAGGTTCCACAGCGCGTAGGCTACCGCCTCTCCCTGGTCGTTGGAGATGAGCACCCCGTTGACGCGGCCGCCTATCTCGCCCTTGTAGGGCTCGTAGGCATGAAACAGCCGGTTCATGACGGCGGTGCCGCGCGTGTCGGTCAAAAGTTCGGACTGGTAGCCGATCAGCCCGCGTGTCGGCGCGTGGAAGACCAGGCGCTGACGGTTGCCGCCCGAGGGGCGCAGTTCGACCATCTCGGCCTTTCGCTCCGACATCTTCTGCACGACGATGCCGGCATGCTCCTCGTCGACGTCGATCACGACCTCCTCGATCGGCTCCAGCAACTGGCCGCCTTCGTCGTTCTTCATGACGACACGGGGGCGCGAGACGGCAAGCTCGAAGCCTTCGCGGCGCATGGTCTCGATCAGGACGGCAAGCTGCAATTCGCCCCGGCCGGAGACGTAGAAGGAATCCTTGTCGGCCGATTCCTCGATCTTCAGCGCCACATTGCCTTCCGCCTCGCGCAGGAGGCGATCGCGGATGACACGGCTCGTCACCTTGTCGCCTTCGGTGCCGGCAAGCGGCGAATCATTGACGAGGAAGGACATGGTGACGGTCGGCGGGTCGATCGGCTGCGCCGGCAGTGGCTCGGTCACGGAGGGATCGCAGAACGTGTCGGCGACCGTGCCCTTGGCAAGCCCGGCGATGGCGACGATGTCGCCGGCGGAAGCCTCCTCGATCGGCTGGCGCTCGATGCCGCGGAAGGCGAGGATCTTGGAGATACGGCCGCTCTCGATCAGCGAGCCGTCATGATGGAGAACCTTGACCGCCTGGTTCGGCTTGATCGCGCCGGCCTCGATACGGCCGGTGATGATGCGGCCGAGGAACGGGTTGGCCTCGAGGATGGTGCCGATCATGCGGAACGGCCCGGCATGAACGGTCGGCTCGGGCACATGTCGAAGCACGAGATCGAAGAGCGGGGCGAGGCCCTTGTCCTTCGGCCCTTCGGGGGCTTCCGCCATCCAGCCATCACGGCCGGAGCCGTAGAGGATCGGGAAATCGAGCTGCTCGTCGGTGGCGTCGAGCGCAGCAAACAGGTCGAAGACCTCGTTCACGACCTCGATATGGCGGGCGTCGGGGCGGTCGATCTTGTTGATGGCGACGATCGGCCTCAGCCCGACCTTCAGCGCCTTGCCGACGACGAATTTCGTCTGCGGCATCGGACCCTCGGCGGCGTCGACCAGCACGATGGCACCGTCCACCATGTTGAGGATGCGCTCCACCTCACCGCCAAAATCGGCATGGCCGGGCGTATCGACGATGTTGATGCGGGTGTCGCCCCACACCACCGACGTCGCCTTGGCGAGGATGGTGATGCCGCGCTCCTTCTCCAGATCGTTGGAGTCCATGACGCGCTCGGCGACGCGCTGGTTGTCGCGGACGGAGCCGGATTGCTTCAGGAGCGCGTCGACAAGGGTGGTTTTCCCATGATCGACATGGGCGATGATCGCGATATTGCGGAGTTTCATTGGTTCAGCTCGGGAGAGTTACGGGCGCCGCCAGACGGCACGGCCTGAAGCGCGCCTCGTTTCGTTTGCGGCGCTCATACAGTTTTTTTTGCAGATGCGAAAGAGGCCGGCCCTCACATGAGGCCGCGCTGCTCCATCATGGCTTCGGGCGAAGGCATCCTGCCGCGAAAGGCGGTATAGAGCGTTTCCGGATCGGCGGAGCCGCCGGCGGCGTAGATATTCTTCCTCAGCTTTTCCGCCAGCGCCGGGTCGAACGGATCGCCGGCCTCCTCGAAGGCGGCGAAAGCATCGGCATCCAGCACTTCCGACCACATGTAGGAATAATAGCCGGCCGAATAGCCGTCGCCGGAGAAGACATGCAGGAAATGCGGCGTGCGGTGGCGCATGACGATGGCGTCGGGCATGTCGATCTTCGCGAGTGTCTCGGCCTCGAAGCGGAGCGGCTCCTCGGGCGCGTCGGCCCGCGAATGATAGGCCATGTCGACAAGCGCCGAGGACGTGTATTCGACCGTCGCGAAGCCGGCGTCGAAATTCTTCGCGGCAAGCATCTTCTCCACGAGCGCCTTCGGCATCGGCTCGCCGGTACGCGCATGGCGGGCGTGCTTTTCCAGGATTTCCGGCACGGTCAGCCAATGCTCGTAAAGCTGCGAGGGCAGCTCGACGAAGTCGCGCGCCACCGACGTGCCGGCGATGGACGGCCAGGTGACATCGGTCAGCATGCCGTGCAGCGCATGGCCGAATTCGTGGAACAGCGTACGCGCCTCGTCGAGCGAGAGAAGCGCCTGCTCGCCCTTCGCCGGTTTGGCGAAATTCATGATGTTGTAGATCACAGGATGCGTGCCCTTGCCGAGCTTGTAGCCCGATTGCAGGCTGCTCATCCACGCGCCCGAGCGCTTGGACGGCCTGGCGAAATGATCGGCGAGGAAGGTGGCGCGGTAGGCGCCACCGGCGTCCTTCACCTCGAAGACGCGGACGTCCGGGTGCCAGGCGGCGATGCCGCGCTTTTCCTCGAAGGTCAGACCGAACAGCCGGCCCGCCACATCGAAACATGCGTCGATGACGCGGTCGAGCTGCAGATAGGGCTTCAATTCCGCCTCGTCGAAATCGTACTTCTCGGCGCGCAGCTTCTCCGCATGGTAGCGCCAGTCCCAAGGCGCGATCGCTTCGTTCTGGCCTTCCGCCTCAGCGAGTCTTTGCAGTTCTGTCCGGTCGGCCTCGGCCTTCCCGCGCGCCTTTTCCCAAACCGGATTGAGAAGGCCCATGACCGCGTCCGGCGTCTTCGCCATCGTGTCGTCGAGCTTCAGCGCTGCATAGGTGTCGTAGCCGAGCAGCTTCGCCTTTTCGGCGCGCAACGCGAGCGTCTTCCTTACATTTTCACCGTTGTCGGTCGCGCCGCCATTCTCGCCGCGCTTAGCGAAGGCATGGAAAGCCTTTTCGCGCAGATCGCGCCGCGAGGAGAAGGTGAGGAACGGGATGACGATCGAGCGCGAGAGCGTCACGGCGAACACGCCCGGCTTTTCCCGCAGCGCCGCCTCCGCCATCGAATCGCGCAGGAAGTCCGGCACGCCGGCAAGATCGTTCTCTTCCAGGAAAAGCACCCAGTCCTTCTCGTCGGCGAGCACGTTCTGGCCGAAGGAGGCACCGAGCGAGGCAAGCTCGCTGTTGACGGTCGCCAGCCGTTCCTTGCTCTGCTGGTCCAGTTTCGCGCCAGCGCGCACGAAGCGCTTCCAGGTCCTTTCCAGCACGCGCGCGGTCTCAGCGTCGAGGCCCAGGCTCTCGGCTTTGCCCTGCAGAGTGTCTATCCGCGCAAAAAGCCGGTCGTTCATGTAGATCGCCGAATAATGCGCGGCCATCTTTGGAGCGAGATCGCGCTCAAGCGCCTGAATCTCATCATTGGTATGCGCGCCGGCCAGGCACCAGAAGATCGCCGAAACGCGCGAGAGCGCATCGCCGGCGAGTTCGAAGGCGGCCAGCGTATTCTCGATGGTCGATGCGTCCTCATTGGCGGCGACCGCCTCGATCTCGGCATTGTGGGCGGCAAGGGCTGCCTCGAAGACGGGCGCGAAATCCGCCTGTCTGATCCTGCCGTAGTCGGGCAGGCCGAGCGGGCCGCCCCAGGCGGTGAGCGGATGCGTGACTAGATCGACGGCGGATACGCTGGACGGCATTGGGAGACTTTCGCGCTGGGACGGATGAAGATCGAAAGGCGAGATGTCCCCCCGGATTTAATGAACCTGCCCGCGCTTCGCAACCAGCTCCGGGAACCGTTGACGGCGCCGAGACCTTATAATAAGGGAGACTTATCGTAAGCCTCTCTTATTATTTTTTCATGCCTCCCACAATCGACCCGAATTCCTTCGGCTTCCTCGTTACGGACTTGTCGCGGCTCATCCGCGCCGAGATGGACCGGCGCGTTTCCGATGCCGGTCTCGGCCTGACGCCGGGCGAGGGGCGGACGCTCGCGCACGCGGCGCGTGCCGGGATGGTGCGCCAGAACGTTCTTGCCGAGCAGATCGGCATAGAGGCGATGACGCTGTCGACTTACATCGACAGGCTCGAGGCCAAGGGGTTGGTCGAGCGGATGCCCGATCCGAACGACCGGCGCGCCAAGCTGGTGCGGCTCACTGAAGCGGCTTCGGAAGCGTTGGGCAGTGTCAACGCGGCGGCAGCTTCGATTCGTTCCGATGCCTCTGCCGCCATGGAACCAGCGGATTGGGCGGCGCTGCTTCGGCTGCTCAGGCAGGCTCGTGACAACCTTGCCGAACTGCGCACCGCGCAGGGCAAGGCGCGCGAGGAGGCCGCCACGTGACAACCGCGCCGCGTCCAGTCTCGGAGGAGACCGTCAGCCCGCCTGTGATGAGCGAACGCCGCGTCTCGATCGTCGGCGGCCTTTTGGTCGCGATCGGACCGATGTCGCTGTCGCTGTTCACGCCTGCCATGCCGGAGATCGTGCATGCCTTCGGCAGCACCGAAGCCGTCGTCAAGCTGACGCTGTCGCTTTATTTTGCCGGCTTTTCCTTTGCACAACTCGTCTGCGGGCCGCTCTCCGACGGCATAGGACGCCGCCCCGTCACCATCGCCTTCATGGCCATCTATCTCGCCGGCAGTTTCCTGGCCGTCCTCGCGCCGAGCATCGAAATCCTCATTCTCGCCCGCTTCCTCCAGGGTGTCGGCGCGGCGGCCGGGCTCGCCGTCTCGCGCGCCATCGTGCGCGACCTCTTCACCAGCGAAAGCTCGGCGCGCATCCTCAACCTCGTCGGCATCATCCTGTCGGTCGGCCCGGCCATCTCGCCTACGCTCGGCGGCTTCACACTGGAATTCTTCGGCTGGCACGCGATCTTCCTGCTGATGGCGGCGGTCAGCGTGTCGGTCATGCTGATCACCATCTTCGCGGTGCGCGAGACGGTAAGCCGCGACCTCTCCCGCATACGGCCGCGGGCGTTGGTCCGCATCTATGGCGAACTTCTGACCAATCCCCGTTTCCTGCTGCCAAGCCTTGTCGTCGCCGGCACCTCCGGCGCGATCTACGCGCTGGCGACGATACTTCCCTTCGTTCTGATGACGCGGGTCGGCATGTCGCCGACAGCCTTCGGGGTCGGCATGCTGATGCAAACCGGCAGCTATTTCGTCGGTTCGTTGATTTTCCGGGCGCTCATGCCGCGCTTCGGCGCCTTTCGGCTCGTCGGCGTCGGCGCAGTGTTCGTCATCATCGGCGCCATCGCGCTCATCCTGCTGCTTACCCTTCAGGAGCCGAGCTACTGGAACGTGATGGGGCCGGTCGGCTGCTATGCGGTCGGCATCGCGTTCTGCCAACCGGCCATGATGACGGCGGCGATGGCGCCGTTTCCGAGGACGGCGGGCGCGGCATCGGCGGCCATGGGCTTCATGCAGATGGGCGCCGGCATGGTGGGCGGCATGGCGGCCTCGCTTTTCACCGATCCGGTGACCGCCACGATCATCGTCATCCCCATCATGGGCGCGGTCGCCGTCGGCTCGTGGCTTGCGTGGCGGCGCATTCCCGAGGAAGGACTGACGGCGTCCGATAACGTTGAAATCCAGAGATATTCCGACGAGTGACGTGTATTTATCGCGTCCGCAACTTTATTTCGTCCGATTCGATTTCTAGATTGGGAAAGTGGCCGGCCAGCCCGCCATCCCTCCTATGCCGATTTGGATTCAGGAGCACCTTGGACAGTACTCTGAAGCCAGGCATATTTTGTCCTGATCTGCGCCACACCAGGTTTGCGAAGGAGAGAGCGGGCAGCCCGCCGAGGGGTAAGGCGGGCGAGAGGCCGACGACGAGGGGGACGCCATGATCGATGCGATCTATATCGCGACGCTGATCAGCATGCTGCTTGTGCTGCTGGCCACGTTCTCCAGCCTGATCGCCTTTCGCTTCGGCGCACCGCTCCTGTTGCTGTTCCTCGGCATCGGGTTGATCGCGGGCGTGGACGGACTCGGCATCGTTTTCGACAATGGTCCCGTCGCTTATTTCGTCGGAAGCCTGGCGCTGGCGCTCATCCTGTTCGATTCCGGCTTCGGCACGCCGATGCAGGCATTCCGGCAGGCGGCCGCGCCGGCAATCGTGACGGCCACCGTCGGCGTCCTGATCACCTCCGGCCTTGTCGCCGTCGCCGCGCACTACTTCCTCGGCATCACCTTCATCGAGGGCCTTCTGCTCGGCGCCATCGTCTCCTCCACCGACGCCGCCGCCGTGTTCTTCCTGCTCCGCGTCGGCGGCATCAACATCCGCGACCGCGTGCGTTCGACGCTGGAGGTCGAGTCAGGCTCGAACGACCCGATGGCTATCTTCCTGACGATCACGCTTGTTCAGATCGTCTCCTCCGGCGCGGGCTTCGAGAGCCTGTCGGCCGAGCTTCTCGTCCATTTCTTCAAGGAGATGTTCCTCGGCGTGCTGTTCGGGATGGCCGGCGGATTGATCATCGTCGGGCTTGTCAACCGGCTGCGGCTGGAACGCGGCCTGACACCCATCTTCGTGCTGGCGCTGTCGTTGCTGGTCTTCTCGCTTGCCGGCGCGGTCGGCGGCAGCGGCTTTCTCGCCGTCTACGTCGCCGGGCTTTATGCCGGCAACGGCCATATCCGCTCCGAAGGAACCATCCGGCGTTTTTCCGAAGGCGTGTCGTGGCTGTCGCAGATCATCATGTTCCTGATCCTCGGGCTTCTGGCGACGCCGTCGCAATTCGCCGGGATCGCGGTGCCGGCGATCGGCGTGGCGCTCTTCCTGATTTTCGTGGCAAGGCCGATCGCGGTGTGGTTCTCGCTCCTGCCTTTCAATTTCCCGCGGGCCGAGGCGGCCTTTGTCGGCTGGGTGGGCCTGCGCGGCGCGGTCTCCATCCTGCTCGCCATCCTGCCGGTGCTTTACCGCCTCGACAACGGCATGCTCTATTTCAACACGGCCTTCATCGTCGTCCTGATCTCACTGGTCGTGCAGGGGTGGACCATCGGCCCGGTGGCGCGGCGCCTCGGCCTCATCGTACCGCCGCGCATCGGCCCCGTGGACAAGGTCGAACTGGAACTGCCAGGCACCGCGCACCACGAGCTTCTCGCCTATCGCGTCGTTCCCGGCAGCCCGGTCGCGCGTGGCGTCAGGCTACCGCGCTGGGCAAGGCCCTCGCTGGTGATCCGCGACGGCCAGTCGATGGCCTACCAGTTCGCCGGAAGGCTGCGCGCCGGCGACTATGTCTATCTCTTCATCTCGCAGCGCTATCCTCGCCTGCTCGACCGGCTGTTCGCGAGCCCGGCGCCGGTGGCCGAGGACGATGCCGAATTCTTCGGCGCCTTCGCCATCGATCCGACGCGGCCGGCAAGCGAACTGCACGAAGCCTATGGGCCGGAACTCGCCTCCGACGAGCAGGACAAGACGATCGGCGAACTCATGAAGGCCCGCCTCGGTGGGCGCGCCGAATATGCCGATCGCGTTGCCTTCGGACCGGTGGAACTGATCGTACGCGATGTCGATGAGGAGGGCGAGGTCGTTTCGGTCGGAATCTCGCTGACCCCGGAGCCGCAGAAGCCGCAGATTCCCCTCTTCCTCAATCTTCGCGATATCCGCGCCTTCTTGCGCGACTGGCTCCGCACCAGGGCAGCGCGGAAGGCGACGGCAACGCGCGGTAAGCCCAAACCGGTGGAAGAGGAATTGCCCGACGATCCGGCCATGCGCACGAACGATCGCGTCTGAGACCGGCTTCACGCTTGCGTCGCATAATTTGGCCACTATTGTCTCGCAGCCCGGCCCCCGGGCACCTTCAGGAGCATGACATGTCCGATTTCCATACCCTCGATGACGGTGATTTCGCCGGCAAGCGCGTGTTGCTGAGGGTTGACCTCAACGTGCCGGTGAAGGACGGAAAGGTCACCGACGCCACCCGCATCGAGCGCGTCGTGCCGACGATCAGGGAACTCTCGGACGATGGCGCGAAGGTGATCCTGCTTGCCCATTTCGACCGGCCGAAAGGCGAACGGAATCCGGCGATGTCGCTGAAGCCCATCGCCAAGGCGGTCGAGGCCGAACTCGGCCGCAAGGTGGGATTCGCCGAAGATTGCATCGGCGAACCGGCGAGGGAGGCGGTCGGCGCGATGGCGGACGGCGATGTCCTGCTTCTGGAAAACACGCGCTTCCACAAGGGCGAGGAAAAGAACGACCCCGATTTCACGCGCGCTCTCGCCGAAAACGGCGACGTCTATGTGAACGATGCTTTCTCCGCGGCGCACCGCGCGCATGCCTCGACGGAAGGGCTGGCGCATCTCCTGCCGGCCTATGCCGGCCGGGCCATGCAGGCCGAGTTGGAGGCGCTGGAAAAGGGGCTGGGCAAGCCCGCCAAGCCGGTCGTCGCCATCGTCGGCGGAGCGAAGGTGTCTACCAAGATCGATCTGCTTACGAATCTCACGCACAAGGTCGATGCGCTGGTCATCGGCGGCGGCATGGCCAATACGTTTCTCGCAGCACGCGGCACCAATGTCGGCAAGTCGCTTTGCGAGCACGATCTTGCCGGCACCGCCAAGCAGATCATGATCGAGGCGGCGGAAGCGGGCTGCGCCCTCATCCTTCCCGCCGATGCAGTCGTGGCAAAGGAACTGAAGGCGGGCGCGGCGACTGAGACGGTGGCGATCGACCATGTTCCCGCGGACGCCATGATCCTCGACGCCGGGCCGAAGACGGTCAAGGCTGTCAACCAGTGGATCGACCGGGCGGCGACGATCGTCTGGAACGGGCCGCTGGGCGCGTTCGAGGTCGAGCCCTTCGATCGTGCGACGGTGGAAGCGGCAAGGGATGCCGCGCGGCGCACGAAGGAAGGCAAGCTGGTCTCCGTCGCCGGCGGCGGCGATACGGTGGCCGCGCTCAACCATGCCGGCGTCGCCGAGGATTTCACCTATGTCTCGACCGCCGGCGGGGCCTTCCTCGAATGGATGGAAGGCAAGGCGCTTCCGGGCGTGGAGGTGCTGAAAGCCTAGCGGCCACGTTTATCCTGCCGCGGCGTCGCGCGGCAGGATGAAACACTTCCACATCGCAAGTGACATCATTCAATCGATTCAAGGTTTTTGCCGGCATTCCATCATGAATCTTCTTCTGTTAAGCGCCTAGTGGAATGAATTTAACATTCGATACCCGCGTGATATCGGCCTCAGAATCGAATGTTAAATTCAAAAATTCCACTAGAATCATAAACTTGCTAGCGGTTCTCTTGTTTTCAACATTTGCCTGGCGGCCGATACAAATGGGATGCAAATGTTGGAAACGAACCACTAGACAGACAATGCGGGAGAACGAAATGAACCAGGACATGGCCGCGCAGGCCGCACACAAAGCCGGCTTCATTGCCGCGCTCGACCAGTCCGGCGGCTCCACGCCGAAGGCACTCAAGCTCTACGGCATCGACCAGAGCGCCTGGTCCAGCGACGCGGAAATGTTCGACCTCGTTCATCAGATGCGCACACGCATCATCAAGTCGCCCGCTTTCACCGGCGATAAGGTCATGGGCGCGATCCTGTTCGAGCAGACCATGGACCGCGACATCGATGGCACGCCGACCGCGCAGTATCTCTGGGAAAAGCGCCATGTGGTGCCTTTCCTGAAGATCGACAAGGGCTTGGCGGAGGAGAAGGACGGCGTCAAGCTGATGAAGCCGATGCCGGGTCTCGACGCGCTCCTGGAGCGCGCCGTGGCGAAGGGCATATTCGGCACCAAGGAACGCTCGGTCGTCGACGCGGCGAACCCGACAGGCATCGCGGCAGTCGTCGCTCAGCAGTTCGACGTCGCCAGGCAGGTCCTGTCGCACGACCTCGTCCCGATCATCGAGCCGGAAGTGACGATCTCGATCCCCGACAAGGCGGAAGCCGAGGGCATCCTGCTGGCGGAAATCCGCAAGCATCTTGACGACGTGCCGGCCGGCAAACAGGTCATGCTGAAATTGACGCTGCCGACGAAAGCGAACCTCTACAAACCGCTGATCGGAGACCCCCGTGTGATGCGCGTGGTTGCCCTGTCCGGCGGCTATTCCCGCGACGAGGCGAATGCCAAGCTCAGCCACAACACTGGCATGATAGCCAGCTTCTCGCGCGCCTTGACCGAGGGTCTGTCGGTGCGCCAGACCGACGCCGAATTCAACGCGTCGCTGGGATCGGCAATCGACAGCATTTTCCAGGCGTCCAGCGTCAAGCGGTAGCCGGCCCGCGGCGGCGAACGGCCTTGCCGCCATGGGCGAATGGAACGAGAAATCGGAGAAAGCCGCCTAAGCGAGCTTTACATTCCCACGGTCTCAGGCAGCAGCCGGCCGGTCTGGTCCGAAAGGTCAGGTCGGCCGGCCCCTTTTTATGTCGGCGCAACCAACGCCGGCGCCGTCAGATATCCTCGCCCCTCAGCAGCCGGGGCGCCGGTCCGGTCAGGCCCGAGGCCTGGCGGATGAAGAAATTCTTCAGCGGCGGCATGCGGTCGACCAGCCCGAGCCCGATGTCGCGGACGGCACGCAGCGGCCCGAGATCGTTGGAGAACATGCGGTTCAAGATGTCGGTGGTGGCGCCCATCTGAACCGTGTCGAAGCGGCGCCAGATCTGATAGCGCTCCAAAACGTCGAGCGCGCCGATATCCTGGCCGAGCCGGTCGGCCTCGACCACGGTCTGGGCAAGAGCCGCGGCGTCCTTGAAGCCGAGGTTGAGCCCCTGCCCGGCGATCGGATGGATGCCGTGGGCGGCATCGCCCGCAAGCGCGAAGCGCGGGGCGACGAAGGCACGCGCCAAGGTCAACCCGAGCGGCCAGGCGCGTCGCTGTCCCTCCACATGGATCTCGCCAAGCTTGAGGCCGAAACGCTGTTCGAGCTCGGTCTCGAAGATGAAGTCATCCTCCTTGACGAGACGTTCGGCGTCGGCGGTGCGCTCGGTCCACACGATGGAGGAGCGGTTGCCCTTCAGCGGCAAGGTCGCGAAGGGACCGGCAGGCAGGAAATGCTCCTCGGCGCGGCCATTGTGCGGGCGCTCGTGCGCCACCGTGCAGACGATGCCGGACTGGCCGTACTCCCAGTTCACCGTCTTGATGCCGGCCATGTCGCGCAGGCGCGAGCGCACGCCGTCGGCGGCGACAAGCAGGCGTGTCTGGAGCGAACCGCCATCGGCGAGATGCACTGTGACGGTGGCCGGACCCGCATCGAACCGTTCGACCGCCACGCCCTCGATCAGGTCGATGCCTAATTCGGCGGCGCGCTTGCGCAGCGCGCCGTTCAGTACGCGATTGGCCACCATATACGCGAAGGGTTCGCCGGGCCGGACCTCGCCGTCGAAGGTCAGGAACACCGGCCGCACGGGATCGGAAGTGCGCGAATCGGTGATGACCATCTCGGTGATCGGCTGTGCTTCCGGCTCGATATCATCCCAGACAACGAGCCGGTCGAGCATGCGCCTGGCGGCGGCGGCCACGGCGGAGGCGCGGCCGTCCTTCTCCCAGACGCCGGGAGGCGCGGCATCTACGATCGCGATCCGGAGTTCGGGCCGCGCCGCGTGCATGGAAACGGCCGTGGCGAGCCCGACATAGCCAGCGCCGGCGATCAATACGTCGAGTCGGGCGTCACCTGGCTTCTCGCTTTTCGGCGTCGTTTTTCGCGTGGCCATCTCCGGCGCTCCCTTCGAACCAACCCGCCTTGACTTCACCGGTTGATCTATCCCAAACCGGAGGCGCTGCAAGAGGCCGGCGGCAAGGCCGGTAAAGGAGAGGACCCGATGTCGGCGGCCATGCAGGAACTGCTTTCCATTCTCGACCTGGAAACGCTCGAATACAACCTCTTTAGAGGTCGCAGCCCGAAGGTGCGCTGGCAGCGCGTGTTCGGCGGGCAGGTGATCGGCCAGGCACTGATCGCGGCTCAGCGCACCGTGGTCGCGGAGCGGCCGGTTCATTCACTGCATGGCTATTTCATGCTGCCGGGCGACCCCGAGGTGCCGATCGTCTACGAGGTCGATCGCATCCGCGACGGCCGCAGCTTCACCACCCGCCGGGTCGTGGCGATCCAGCGCGGCCAGGCGATCTTCTCGCTGGAGGCCTCTTTCCAGGTCGAGGAGACGGGGCTCGACCACCAGTTTCCGATCCCGCTCGACGTACCGCGGCCCGAGACACTGAAAAGCCAGCGCGAGCTTCTGGACCAGGCGGGCGAGCGCGTGCCGGAGAATATCCGCAAATTCTGGGCGCGCGAGCGCCCGCTGGAGTTGAAGCCGGCGAATGTCGCGCACTATACCAGCCGCGATAGGCTGCCGCCCCGGCAGAATGTCTGGCTGCGCGCGCTCGGCAAGGTGCCGGAAGACCGCGGCATCCAGGCAGCCGTGCTCGCCTATCTCTCCGACATGACGCTGCTCGATACATCCACCTTCGCGCATGGCCGCTCCGGCTTCGATCCGGACGTCCAGATGGCGAGCCTCGACCATTCCATGTGGTTCCATCGCGCCCACCCGCTCGACGGCTGGCTGCTCTATTCGCAAGACAGCCCGTCGGCTTCCGGCTCGCGCGGCTTCTCGCGCGGCGCGCTCTATGGCGAGGACGGGACCCTGATCGCCTCGACCGCGCAGGAAGGTCTCATGCGGCTGAGGACTGATTCGAAAGGCCGGTAGTATCGTCTGCATGGCTGGACCAGCCTGATGCACACTGATTAGCCAATATTCCAATTTTGCCTATTTTTTGAGCGAAGCGCCGCAGGCTGACTAGACGCCCGTCTTTGTCGCGACCCGTAAAGCCTGAAAATTCAATCTGTTGCGACCCCGCATGCCGATTGGCACGCGGCATGAATTGCCTTTCGCGCCTGGCGGGATCTCCGACCGGCGAAGCGATGCGGCAGGCACGCCGATGGCAAAAGAGCGAGAACGGATGAAATTCACGATGACGAGAATCCATTTCAGGAGCGCCGCGCTCGCGGTCTTTGCCGGCCTTCTATCGAGCGCGCCGGCTTTCGCCCAGGACGCGCCGAAGCTCGACACTGGAAACACCGCCTGGATGCTCACCGCCACCGCGCTGGTGCTGATGATGACGATACCCGGGCTGGCGCTCTTCTATGGCGGCATGGTGCGCAAGAAGAACGGGCTCGCCACCGTCATGCAGAGCTTCGCCGTCTGCTGCCTGGTGACCGTCTTGTGGTTCATCGTCGGCTACTCGCTCGCCTTCTCCGACGGCGGCGGCATGAACGCCTGGATCGGCGGCCTGTCGAAAAGCTTCTTCTCCGGCATCACTGTCAGTACGCTATGGGCGCCGGGCGTGGCCAACATCCCCGAATATGTGTTCGCCATCTTCCAGATGACGTTCGCGATCATCACGCCGGCGCTGATCGCCGGCTCCTTCGCCGAGCGCATGAAATTCTCCGCGATGCTCATCTTCATGGCGGCCTGGCTTCTGCTCGTCTACGCGCCGATCGCGCATTGGGTGTGGGGCGGCGGCTTCCTCGGCGGAGCCGGCGTGCTCGATTTCGCCGGCGGCACGGTCGTCCACATCAACGCCGGCGTCGCCGGGCTGATGTGCGCACTCGTCATGGGCAAGCGCGAGGGCTACGGCACCGTCAACATGGCGCCGCACAACCTGGTCTATTCCGTCATCGGCGCCTCGCTCCTGTGGGTCGGCTGGTTCGGCTTCAACGCCGGGTCGGAACTGGCCGCGGACGGGCTTGCGGGCGCCGCCATGGTCAACACGCAGGTAGCGGCAGCGGCGGCCGGCCTTGCATGGATGTTCACCGAATGGCTGGTAGCGAAGAAGCCGAGCGTGCTCGGCATCGTTTCGGGCGCGGTGGCGGGCCTTGTCGCCGTCACCCCGGCCGCCGGCTTCGTCAATCCGACCGGCGCCTTCGTCATCGGCATCGCGGCCGGCATCCTCTGCTACTTCGCGGCGGTCAGGCTGAAGCACGCGTTCGGTTACGACGATTCGCTCGATGCCTTCGGCGTGCACGGCATCGGCGGCATCGTCGGCGCGTTGCTCACCGGCCTCCTGGCCGATCCGGCGATCAATCCGCTCGGCAAGGACGCCTCGGTCGTAACGCAGGCCTATGGCATCGTCTTCACCATCGTATGGACGGCGCTCGTATCGCTGATCATCCTCTACGTTCTGAAGGCCACGATCGGCCTGCGCCCGTCGACACAGGAAGAGATCGAAGGCCTCGACGTCACGCAGCATGGCGAAGTCGTGCCGTGAGCCAAGACTTCGGCCTGGGCAGCCGCCTGATACGGCGGCTGCCTTAAAGCTGGCGACTATGATCGCCGGCCGTTTACCGGTGCCTTGAGGAATACGAGATTCTCTCCGATGGTGGACGGAGCCGTCATCGTCGGCGCCAGGGTACGGGTAACAGCCGCACGGCACCCGCCGTCCTTGAAGAGGAAATCATGTGTTTCAACAATGACGCATGCGGCCGATTGCAGGATTTCGGCTGACGCCGCGCAGACTTCTCTTTCCGCACCTTCGATGTCGAGTTTGCATATCAGCAGGCGTGCGTCGGCGATGGTTTCGATCAGGCTTTCCAGCGTCACCGACCGCGTTGTGGGACGATTCCGGGGCGCGACGGTGCGCGCGGCCCAGGAGCCATGCTCTTCAAATTCGAGATCCACGCCGTCGCCGTCTCGCCACAACGCGGCCTGGACCGGAATGACATTCCCGCACTTCGAGGTATTCCTGAGCAGGAGTTCATAGGATTCCGGGTTGGGCTCGACGGCAAGAACGATCGCCTCCGGGAACCTTGAGGCGAAGAACAGCGAGGAACAGCCGATATTCGCGCCCCCATCGACGACGATCGGCACCGTGCCGCCTGAGCGCCAGTAGCGCCCGAGGGCTATGAGTTCTGCTTCGATTTTCCACGGCAACTCGTATTCCCGCCAACCGAACACCTGGCCGGCGACAAACAGATCGCTGTCTGTAGGGCGCAGGAAGATCGTGTCGGCTTCTCCGCCGCCCGGTGCCGGTATCTTGACCGGCAGCGGCGATGAGTTGTTCAGAAGCCGGCGAACAAGAATGCTTGCCGCTGCAAGCGAGCCCACCGCCCGTCTGAGGCCGATAACATGGTGAAGGATGGTTGGCACGGGCGCTCGCGTACGGTGGTACCGGATGGGGCGGCGAAGGGCGGCAGGTTATCGGCAGATGGATACCTCGCAACCTCGCCATCCGGCGTAGGCGGCTACCTGATTTGATGCAATCGAGCGGGAGGCCCCCGGCCGTGGCCGCGCGGCCCGCGAACGACGTCGCTTCGGAGCGCGGAGGTCCAATGGACATTGTGAGAAAAAGTTGAACGCCCGGCAGGGAACCGATCCTGCTCCTTTGTAGTATAATGCGATGGAGAAGGGGATTGGGGGGCATCCACCGTGCAGGAGGTTGCCATGAAGCACCAATCACGAGACGAGCTACGAACCGTAGCCGATATCACTGCCAAGCCTGTGTATTTGGATCGGACGCAGCGTCTCCAACGCTGGTCTGAACTTCTCGGACGCGATCCCAACCGGTCCTTGGCCGCCCTTGCGGGCACCGAATACCGGGCGCCGCGCGAACGCGACGTCATGCGGAGCGATGGTTCGCCGCTGTCGGTCGCCTTCGAGGATCCGGTTCTTCGCGAGGAGGGTCTGGGGAATGATACCTACGGTGAAGCGAAACGCTTCTTCGACATTTCCGACGAGCAGCTCCACGAGATCGTATGCTACTGCCATGTCGGCGACAGGATGATGGCGGCGAGAGCCGCGTATTGCGTCCGTGCCGTTATCGGCGGGCATGGTGTCTTCGCTTAGGAGAAGCCGTTTCCCGACTGGCGAAGAGCAGAACAGGCAAATCGGCCCGGGGCCACACGGGTAACGTGGCCCCGGAGATGTTCTGAAGTAAGAAAGCCCACCGAGCGAAGCCGGCGGGACGGTATAGAGCAGCCCGGCGCTCAGGCCTTGCAAATCAAGGCCTCCGTTTTCGCCATGGTTAATGCCGTCTTTAGATCAAGCCGTTGAAATCATTGGTGCGTGTTACCGCGCGTAACAAAAAGGCGTACCGACGTGACAGCTGGTCGGAGCACCATGGGCGGGTAGCGGGGGCTGATATGGTCTACGTCGATCTGTCGGCCCTGTTCTTTGCCCGCCTCGCAGCATATCTTGTTGCGCACCTACCTGCACTCTGTCTAATACTACATTATCTTATTTTTGGGGGGGCTTGGCGATATGGCGACCAAAATCGACTTAATCCGCGACTTAACGAAAGGGCTGGACGGAATATTCCGCGAATTCAGTCAGAGTTATAAGCAAATCAAAAATTCACGCTCCGTCCCCGGGCTTTACACCAATGACAAGAATAATGTTCAGGGAAATGTTTCCGAACTTTACGTCGGGGGCATGTGCCACATCATGTCAGCGTTCTGGCTGGTCGGGCAGATTCATGGACTAGGGGAAAAGCGAACGCGGTTCATCGAATGGGTGGTGCCGGGCGGCAACAGCGAGGCCATCAATCTCAACGCGGTGGGCGTCCTGGTGGCAAAAACCGTGATGTATAAGGCCAAAGGCGGCAAGGCGCAGAGTTTAGGCATTCTGAAGGACAGTAATTTCGACGATACGTTCTTCTCCAACTATGGCATCCGCGCCAAGCACGAGTCGTTTGACGGTTTCGCGAACATCACACAGGGCGTGGGGCGAAGCAGAGACCGTCTGTACCTCATCGGCTACGGCGGCCAGAGCTCCGGCCACGCCTGCGCAGCGCAATCCTCGACGAAGGGCGGCCATGCCTATTTCGACCCGAATTATGGTGAGGCTATCCTGACCAGCCGTAAGGCGTGGGAAGCCTGGTACAAGCAATATTTGGTCATATCCGGCTATGATCAGAAATATCTCGGCCACCAGCGAGCAAGCGGGTATAAGTCGATAGCATCGAACTGACCAATCCCTGAGATGCAACCACACCCGATTGGCGTAGGAGGATCTAGGCGCGCCATGAACAGCGCGGTGTGCCTGATCTGAATTGATCGAGCGGACGGATCATGGCGGCGGCCCACACGTCATCGTGTAGTAAAGAGTGACAGCACCTTCGGCGCCGAGCACAGAAATTATGTTGGACTTCGTCGCGCCGGGCTGCATAAGCGCCAGAAGTGTTTTCTCGACGGTGAAGCAGGTCACGATTCCGACCAGCGCACAAGTAGCCGTCACGCTCGGCCTTGCCTGTCAGGGCCAGTTCGTGCGCGCTGGATGCCTTGAGAATTAAGACATCCGCAGATGCCATGGTTAATGCCGTCTTTACCATCCCCTCGTAGGCTCGCGGCCAAATGTCCGTGCCGGTCTGGTGCGGCTGGTTCCTGCGGGGAAATTCGTATGCGTTCAGCGGCAGAGGCGCCCTTCGATTTGAACGAGACGGGGTTCGGTGTCCACGCCTTCATCCGGAGGCTGGTCGAGCGCGCCGTCGGGCTGGCGCTCTTCGGAGGCGTGGCGCTTTCGGTGGCGAGCCTCGCCACCTGGAACGTCGACGACCCGAGCTTCTCCAACGCCACCGACCATGCACTGTCGAACGCGATGGGCTATCCGGGTGCGGTCATCTCCGACCTTCTGATGCAGTTCTTCGGGCTTTCGGCGCTGATGGCGCTGGTGCCGGCGGTGGTCTGGGCCTTTCTGCTGGCGACGGGGCGCGGAATCGACCGCAAGCCGCGCCGCGCCGGCGCATGGCTTCTGGGCGCGCTGCTGGCCGCCGGCGTTGCCGGCTGCATCGCCGCACCGCCGACCTGGCCGCTGCCGACAGGGCTTGGCGGCGCCTTCGGCGATCTGGTCCTCAATCTGCCGGCGCTTTTCATCGGCGGTTATCCGAAGGGCGTCGCCGCCACAATCATCGGTGCGGTGCTTATCGGCCCGGCGGTCTTCTTCCTGACCTACGGCGCCGGGCTGATCGGCCGCGACGTGGCGCCGGCGAAGCCCGCGCGGCAGCGCAAGCGCGCCGCCCGGACGCCCGTCATCGAGGTTGACGATCTCGAGGAAGAGGACGACGAGGATGAGGACGACGGCGTACCGGCGCTGGGCGCGGTTTTCCATTGGTGGCTCTCGCTTCGCGCCTTCTTCCACCGCATGAGAATGCGCGGCGGCCGTGCAGGCGGCATCGAGCCCGCCATGCGCTCGCTCCCGCGGGAGACGGGCGTTCCGGTGGTCGATCCGGACCCGCGCCCGGGCACGGCGCGAGGCGTTCGGGTCGAGCCGGAATTTTCCTCGCTCGGAGGAACGCCCGACGATATCGAACTAGCGGATTTCGACATCGACGACGAGGAGGATACTTTATCTGCCGACCGCCCGGCGGTGCAGGCGACGCGGAGCGGAGGGCCGGCCGGCGCGACGGGTCCGCGTATCGACAACCCCGCGGCACGTCCGGTACCTGGAGCACGCGTGATGCGCGAGGCACAGACCTCGCTGCTCTCCAGCGACACGTTCGAGATGCCGTCGCTGCATTTCCTGGCGGAGGCGCGCAGCGTTGCGCGCGATCCGAGCTTGTCGCCCGATGCGCTGCAGCAGAATGCCCGCCTGCTCGAAGGCGTGCTGGAGGATTTCGGCGTCAAGGGCGAGATCATCCATGTCCGCCCCGGCCCCGTCGTCACCCTCTATGAGCTCGAGCCGGCGCCCGGCATAAAATCCTCCCGTGTCATCGGGCTGGCCGACGACATCGCCCGCTCGATGAGCGCGATCGCCTGCCGCGTCGCTGTGGTGCCGGGCCGCAACGCCATCGGCATCGAACTGCCGAACGCCAAGCGCGAGACGGTCTACCTGCGCGAGATCCTGGCGAGCCGGGATTTCGAGCAGTCCAAGGCGAAGCTGGCGCTGGCGCTCGGCAAGACGATCAACGGCGAGGCCGTCATCGCCGACATCGCCAAATTCCCGCATCTTCTCGTCGCCGGCACTACCGGCTCGGGCAAGTCGGTGGCGATCAACACCATGATCCTGTCGATCCTCTATCGCATGACGCCCGCCGATTGCCGGCTCATCATGATCGACCCGAAGATGCTGGAACTATCGATCTATGACGGCATCCCGCACCTTCTGACGCCGGTCGTCACCGACCCGAAAAAGGCGGTCGTCGCGCTCAAATGGACGGTGCGCGAGATGGAGGACCGCTACCGCAAGATGTCGAAGGTCGGCGTCCGCAACATCGAGGGCTTCAACCAGCGCGTCGCGGCGGCGCAGAAGAAGGGCGAGAACATCGTCCGCACCGTGCAGACCGGCTTCGACAGGCAGACGGGCGAAGCGATCTACGAGACCGAGGAACTCGATCTCGAGCCGATGCCCTTCATCGTCGTCATCATCGACGAGATGGCGGACCTGATGATGGTCGCCGGCAAGGATATCGAGGGCGCCGTCCAGCGTCTGGCACAGATGGCGCGCGCCGCCGGCATCCATGTCATCATGGCCACCCAGAGGCCTTCCGTCGACGTCATCACCGGCACCATCAAGGCAAATTTCCCGACGCGCATCTCCTTCCAGGTGACGTCCAAGATCGACAGCCGCACCATCCTCGGCGAACAGGGCGCGGAGCAGTTGCTGGGCATGGGCGACATGCTTTACATGGCCGGCGGCGGCCGCATCCAGCGCGTGCACGGGCCGTTCGTCTCCGACGACGAGGTCGAGAAAGTGGTCTCGCATCTGAAGCTGCAGGGCGCGCCCGAATATCTCGAGGCGATCACGGCCGACGACGACGAGGACGACGCCGATGGCGACGGACCGGCTGGTGGCGGCGGCGGCAATTTCGACGATTCCGACGACCCCTACGATCAGGCCGTCGCGGTCGTGCTGCGCGACGGCAAGGCCTCGACCAGCTATATCCAGCGGCGCCTGGGCATCGGCTACAACCGCGCAGCCTCCATCATCGAGAAGATGGAGAAGGAAGGCATCGTCGGGCCGGCCAATCACGCCGGCAAGCGCGAGATCCTGGTGCCGACCGAAGAGGACGTACTGTAAAGCATGTCTCCCGGAAGTGAACGCCGGTTCCGGGATAAAGATATGCGTAAAATAGAGAGCTGAAGCGCGGAGCAAACCTGGAAGATCGCAACGCGCTTTGGCGGCGGCGGGTCAAATTTCGGCCCCAGTGCCTTCCTAGCTGATGGTGCTCGACCGAAATGGTGGTGGGCAGGCGCCCGTGACCTACATATCGGGGACCTGCATATCGGGTGTGAAACGGGCCGGCGGCAGCCGGCCTTCGTCCGCAAGGAGTAGCAGATGTCTTTTTCGCAAACCCGTCGCGGCTTCCTAGTCCTGACCGCGCGCGCCGCTGTCGTGACATTCGTGGCGGCTGCCGCCGGGACCGTTTCAGCGCCTTCGATTGCCGCGCCGGAACAGGAGGTCACCGCTTCGGCGCAGCAGATCGCCGATCATTTCGCCAACATCAAGACCATGGCCGGCGAATTCGTCCAGTTCGGCCCGAACGGCGAACAGACCGGCGGCAAATTCTATATCGAACGACCGGGCAAGCTTCGTTTCGATTACGATACGAAGTCCAATTTCAAGGTGATCGCGGACGGCAAATCGGTCGCCGTCAGCAATGTGCGCATGAAGACGTACAACATCTATCCCCTGTCGAAGACGCCGCTGAAACTCCTGCTCGGCAACCGCATCGATCTTTCGGGCAACGAGGTGAAGGACATCCAGCAGACGCCGGATGCCACCACCATCAAACTCGCCGACAAATCCGTCTTCGGCGATTCCAAGCTGATGATGATGTTCGATCCGAAAACCTACGCGCTGAAGCAATGGACCGTGACCGATGCACAGGGCAAGGACACGACGGTGATGATCTTCAACGTCCAGGAAGGCGTGAAGGTCGATCCCTCGCTCTTCAAGATCGACTACGCCAGCGCGCAGGTGAAGCAGCGGGCCAGGTAACACAAAAGCCACGCCGGCCGTATCCTGAGGCTCGCTTGCTCAGATCGCATGCTTCTCGGCCGGCTTTCCGGCGATAAAGATCCGTATGCCGGGAATGATCGAGTATTTCACCGAATCGGCGCCCCCGACGACGAATTCGCTCAGTTCGAAGCCGGCCTGCCTGACCCGGTCACGGAAATCGCGCCCGTAGCGGCGGACATGGTCCCGCTGGCCGAAATGCAGGAGGCGATCGCGCTCGTCGGTAACCGTGGAATCCTCGTAGCTCGTCTCCCAGCCTTCCACGATTGGCACCATCAGGAGGGCGATGCCGCCGGGCTTGAGAATGCGATGCAGTTCCTTGAGCGCCGCGATGTCGTTCACGTGTTCGAGGACATGCGAGCAGATCACGCAATCGAAGCTCCGGTCCGGCAAGTCGATTGCTTCGATGTCGAGATTGAGATCGACATCGTCCCGCATCAGATCGGCGGTCACGTACTTGTCGCATAGCGGGCGCACGAGCCGGGTTATCGCGGCCTCGGGAGCGAAGTGCAGCAATGAAGACCCGGGCCGCGGCAGGTCGACGCGATCCAGCATCAGCTTGAATTGCCGATGCCTCTCGAGCGCATTGCAGTTCGGGCACATCGCGTCCGGACGCGGAATGACGCCGAACGGTTCGAAGGCTCCGTGATATCCGCAGATGGGACAGTCCCTCGGCTCGCCGACCCGTTGCGGGTTGCGATGATCGATCCGTTGGGCGGCCTTTCGAAGGCCGTTGGCAAGGAGCAGTTTGACGGTCATGTCGGCACGCCTCATGAAGGGTTGGTCGTGCTCCCGGCCGGTCGCCCCCCGGTCGCCCCACCGGAGCACGGGTTTCCAGTCACGAACAGGCTGCCTGAAACGTCGTCACCGCCATCTTCCATCCGAATCCGGCCAATTTGGGAACCGGGGCGATTTTTCGTTTCGGCGAGGCTCTTCTGACGGCGCCGTCGTGGCGGGCTTTTCACGGCCGGTGCGCTTGCCTGCGCGCGCCGGGGCTGGCAATAGCCTACCTTCAGTTCCGCATCCGGGGTTTTCCATGCCGTTGACGATCGCCACCTGGAACATCAATTCCGTGCGCCTGCGCATGCCGATCGTCGAGCGCTTCCTGCTGCAACATCAACCGGACGTCCTGTGCCTGCAGGAAACCAAATGCATCGACGAACTGTTCCCGGTCGAGGCGTTCGCCGCGATTGGCTATTCCCATCTCGCGATCAGCGGGCAGAAAGGCTACCACGGCGTCGCCACGGTCGCGCGACGGCCGCTGGAGGTCGTGGAACGGCGGCGCTTCTGCGAAAACGACGATTGCCGGCATATCTCGACACGGCTCACGAGCAGCGGACACGCGCTCCTGCTGCACAATTTCTACGTGCCGGCCGGCGGTGACGAGCCGGATCCCGACATCAACCCCAAATTCCGGCACAAGCTCGATTTCATCGAGGAGATGAATACGGTACGCGCCGAACAGGGCGACGCGCACGGTTCCATCCTCGTCGGCGACCTCAACATCGCGCCGCTGCCGACGGACGTGTGGTCGCACAAGCAGCTCCTGAACGTCGTCAGCCATACGCCGGTGGAGACGGGAGGACTGGAAGCGATGCGGCAGGCCGGCGGCTGGGTCGACCTGATGCGCCGGCACATTCCGCCGGAAGAGAAGATCTACACCTGGTGGAGCTATCGTGCCCGCGACTGGGAGCTTTCCGATCGCGGCCGGCGCCTCGACCATGTCTGGTCGTCGGACAATGTCGCGGGCAGGCTCGCCGGGATCGAGATCCTGCGCGAGGCGCGCGGCTGGGAGCGGCCCTCCGACCATGTGCCGGTGATCGCCCGCTTCGACCTCGACTGAAGTTCCCGCGCCTCTTCAATCCGAGAAGCGCGGTCCGAGCCTGTCGATTTTCCCGACCATCCGGGTCAGGTCGCGCGCGATGTGGTCGCGCAGGGCCGCGGCGAGTTCCGGATATTCCTGCAGGATGCGGTGGAAGAGCTTGCGGCTGAGCCGTACCAGTTCGGTATCTTCGACCGCTACGGCCCCGGTCGGCCGCACCGTATCGGCGATCAGCGCCAATTCGCCCAGCATGGCGCCGACTCCCGCCTCACTGAGCAGGACGCGTTCCCCCTCGGCGTTTTCGCGAAACAGCCCGACCCTGCCCGTCGCGACGACGAATGCGCCGTCGGCCTCGACGCCTGCCTCGTAGAGGAGCTGCCCCGATGCCAGCCGCATGTTCTCCGCGCCGAACGCGAGCAGCCGAAGCTGGTCGGGCGTGAAGCTCTGGAAGAGTTCCACACCGGAGAGCAGGCGGATGTCGTCATCCAGCGCCAAGATTGTCCCCTTGCGTCCCGCCCCGCCCAGGGCCCGGAGAGCCTGTCAGGGAACGAGCTTGTATCCGCCGCTTTCTGTCACAAGTATTTCGGCATTGGAAGGATCGCGTTCGATCTTCTGGCGCAGCCGGTAGACATGGGTTTCCAGCGTATGGGTGGTGACGCCGGAATTATAGCCCCACACTTCCTCGAGAAGGACATCGCGGGTGACGACCTTCTGCTCGGCGCGATAGAGATATTTGATGATCGCAGCTTCCTTCTCCGTCAGCCGCACCTTGGAACCGCGCTGGTCGACCAGAAGCTTCTGACTCGGCTTGAACGTGTAGGGTCCGACGGTGAAGGTCGCGTCCTCGCTCTGCTCGTGTTGGCGCAATTGCGCGCGGATGCGGGCAAGCAGCACGGCGAAGCGGAACGGTTTGGTGACGTAGTCGTTGGCGCCCGCCTCGAGGCCGAGGATCGTGTCCGAATCGGTGTCCTGTCCGGTCAGCATGATGATCGGCGCCTTGTAGCCGTTCTTGCGCAAAAGCTTGACCGCCTCGCGCCCGTCCATGTCCGGCAGGCCGACATCCATGATCAGCAGGTCGATCATGCCGTTGCGCACCGACTGGATGCCCTTCGTGGCCGTTCCTTCCTGCAGGATCTGGAATTCCTCGTAGAGCGCCAGTTGCTCGACAAGGGTCGAGCGCAGATCTTCGTCGTCGTCGACAATCAGGATGGTGCGCGATGCCATGGGCCAATCCATTGTTATTGAATGAAGAATAGAGACTACTGAAAGAACCGTCTATGCACGGAGAAAATGGCTGCAAAGCGGCTCACGAATTGTTGTTGTCCTCCACGGCTGTTCTCCGCGAGACGTGAAGATAGCAGCCTGACGAAGGATTTGGGATGCCGATCCGAAATATCAATGTCCGCTCAAGGCCGGGAAATCGCGCCGAGGGGCTTCTGAACGTCGAAAGAGTGGTCTTCCGATGCGCGCTCGGAAAGGCGGGCGTCTCCGCCTTCAAGCGCGAGGGCGACGGCGCGACGCCGCTCGGCAGGCTCCGCCTTCTTGGCGGCTACACGAGGAACGAACGGCATCCCTTGCGTCGCTCCGGCCTCGTCCTGATACCGATCCGCGCCGATCTGGGCTGGTGCGACGCGCCAGCCGACGCCAATTACAACCGGCCGGTACGCCTGCCCTTCCGCGCCAGCCACGAAAAGATGCTGCGCGGCGACCGGCTCTACGATGTCTGCATCGTGCTCGACTGGAACATCCGCCCGCGCCGACGCAACGGCGGCAGCGCCATCTTCATGCATCTGGCGCGGCCGGGTTTCCGGCCGACGGAAGGTTGCATCGCGGTGGAGCGAAGCGTGATGCTACGTCTTTTGCCCTATCTGTCGCGCGGGACGGTGCTGACAGTGCTTGCGTAAGGCAACCCGGCTTACAAGGGCAACCCATGTGAAGGTCGACCCCCACTCCGATTTGCTTCGCAAACCACCTCTCCCCCGATCGACGGGGGAGAGGAAGGGCCTGCCGCAACGCCTGTCCCCTTTCCTCTCTCACACGAAAGTGGGGGAGAGGTGGCCCGCGAAGCGGGCCGGAGTGGGGGATCGGCCAAATACGATCGCTCTTCGCCCGCAAGAAAGGCTCCAGCGAAAGGCAAACGGCAGAGCGAACGGCTATGCCCCTCGCCGCCTATGCCGGCTCACCGCCCAGCCGGCCGGCGAGCGCTTCCATGCGCTCGGCAAGCCCGGTCAGCGCTCCCGTCAATGCGGCGTCGTTCTTGTCCGCCTTGGTGAGCGCTTCGTCGCGCGTCTTGCGCAAGGTGCCGATCTCGGCCTCCATGCCCTTCACGCGCTTCTGCAATTCGACGAACTCGTCCATAACCATGATACCGGCCATGACGGTCAGCCGCTGGTCCCCGATCTCGCCGAAGGAATCCTTCAGGTGGCCGACATAGCGGTCGAAGCGCTGGGCGAGATCGATCAGATGCTCCTCCTGGCCTTCGTCGCAGGCCATCCGATAGGTCTTGCCGTCGATTGTCACCGTAACCTGGGCCAAGGCGGGCTCCTATCTGTCGAGCACGGCGCGGATCGTCTCCATCGCCGTCACCAGCCTGCGCGAAACCTCGCGGTTGGCATTCTCCAGCCGCTCGGCACGCGCTTCCGAATTATCGAGTTCCTGCGCCAGCTTGGCGCGATCCGCGTTCATCCGCTGGACCTCGGCCTCGATTTCGGTCGCGTCTACCTGCTGTTCGAACCGGGCCGCGACGGTCGCCTCCAGCGTCTCGATCGCCTTGCCCAGCCGTCCGATGGTCTCCCTGAGGGTTGTTTCCCCTGTCATCGTTTCGTTCCAAGCCCCGCCCGGCAGCGAATCGTGCGCGTTGCGAACGCGTTATGCCGGAAAGATTAGGCGGAGGATGAATGCTGCGTCAATAAAGCCACCGGCCTATCCCCCGGAATTGGCGTAAGGTTTGTCGTGTGGCCAGGCGAGCACGGGTTGCCGACCCTCGGAAAAGCCCCATTTTGTTGACTTGGCCAAGCCAACTGCTATGTGTCGCCCAGCTTTTCAGGGCCCTTCACCGCATCTCCAACCAGCGGGCATTTCCATGATTTCACGCGAACAACACGACCGGATGGCCAACGCGATCCGCTTCCTCTCCATGGACGCCGTCGAGAAGGCCAATTCGGGCCATCCGGGCCTGCCGATGGGCTGCGCCGACGTTGCCACGGTCCTGTTCACGCGCTTCCTGAAATTCGACCCGAAGCACCCGCACTGGGCCGATCGCGACCGCTTCATCCTGTCGGCCGGCCACGGTTCGATGCTGCTCTACTCGCTCCTCTACCTCACCGGCTACGAGGACATGACGATCGATCAGATCAAGCATTTCCGGCAGCTCGGCTCGAAGACGGCCGGCCATCCGGAATACGGCCACGCGACCGGCATCGAGACGACCACCGGACCGCTCGGCCAGGGCGTGGCCAATTCGGTCGGCTTCGCGCTTTCCGAGCGCATCATGAACGCAGCCTTCGACGACGATCTCGTCAACCACTTCACCTATGTGCTGGCCGGCGACGGCTGCCTGATGGAAGGCATCAGCCAGGAGGCCATCGCGCTCGCCGGCCACCTCAAGCTGAACAAGCTCATCCTTTTCTGGGACCATAACAGCATCTCCATCGATGGTCCCGTCTCGCTCGCCGACAACACCGACCAGGTGGCGCGTTTCCAGGCGTCCGGCTGGAACGCCAGCCATGTCGACGGCATGGACCCCGAGGCAATCGCCTATGCTATCGAGGCCGCCCACCATTCGCAGAAGCCGACCATGATCGCCTGCAAGACGACCATCGGCTTCGGCGCGCCGACCAAGGCGGGCACCGCCAAGGCGCACGGTTCGCCGCTCGGCGCGGAAGAGATCGCCGGCGCGCGCAAATTCCTCAACTGGGATTATCCGCCCTTCGAGATCCCCTCCGATATCCTCGACGCGTGGCGCGAGGTCGGCCGGCGCTCGATCGGCGAGCGCGAGGCATGGGAGAAACGGCTCGCCGCCCACAGCAGGAAAGGCGAGTTCGAGCGTCGTATGGCGGGCAAGCTGCCGTCCGGCCTCGACAAGACCATCGTCGATTACAAGAAGAAACTCGCCGCCGACAAGCCGAATGTCGCCACGCGCAAATCCTCCGAAATGGCGCTGGAAGTGATCAACGGCGTCGTGCCCGAGACCATCGGCGGCTCGGCGGACCTGACCGGCTCGAACAACACCAAGACCAGCCAGACCAAGAACATCACCGCCGACGATTACGGTCAGCGCTACATGCATTACGGCATTCGCGAGCACACGATGGTCGCGGCCATGAACGGCATGTCGCTGCATGGCGGCGTCATCCCCTATGGCGGCACCTTCCTGTGCTTCTCCGACTATTGCCGGCCCTCGATCCGCCTTTCGGCGCTGATGGGTATCCGCAACATCTTCGTCATGACGCACGATTCCATCGGGCTCGGCGAGGACGGTCCGACGCATCAGCCCGTCGAGCATCTGGCAGCGCTGCGTGCGATACCGAACCATGTCGTCTATCGCCCGGCAGACGCCGTCGAGACGGCCGAATGCTGGCAGCTCGCGCTGGAATCGTCGAAACATTCCTCGACGCTGGCGCTCACCCGTCAGCCGCTGAGGGCTGTGCGGACCGAGCACACGGCCGAGAACCTCTGCGCGAAGGGCGCCTATGAACTGGCGCCGGCGAGCGGCAAGGCCGAGATCACCATCTTTGCCTCGGGCTCCGAGGTCGAGATAGCGCTCGATGCGCGTGAGACGCTGGAGAAGAAGGGCCATAAAGCCCGCGTCGTTTCCGTGCCGTCCTTCGAACTGTTCTTCCAGCAGGACGCGGCCTACCGGAAAAAGACCATAGGCGACGCGCCGGTCCGCGTTGCGGTCGAGGCGGCGATCCGCCAGGGCTGGGACGAATTCATCGGCACTGACGGCAAGTTCATCGGCATGACCGGCTTCGGCGCCAGCGGCAAGATCGAGGACCTCTATCCCCATTTCGGCATCACCGCCGACCACGTGGTGAAGGCCGCCGAAGGAGCGCTCCCTAAGAAGAACTGACCTATCCCGCGCCGCCTCCCAGGCGCTTCCCCGTCCATTATCTTTCAGGAGAGAATGATCGATGACCGTCAGAGTAGCCATCAACGGATTTGGCCGTATCGGCCGCAACGTGCTTCGCGCCATCATTGAATCGGGTCGCACCGACATCGAGGTGGTGGCGCTCAACGATCTCGGTCCGGTGGAGACCAACGCCCACCTGATCCGCTACGACAGCGTGCATGGCCGCTTCCCCGGCGAGGTCAAGGTGAAAGGCGACACGATCGATGTCGGCCGCGGCCCGATGCGGGTCCATGCCGTGCGCAATCCGGCCGAGCTTCCGTGGAAAGCGGAAGGCGTCGATATCGCGCTCGAATGCACCGGCCTCTTCACCACCAAGGAAAAGGCATCCGCACATCTGGAAGCCGGCGCCAAGCGCGTGCTCGTTTCGGCCCCGGCGGACGGCGCCGACCTCACCGTCGTCTATGGCGTCAACCACGACAAGATCACGAAGGACCACAGGGTCGTATCCAACGCGTCATGCACGACCAACTGCCTGGCGCCCGTCGCCAAGGTGCTGCACGACGCCTTCGGCATCGAGAAGGGGCTGATGACCACCGTCCATTCCTATACGGGCGACCAGCCGACCCTCGACACCATGCATAAGGACCTCTACCGCGCCCGCGCGGCCGCCATGTCGATGATCCCGACCTCGACGGGTGCGGCGAAGGCGGTCGGCCTCGTCCTGCCGGAACTGAAAGGCAAGCTCGACGGCGTTTCGATCCGCGTGCCGACGCCGAACGTCTCCGTTATCGACTTCAAGTTCGTGTCGAAGCGGAACGTCACCGTCGAGGAAGTGAACGACGCGCTGGTCGCCGCCGCTTCCAAGGGGCCGCTCAAGGGCATCCTCGCCTATACCGATGAAAAGCTCGTCTCCATCGACCTCAACCACAACCCCGCTTCATCGACCTTCGCACTCGACCAGACCAAGGTGATCGAGGGCAACCTCGTGCGCGTCATGTCCTGGTACGACAATGAATGGGGTTTCTCGAACCGCATGGCCGACACGGCCGTGGCCTTCGGCAAGACGATCTGAGGGCTAGCAGAGCCATCGCATATGGTCGGATTACCCCCACTCCGTCCGCTTCGCGGCCACCTCTCCCCCACATTCGTGGGGTAGAGGAAGGGAGCCAAGCCTTGTGGCCGGGCGCTTCCTCTCCCCCGTCGAACGGGGGAGAGGTGGACCGCGAAGCGGGACGGAGTGGGGGTCGAACTTCACATCCGACAGCCTCACGTCACGTGGGTCAAAAACACATCCAGCGCGAAGGCGGCGAAGGCGACGACCGCCAGCTTCCAGAAATCGCGGCGCTGCCGGAAGCCCGGCAGGCCGATCGGCTTGATGATCTGGATCGCCATCATGGCGATGATGACGAGGGCGATGATCTTCGACATTGCGACTTCTGCTTTCGGCTCCGTGCGGAATCGCCGCTGACATTCCACAGACATGCCCGTCGGCGCCCGCGCTGTCAAAGCGGAGCCTTTGGCCGCATCATCCCGTTTATTCGTTAGTCACATGGACGCAGTGACCGCCGATTGGCTAAGAAGGAAGAAATCCGCGAAATTCTGCACGGGAGGTTGAGATGGCTTCGCGCTATCATGAGGTTTACGAAGGCTGGAAACGGGATCCGGAGGGCTTCTGGGCCGACGCCGCCAAGGCCATTGATTGGTTCTCGCCGCCGAAGAAGATCTTCGACAAGGATGCCGGCGTCTACGGAATCTGGTATCCGGACGCCACCTGCAACACCTGTTACAACGCCGTCGACCGCCATGTCGAAGGCGGCCGTGCCGATCAGAACGCGCTGATCTACGACAGCCCGATCACCGGCAAGAAGAAGGCCTTCACCTATGCAGACGTGAAGGAGGAGGTCTCCGCGCTCGCCGCGCTGCTCCAGGACCACGGCGTCGCCAAGGGCGACCGCGTTGTCATCTACATGCCGATGGTGCCGGAAGCCGTCTTCTCGATGCTCGCCTGCGCCCGTATCGGCGCCATCCATTCCGTCGTCTTCGGCGGCTTTGCCTCGCGCGAGCTCGCCACCCGCATCGATGACGCCAAGCCGAAGCTCATCATCTCCGCCTCCTGCGGCGTCGAGCCGGGCCGCATCGTCGCCTACAAGCCGCTGCTCGACCGCGCCATCGAATTGTCGGCGCACAAGCCAGACGCCTGCATCATCCTGCAGCGCGAGGCAGAGACCTGCGAACTGATCGACGGCCGCGACTTCGACTACGCCGAGGGCGTCGCGAAGACGCGCGGCCGCGACGTGCCCTGCGTCGAGCTCAAATCGACCGATCCGCTCTACGTGCTCTACACTTCCGGCACGACCGGCCAGCCCAAGGGCGTGGTGCGCGACAATGGCGGACACATGGTGGCGCTCGCCTGGACGATGGGCAATGAGTTCGGCGTCAAGCCGGGCGAAGTCTTCTGGGCGGCCTCCGATGTGGGCTGGGTAGTCGGCCACTCCTATATCGCCTACGGGCCGCTGATTTATGGGGCGACCTCCATCCTGTTCGAGGGCAAACCGGTCGGCACGCCGGACGCCGGCACCTTCTGGCGTGTCATCTCCGAGCACAAGGTCGTGGCGCTGTTCACCGCGCCGACCGCCTTCCGCGCCATCAAGCGTGAGGACCCGGCCGGAGAATTCGTCAAGAAATACGACCTCTCCGCCTTCCGTACGCTGTTCCTTGCCGGCGAGCGCGCCGACCCGGAAACGATCAAATGGGCCGAGCAGAAGCTCGGCGTGCCGGTGATCGACCATTGGTGGCAGACGGAGACGGGCTACCCCGTCTCGCAGAACCCGGTCGGTCTCGGCATCCTGCCGGTTAAGTACGGCTCGCCGGGCGTGGCGATGCCGGGCTACGACGTCCAGGTCGTGGACGATGCCGGCCATCCGGTCAAAGCCAATGTGCTCGGCAACGTCGTCATCAAGCTGCCGCTCCCGGCCGGCTGCCTGCCGACGCTGTGGCACGCCGACCAGCGCTTCCGCGACGCCTATCTGCGCGAGTTCCCCGGCTACTACAAGACCGCCGATGCCGGCTATATCGACGATGACGGCTATCTGTTCGTCATGGCGCGCACCGACGACATCATCAACGTTGCCGGCCACCGCCTCTCGACCGGCGCCATGGAGGAGGTCGTCGCCGAGCATCCGGACGTCGCCGAATGCGCCGTCATCGGCATCGCCGACGCCATGAAGGGCCAGGTGCCTGTCGGCTTCGTCGTCCTCAATGCCGGCGTGGCGCGCGACGGCGCCACGATCGAGCGCGAGGTCATCGGCCTCATCCGCGAGCGCATCGGCCCGGTCGCCGCGTTCAAGTCCGTCGTCACGGTCAAGCGCCTACCCAAGACCCGCTCCGGCAAGATCCTGCGCGGCACCATGCAGAAGATCGCCGACAAGGAGGAATGGACCATGCCCGCGACCATCGACGATCCCGTCATCCTCGACGAGATCACGGTGGCGCTGGCCGATCGCGGGATGGGGGTTTGAGACGTTGATTGGCGTTGCGTCCTTCGAGGCTCCGCTTCGCGGAGCACCTCAGGATGAGGGAGTCAGAGCGCGTCTCGCTCACATTTCGGGATGAAGGGCGCTTGCGCTTGTGTCTTCATACCCGTGAGTGCCGTGCAAGCTCGCTTCGATCCAAGTCCGTTTTTGAGACCCGCTGCGCTTCAGGATGAGGCTCGCGGCACAAACCTCCCTCATCCTGAGGTGTGAGCGGAGCGAGCCTCGAAGGACGCGACCAAATCTCAGCCGGCTTTATTGCCGGCAGTAGAAGCGAAGGCAAGTTGACCCGCCCGTTGCTTCGGGCCTATTCCGATGCCGAAGAAATGCATAGGAACAGGCAGGAGCGCATATGGCACTCAAAGGCAAGACGGCGATCGTGACGGGCGCGGCGGGCGGCATCGGCTATGCGGTGGCCGAGCGCTTCGTGAAGGAAGGCGCGAAGGTCGTCATCGCCGATTTCGATGCCGAAAAGGGCGCGAAGGCCGCCAAGACGCTCGGCCCCGACAGTTCCGTGCGCTTCGTCAAAACCGATGTCGGCGACGCGGCCCAGATCGCGAAGATGGTGGACGAGGCGGTGTCCGCCTTCGGCGAGATCGATATCCTGGTTGCCAATGCCGGCATCGTCCACGGCGCCGATTTCCTCGACATAGCCGAGGCGGATTTCGACCGCGTGCTGCGCGTCAACCTGAAGGGCGTGTTCCTCGCCGGCCAGGCGGTGGCGCGCCGCATGGCCGAGCGCGTCAAGGCCGGCGGCCCGGCCGGCACCATCATCAACATGTCCTCGGTCAACGCCGTCTTCGCCATTCCCAACCAGGTGCCCTATTCGGTCTCCAAGGGCGGCGTGAACCAGTTGACCAAGGTGATGGCCCTGTCTCTCGCCTCCTACGGCATCCGCGTCAACGCCATCGGTCCCGGCTCGATCATGACCGACATCCTGAAGGCGGTCGCCAACGACAAAGCCGCTATGGACAGGATCATGATGCGCACCCCGCTCGGCCGCATCGGCGACCCCTCCGAGATCGCCTCCATCGCCGCCTTCCTCGCCTCCGACGACGCCAGCTACATCACCGGCCAGACCATCTACGCCGACGGTGGCCGCTTGCCGCTCAACTACACGGTGCCGATAAAAAACGCGTAGCGGACCATCCTGCATCCTCCTGACAGAAAGCTGTCAGGGGCACTGTGCGATGATCTTCCTGTTCAATGACGCGAACAGGAGATCGGACAATGAACCCGTTCAGTTTTGCCCCGATGGCAGCCATCGGCCGCTACGCCGCCAATCTGCGCGCTCTGCGCGACGATATCCGTACCGAGCGCATCCTTAACTCCCTGCCCGCCGACCTGCGCAAGGACATCGGCTGGCCTGAAATCTATGCGGGACGCCGGTCGCGGCGGCGGCTGGATTAGGCCGTGGGTCTGCGTCATGGAAAGCGCGTCCACTGACAGGCTCCTGACATATCGCTGTCAGGAGCCTCATGTCATGATAGTGTCAGGAGGGTCGCTCCATGACCTATGCGAGAAAACCATCGCCGGCCTTGTCCGGCCAAGGGCACTGAGATGCGCCGCGCCGACCGTCTCTTCCAGATCGTGCAGCATTTGCGCGGCGGGCGCCTCGTCACCGCGCGCATGCTTGGCGAACGCCTCGAAGTCTCGGACCGCACGATCTATCGCGATATCGCTGACCTGCAATCGACCGGCGTTCCGATCGACGGCGAGGCGGGCGTCGGTTATATCCTGCGCGAAGGCTTCGACCTTCCGCCGCTGATGTTCACGCGTGATGAAATCGTCGCCCTCGTTGCCGGCGCCCGCATGGTGCGCGCTTTCGGCGGCGCGGCCATGGCGCGCGCGGCGGAGGAAGCGCTGGTGAAGATCGGCGCCGTGCTGCCCGACAGCGAGAAGTCACGCATCGCCCAGACCAGCATCTTCGCGCCGAGCTACGTCGTCTCCGACAACGACCGCAACGTCATCGACATACTGGAGCGCTCGGTGGAGCGCCGCGAGGTCATGCGCCTCGATTACCGCGACGAGGCCGGACGCCAGACCGAGCGCGACGTACGTCCGCTCGGTCTGTGGTTCTGGGGCAAGGTGTGGACGCTGATCGGCTGGTGCGAGATGCGCGACGATTTCCGCGCCTTCCGTATCGACCGCATCGCCGGCCTCGACAATGCCGGCCGCACCTTCCGGCCCGAGCGCGGCAAGACGCTCACTGACTTCTACCGCACGGTAGAGGTATGGGAGCGCTCCCCGCCCGTGGACAAGGCAGGATAGGGACGGCTTCGCCGCTGGGCCGTGCGTGGTTCGAGGCCCGCTTCGCTCGCACCTCACCATGAGGCAGACCGGCGCCGACCGTCCTCATCCTGAGATGCAGGCGAAGCTTCACCACCGGACAGAAATTTGACAGCATGACGCCAGCGCTCCTCATCCTGAGGTGCGAGCAAAGCGAGCCTCGAAGGACGCACTGGATAGCGGCCATCGAAAGCTCTTCGACCGAGTCCGGCGCGCCCGCAACCCAACCGAGCGCCGTTTGCAGCCCGGCCCGGCGGATTTTTACTCCTCGTCGGCGTCGGGAGCCTTCTTCAGCGAGGACAGCTTAGCGAACACCGCATCGGCGTCGAGTTCCCTGTCCTCCTTCTTCTCGTCGGCGGCGGGAAGCTTCTCGGTGACGGAGGCCGGCAGCAGCGTGTCGCCAACCGGCGCGGGCTGCGGCTGGCCGCGCGAGGCCCGCTGCACTTCGAGGTCGAGGTCGATCTGCGAGCAGAGGCCCAGCGTCACCGGATCGAGCGGCTGCAGATTGGCCGAGTTCCAGTGTGTGCGCTCGCGGATCTGTTCGATGGTCGATTTGGTGGTGCCGACAAGGCGGGAGATCTGCGCGTCCTTCAGTTCGGGATGGTTGCGCACCAGCCACAGGATCGCGTTAGGGCGGTCCTGGCGTTTGGACAGCGGTGTGTAGCGCGGACCCTTGCGCTTGGATTCAGGCACGCGCACCTTCGGCTCGGAAAGCTTGAGCTTGCGCTCCGGATCGGCCTCGGCGACGGCGATCTCGTCGCGTGTCAACTGCCCGTTCATGATCGGGTCGAGACCCTTGATGCCCTGCGCGGCCTCGCCGTCGGCGATCGCGCGCACCTCCAGCGGGTGAAGATTGCAGAACTGCGCGATCTGCTCGAAGGTAAGCGCGGTATTGTCGACAAGCCAGACGGCGGTCGCCTTGGGCATAAGAAGCTGGTTGGCCATAAAGATAATATCCTCTCGTTCGCCCGCGTCCCTGGCGCGGGCGGTGGATGGAACCACCATGTTGGGAAATCATCCCGGATATAAAGGCATTCGCGGCGCTCCGCAACGAATTCCGGAAATTTCTGACGGCGGGGAGTGAGACCAGCGTTCCGACCCTACGACATCTCGGCCGCTCACTCCACCAAGTTCGCCCGACAGTTCGGCTCCGCCTCGCCAGGGCTCCCTATCTGTCGGTGCGAAAGCGCCGAGACGGATGAGAGGTGCCGGGCCGGACAGGGCGTGGATAAATCTGCGCCCATTTGTTTCCCAACCCGTTCATATCGCTGCCTTTCCATATTTTCTTCGCCTCCCTTTATCCACGCCTCCCGCCCATCCTCCATAATCCCTGTCAGTTCCTCCCATCGGGAACACCGGTCATGACGGTGATTGCGTGGGGAGGAGCCGGCGCCTCCGCCGCGATGCTGACGTGGCATCATGGCCGGGGAGGTCCCGCCTGGAGGTTCCCCTGGGGGCACTACGACCCCTGCGTGCCGGTAGAAGGCGCACAGACCCCGGGACGAACGCTGAACCTGTTCGGAGTGACTATCCTTCGGCAGGTTCAGGGTGAGGCTCGGGGAGCAGCGGAACAGGCGGGAACAGAAATCGCCGGCGGGGCGCGTGTGTCGCGCCACGTATTTATATTCGGAAGGCACGGCCTCGCGCCCCGCTTCCCGACTTTCAATGGCCAGGGCCGGAAGGCAGCGTGGCGAGGATGAGGCATGTGCGATGACAAATGCGGATAGTCCTGCGCTCTTCGCACCCCCCTCTGTCCTGCCGGACATCTCCCCCTCAAGGGGGGAGATTGGCTGGCATCACCGCTTCCGCAAACCATCAAAGCTGCAGGAAAGGGAGCAGGCCGCACGGCCGGCTGATCTCCCCCCTTTGAGGGGGAGATGTCCGGCAGGACAGAGGGGGGTGCGAAGGGGCGGAGGACAGGAAAGGATACCCACAAACAATGAACCTCAAACGAGGGGCGCCCCAAACGCTCGACCGGGCGTCGCCGTTGGCGCGCCCCCGCGGAGCCCAGCCGCGCAAGCGGCGGTACGGGCGTGAGCGAAAGCAAATTCCCGAGCGAAACCCTACCCCACGTCGAGCACGATCTTGCCGATATGCTGACCCTCTTCCATCCGCTCATGCGCCCGCCAGGCTTCCTTGAGCGGGAAGATCATGTCCATCACCGGCGCCAGTTGGCGCGAGGCAAGCAGCGGCCAGACTTTCTGCTCGAGCGCGGCGGCGACCTCGCCCTTGAATTCGGCGGAACGCGGCCTGAGCGTGGAGCCGGTGTGGACCAGCCGTTTCACCATCAGCTTGCCGAAATTGACGGTGGCTTTCGAGCCGCCGAGGAAGCCGATCTGCACGATACGGCCTTCCATCGCGGCGGCGGCGTAGTTGCGGTCGATATAGTCGCCGCCCACCATGTCGAGGATGACGTCGGCGCCGTTGTCGCCGGTGACTTCCTTGACCACGGCCACGAAATCCTCCTCCCGGTGGTTGATGGCGCGGTCGGCGCCGAGCCTCACGCAGGCCTCGCATTTCTCCGCCGACCCGGCAGTGGTGATGACGTAGGCGCCGAACGCCTTGGCAAGCTGGATGGCCGTCGTGCCGATGCCGGACGTGCCGCCATGGACGAGGAAGCGCTCTCCCGCCTTCAGCGCGCCACGCTCGAAGACATTGTGCCACACCGTGAAGAAGGTTTCGGGCAGCGCAGCGGCTTCCGTGAAGGTGAATCCAGCCGGCAGCGGCAGGGCGTTGGTGCCGTGCACCGCGACATATTCGGCGTAGCCCCCACCGGCGGCAAGCGCCACGACCGGATCGCCGACGCGCCACCTGCCGGCGCCGACGCCGAGCGCCGCGACTTCGCCCGACACTTCCAGCCCCGGCAGGTCCGAAGCGCCCGGCGGCGGCGGATAGGCGCCCTGCCGCTGCAGGACGTCCGGCCGGTTGACGCCAGCGGCGCGTACCCTGATGAGGATCTGGCCGGGCGCCGGTTCAGGCACGTCGCGCCGCTCGGGCTTCAGCACCAGCGGGCCGCCGGGCTGTGTGATCGCGATCGCGGTCATCTTGGCGGGGATTGTTCCGGTCATGCTATCTCAACTTCCTCCGGCGATACTCGACGAACCGATGTTTGCGTCCTGTGCCCCACGCCCTTTATGGTGGCGATGTATGTAGCCGATCAGGTTGGACAAGCAAGGCAAAGGAAGGAATTGCATGAGCATGTTCGACGAGGAAGCTCCCCGGAAAAAGAGAGTCCACGAAATCGGCCAGGACCTTTCGCTGCTGTCGGTCGACGAACTGTCCGAGCGCATCGAACAGTTGAAGGAGGAAATCGGCCGGCTGGAAGCCGAAAGAACGGCGAAGGACGCGACGCGAAGCGCTGCGGATGCGCTTTTTCGCAAGGGCTGAACCTTTGTCGCGCGGCGATCGTTTCCGTCTCGAAACGGCCGCAAACTTCATGGCATCGCCGTTGGCGACAGCACCGCATTTCACGCCCTAGCCGGAACCCTCGATGTTCGCCTCTTTCGGTCCCATCCTTGCCCTTTTGCGCGGAACGGCGTTCCTGCTGCTCGCTTCCGGCCTGCTCAGCCTTCTGTTGCCGTTGCGCGGCCAGGCGGAAGGTTTTTCGACCGCGGCGCTCGGCCTGCTCGGTACGGCCTGGGCAGGCGGCTTCGTCGCCGGCTGCTTCCTTGCGCCCAGGCTGGTGCGCAATGTCGGCCATGTTCGAGCCTTCGGCACTTTCTCCGCGGTCGGCGCCATCATCGCGCTTCTGACCGGCCTCTTCGTCGATCCCTATGTCTGGATCGCGCTCAGGATCTTCACCGGCTTCACTATGGCCGGCTCCTTCATGGTCATCGAAAGCTGGCTGAACGAGCGCGCCACCAACGAGAACCGTGGCACCGTCTTCGGCCTCTACATGATGGTAACCTACGCCGCGATCATGGCCGGGCAGATGATCGTCGCCGCCGGCGACGTCCGCTCCGCCTCGCTCTTCATGGTGACGGGCATCTTTTTCTGCCTGTCGCTGATCCCGACCGCCATCTCCACCCAGGCGACGCCAACGCCGCTCAAGGAAGTGTCGCTCGATCTACGAAAGCTCTATGCCAATTCGCCGGTGGCGCTGATCGGCTGCCTCCTGATCGGCATCGCCAACGGCGCGTGGGGCACGCTCGGCGCGGTGTTCGGCGCACGCATCGGCATGCCGACCTTCGAGATCGCGCTGATGATGAGCCTGGTGGTCATCGCAGGCGCGGTCATGCAGCTTCCGGCCGGGCGCGTCTCCGACCGCACCGACCGCCGCTTCGTCATGGCTGCCGCCGGCGCCGGCGCAGCACTGATCGGCCTTCTCATTTTCCTGTTCGAGCCGCGCCATGGCGCCGTCATCCTGGTGATGACCGCCTGCTATGGCGGACTTGCCTATATCCTCTATTCGCTGGCTGTCGCGCATGCCAACGACCACGCAAGCTCGGAGGATTTCGTCAAGGTTTCGAGCGGGCTCCTGCTGCTCTATGGTTTCGGCACCATGATCGGGCCGTTGCTCGGCGCGGCGCTGATGGCCTATCTGAGGCCGGAAAGCCTGTTCCTCGCCACCGCGATCGCCCACGCCGCGCTCGCGGGTTACACGCTCCTGCGCATCAAGACCCGCGCCCCGATCCCGGTCGAGGAGCGCGAAGCCTTCCAGAGCGTGCCCGCCGAGCGGGCAACGACGCCGCAGGCGCTGCAACTCGACCCGCGCGGCGATGCCGGCGACGGCGAGGACAGCCCGGACAAAAAGGAACCGGCCGCCGCCTGATCGGGCAACGGCCGGTTCGATTGTTCATGGCTGGCCTATATGGATCACTTCATGGTCGGCATCGCGAACTCGGCGCCTTCCTTGACGCCGGAGGGCCAGCGCGAGGTGATTGTCTTGGTCTTGGTGTAGAAACGCACCGAATCCGGACCATACTGGTTGAGGTCGCCGAAGCCCGACCGCTTCCAGCCGCCGAAGGTGTAATAGGAAACCGGCACCGGGATCGGCACGTTGATGCCGACCATGCCGACATTGACGCGGGACGCGAACTCACGCGCGGCGTCGCCGTCGCGGGTGAAGATGGCGACGCCGTTGCCGTATTCATGCTCCGAGGGAAGCCGCACGGCTTCCTCGAAATCATGGGCACGCACGACCGACAGCACCGGGCCGAAGATCTCTTCCTTGTAGATGCGCATGTCCGGCGTCACTTCGTCGAACAGGCAGCCGCCCATATAGAAGCCGTTCTCATAGCCCTGCATCTTGAAGCCGCGCCCGTCGACCTTGAGCTTGGCGCCTTCCTTGACGCCGATATCGACATAGTTCTTCACGCGCTCCAGCGCCTGGGCCGTCACCAGCGGGCCGAAATCGGCGGCCGGATCGGTGGAGGGACCGATCTTCAGGCTTTCGACGCGGGGGATGAGCTTCTCGACCAGCTTGTCGGCGGTCGCCTTGCCGACCGGGACGGCGACCGAGACGGCCATGCAACGCTCGCCGGCCGCGCCATAGCCCGAACCGATCAGCGCATCGACCGCCTGATCCATGTCGGCGTCCGGCATGACGATCATGTGGTTCTTGGCGCCGCCGAAGCACTGCACCCGCTTGCCCGTGGCGCAGCCGCGCGCATAGATATATTCGGCGATCGACGAAGAGCCCACGAAGGCAACCGCCTTGATGTCCGCATCGTCGAGGATGGCGTCGACCGCTTCCTTGTCGCCGTTGACGACATTGAGGATGCCTGCCGGCAGCCCGGCCTCGTACATCAGTTCAGCGAGTTTCATCGGCACGCCTGGATCGCGCTCGGATGGCTTCAGGATGAAGGCGTTGCCGCAGGCGATCGCCGGCGCGAATTTCCACATCGGGATCATGGCCGGGAAGTTGAAGGGCGTGATACCGGCGACGACGCCGAGCGGCTGCCGCACCGAATAGAGATCGATACCGGGACCGGCGCCCTCGGTGAATTCACCCTTCATCAGATGCGGGATACCGAGCGCGAATTCCACTACCTCGACGCCGCGCAATATATCGCCCTTGGCGTCGGGGATGGTCTTGCCGTGCTCACGGGCGAGAAGCTCTGCGAGCGCCTCGTTGTCGCGCGCCACCAGTTCGAGGAATTTCATCAGGACGCGCACGCGCCGCTGCGGATTGGTCGCGGCCCAGGCCGGCTGCGCTTCCTTGGCGTTCTCGACCGCCTTGCGCAGTTCGGCCGCAGAGGCGAGCGCCACTTTCGAGCGAACGGTGCCGTCCATGGGCTGCAGGACGTCGGCCGTGCGGCCGCTGGTGCCGGCGACATGCTTGCCGCCGATGAAATGACCCATCGTTTCCATGATCTACTCCCTGTGAATACCTGCCCCCATTGTCCTGCTTTGCGCCGATCATTGCAACGCGCGCGAAACCGCATCCGGTGTGCGTACATTCGCTATCCTGAGCTCTGGCGCTTTATTTTTTGCAACATTGCAACTACATTCCCTCAGCGGAGGGGCAGCCATGAACTGGGACGACGTACGCATCTTTCTGGCGGTAGCGCGCTCAGGCCAGATCCTTGGCGCGGCAAAGCGGCTCGGCCTCAACCACGCGACCGTCTCGCGCCGTATCGCCTCGCTGGAGGAAGCCCTCAACGCCAAGCTGTTCAGGCGCCTCACCACCGGGTCGGAACTGACGCCGGCGGGCGAGCGCTTCCTGGAACGCGCGGAGCACATGGAGGCCGAACTTATCGTCGCGCGCGCGGACATTGCCGGCGAAGGCGGCGAGGTATCCGGCACGGTGCGCATCGGCGCGCCGGACGGGTTCGGCGTTGCCTTCCTTGCCCCACGCCTCGGAGCATTCGCGGCGCGCCATCCGGAGCTTACCGTCCAGCTCGTGCCGGTACCGCGTTCCTTCTCGCTTTCGCGGCGGGAGGCGGATATCGCGATCACCGTCGAGCGCCCGAGCGAAGGCCGGCTGGTCGCCGGCAAGCTCGTCGACTACACGCTCGGCCTCTATGCCTCGCGCGCTTATGTCGAGGAGATGGGTATGCCGCGTACGCCGGCGGAGCTTTCCCGCCATCGCCTCGTCGGCTACGTGCCCGACCTGACCTTCAGCCCGTCCCTCGACTACGCGAACGAATTTTCACCGGACTGGGGCTCGCATTTCGAAATTTCCTCCTCACTCGGCCAGGCCGAGGCGGTGCGCTCCGGTGCCGGTATCGGCATTCTGCATACCTTCATCGCCCGCGCGCTTCCGGACCTCGTCCACGTGCCGGCGGCAAAGCCCATCCGCCGCGCCTACTGGCTCGTCTATCACGAATCGGTCAGGCCGCTCAGGCGCATCCAGGCCGTCGCCGGGTTCATCGGCGAGGCGGTGGAAGGGGAACGCTCTTTGTTCGCGTAAGGAAAGGCCTCTCTTTAGAGGCTGGACTCGCCAGAGAGGTCGCGGCGCGCTTTTTCGAGTTCCTCCGCGTAACGCCTGAGGAGATGGCCCTCGGTCAGGAGACCGACGACGGTGCGGTCGTACTTGTCGCTCACGACGGCGAGCTCCTCGCTTCCCGACGCGGTGAACGCCTGCGCGGCGACCTTGACGTTCATCGACGGCAGCAGGACCGTTTCCCTGAACTTCGCCAATTCGCTGACGGGCGTGCCCTTTTCCGCGTCGGCGTCCGCCTGGTCGGCATGAACCTCCGGCACGATCAATATGCCGGCATAGTGCTGGTCGGAATCGATCGCGATGACGCGCTGCGCCGAGCCCAGCGGGAACAGCTTGCGGAACTCCGCAACCGGCGTGTCGGCATCGACGGTTCGCACGTCGGCGCGCATCATCGAGCCAACGGTCAGCGAGCGCATCCAGCCGACATCGTTGGCGCTGCGGATCGTCTCGCCGCGAAGGTGGAGGCGCCAGGTCGAGAACGAATAGCCGAAGCCCTCGCGCACCACCATCGCCGACAGGATCGAGGCGGCCAGCACGACGCCGGTCAGCGTCAGGTCGCCGCTCGATTCCAGCGCCAGGAAGGTCATGGTCAGCGGGCCGCCGACCACGCCGACCGCAAGCGACGTCATCCCGATCACGCCGGCCACGCCCGGATCGATGCCGGTCGCGGGCGATACGATCGCCATTGCCGCGGCGAACAGCTTGCCGAGCAGCACGCCGAGAAAGAGCGAGGCGAAGAACAGGCCGCCGCGAAAGCCGGAGCCGAGCGAGATTGCCGATGCGGCAAGCTTCATGACGAACACGCTCGCCACCACCGTCAACCCATAGTTCATCGCCATCTGCAACTGGAAGGCGCCATGACCGGAGGAGAGAACCTGCGGCGTGCCGAGCGCCAGGAGTCCGACAAGGCAGCCGCCGATAGCGGGCCTGAGCGTCGCGTCGATCGACAGGCTGGAGAAAGCGCGCTCGACAAGCGTCACGAAATGCATGATCGCGATGGAGACCCCACCGCCGATCAGGCCGAGCAACAGATAGGGCAGGTACTGTTCCGGCGTCATATGCGGAACGGCGTCGAGGTGGATGGGAAACTGCGCGGCCTTCAGCAGATCGGCCGTTACCGAACCCATGAGAGCCGCCGTAAGAACCGGCGCGACATTGACGATCGTATAGACGCCGATGATGAGTTCGAAACCATAGAACGCACCGGTGAGCGGTGCGTCGAAGGCGGCAGCGATAGCGGCCGCCGCTCCGCAGCCGACCAGCATGCGCACGTCGTTGCGGCGCAGTTTCAGGCTACGGCCGATGCGAGAAGCGACCCCCGACCCCATTTGCGTATAGCCTGCCTCCAGGCCGACCGACGCACCGAAGCCGCTGGAGATGATGGTCTGGAAGGCGATGATGAGACTATCGGTCAGCGACAGGCGTCCACCGTGGAGCGCGTTGGCTTCGATAGGATCGATGGGCGTGCGGTATTTACGATAGCGCAACCAGGCGATGCTGATCCCCATGATGACGCCGCCGACCAGCGGTACGAAGGCGTGGCGCGGATCGAAGAGCGCGAACATGCTGGAGAGGCGCGCGCCCTTTGGCAGGTCGTAGAGATACCAATGCATCTCCTGCACGATCCAACCCATCGCCCATACCAGAACGCCGGAGATGACACCGACAAAGCACGCCAGAAGCACGATGAAAAGGCCCGGCGCCTTGAGCGTTCCGAACAGATGCTTCGCGCCGGCAAGCAATTGCGGCCGGCTGACGAAATGGAGGCTTTCGATTGCCACGGGGATATCCTGATCATGCCGAGCAGTCGCGGTCCCTCCGCCGTCATCCGGCCCGCAACCACCCGCTCTGCCTACGCCCTATCGCAGGGCTCCGACTTCCGGTCCAAGGTAATAGCGGCATTTTGTTGACGTTTTTTTACGTCATGGCGCCGGTGGCGCGTTCCCGCTGCCTTGACCTATTCCGCATCCGGCTGACGGTCGGGCGCGGCGCTGGCAAAGGCATCGAGCGCCTGCGCTTCCTCGAAGATGCGCATGACGGTCGGATAGGGCGAAAGGTCGAAGTGGAAGCGCTTCGCGTTGAATATCTGCGGCACGAGGCAGATGTCGGCGAGCGTCGGATCGTCGCCATGGCAGAAGCGGCCGGTCTCCGGTTCAGCCTTCAGCCGGACTTCCAGCGCGTCGAAACATTCCTTCAGCCAGCGATGGTACCAGGCCCTGCGTGCCGCCTCGTCCAGCCCGAGTTCGGTTTGAAGATATTTCAGCACGCGCAGATTGTTGAGAGGATGCGTGTCGGCGGCAACGACCGCCGAGAGCGAACGGACGCGGGCCCGCTCGACAGGTGTGGCCGGCAACACGCGCGGCGTATCGGGATAGGCCTCTTCCAGATATTCGATGATGGCGACGGATTGCGTGACGACAGTGTCGCCATCGGCGAGCGCCGGCACGAAGCCCTGCGGGTTGATACCGAGATAATCCGGCGCGTGATGCTCCCCCTTCGCCAGATGATGCGCCTGCTGCCGGTAGGGCAGTCCCTTGAAGTTGAGCGCGATGCGGACCCGGTAGGATGCGCTCGAACGGAAATAATCGTGCAGCAGGAGCACTATTTCGTTCTCCTATTCGGCCGGCCCGATCGTCAGCTTCACCGGCTCCAGCCCGTCGATCGTGCCTTCCAGCACGTCGCCGGCAACTACAGGTCCGACACCAGCCGGCGTTCCGGTGAAGATCAGGTCGCCGGGCATCAGATGATAGTAGCGCGAAAGATGCGAGATCAGCTCGTCGACCTTCCAGACGAGATCGTCGAGATGGGCATCCTGACGAACTTCGCCGTTCACCGTGAGCGCAATGCGCCGCCCGTCCAGCGACGAAACGGACGCCACCGGCGTAATCGGCCCCAGCACCGCGCCGTTCTCGAAGGCTTTGCCGAAATCCCATGGGCGGCGCTTGTCCTTGCCCTCCTGTTGCAGGTCGCGGCGCGTCATGTCGAGGCCGCAGGCATAGCCGTAGACGGTCGATTGCGCTTCCTCGGCCCCGATACGGAAAGCGGGGCGGCCGATCGCGACCACCAGTTCCATCTCGTGATGAAGATCCCGTGTTCCGGGGGCATAGGGCACCGTCGCGCCGCTATGGGCCATGCCGATGGTGGGTTTCAGGAAATAGAACGGCGCCTCGCGATCCACCTCGTTACCCATCTCCTTCGCGTGCTCGACATAGTTGCGGCCAACGCAGAAGATACGCGCAACGGGAAAAAGCTTCCGCTCCCCGATTACGGCGAGTGCGGCCTGAGGCTGCGGGGGAAAAAGATATTCACTGACCATGAGCGACGCCTCGGAAATGTGTGATCGGCGCTCTTTTCACAGGCTGGAGGTTCGGCGTCAACGGTGATGGGCACCGGATGCGCCGCAAGCCGTCAGGTTGGCCTGTTCGCCGGAAGGACCATCTGCGTCTGCGTGACGATTGCGGCCACCTTGCCGTCTGCGCGCATGATCGTCGTCTGCCAAACCATCGTGGTGCGGCCGCGATGCAGCGGCACGCAGACCGCGTGGGCAGTCTCGCCGAGCGGCACCGGCCGCAGGAAATTGGTCTTGCTTTCAAGCGTCGTCGTGGTGAGGCCGCTGGAAAGATTGAGCGAGGTCGCCAACCCACCCAGATTGTCCGCCATCGCCATGATCGCACCACCATGTACGACGCCGTTGCGGTTGCCCAGGCTCTCGACGGCGGCAAACTCGGCCTCGACGCGGTCAGCCGCCGCGGCGGTGACGCGAAGCCCGATCAAATTGGCGAATGGCGGCTGGTTTGCGGCAATGGAGCGCAAGAAGGGTCCGTCGCTTTCCATCATTCGGCCTCCATTACTCGGCTTCCCTTGGCTTGGCATCGATTGCACGATCTAGCACGAACCCGGTCGAATGACACAGAGGCCGGCATGCTTCTGATATCAGGCGGCCGCCCTGGCATCGGGTCTTTTCAAATCCTCCTCGACTATATTTCGCTAATCTTCGAGATCTCGATCGGCACAAGAAAACGAATGCACACGGTTGCAATATAACACCGGAATACAAAACATGTGGATGGAAAACGCCAATCGAAACCTTCGTTTAGCATTGCTGCCGTTATTGAGCCGGATAATCATCCATTGATTTCGTTTGACATTCGTTTCCCATTCGAAATAATGTTAACGGGCTTTCGAAAAGTATCGAATTCTGCGCCGCAAGAGAAGCCTCGGAGGGATTTGAGTGGACGCACGCCCGATCCATGACGTCTTCGTCATTGGCGGCGGCATCAATGGATGCGGGATCGCGCGCGACGCGGCCGGGCGCGGCTACTCGGTCTTCCTGACGGAGATGAACGATCTGGCGAGCGGCACGTCTTCCGGCTCGACCAAGCTCATCCATGGCGGCCTGCGCTATCTCGAATTCTACGAATTCCGCCTGGTGCGGGAAGCCTTGAAGGAGCGCGAAGTGCTGTGGGCCAACGCGCCGCACATCATCTGGCCGATGCGCTTCGTTCTTCCCTATCAGAAAGGTCTTCGCCCGGCTTGGCTGCTGCGGCTCGGCCTGTTCCTCTACGATCACCTCGGCGGGCGCAAGCTCCTGCCGCCGACCCGCACCATCGACATGCGACGGGACCCGGCGGGCCAGCCGCTGAAGAAGCTTTTTTCCAAAGCCTTCGAATATTCCGATTGCTGGGTGAACGACGCCCGAATGGTCGCCCTCGTCGCACGCGACGCCGCCGACCGCGGCGCCGTCATCCGCACGCGCGTCAAGGTCACGGGTGCGCGCCGCGAGGACGGGCTGTGGCGCCTCACAATCCTCGACACCTGCACGGGCCGCACGACGGAAGAGCATGCGCGCCTGTTGGTCAACGCGGCCGGCCCCTGGGTCGACACGGTGATCACCGAGACGCTCGGGCGCAACAACGTCCACAATGTCCGCCTCGTCCAGGGCAGCCACATCGTCATCCGCAAGAAGTTCGAGGATCCGCGCGCCTATTTCTTCCAGAACAGGGACGGCCGCATCATCTTCGCCATTCCTTACGAGGAGGACTTCACTCTGATCGGCACGACCGACCGGGATTATGACGGCGATCCTCACGAGGCGAAGATCAGCGATGCGGAGATCGACTATCTGTGCATGGCGGCCAGCGAATATTTCGCCGAGCCCGTCAGGCGCAGTGATATTGTCTGGACCTATTCCGCCGTCCGCCCGCTCTTCGACGACGGCGCCTCGAAAGCGCAGGAAGCGACGCGCGACTACGTTATCAAGGCGGATGCGCCGAAGGATGAGGCGCCCCTCATCAACAGCTTCGGCGGCAAGATCACGACCTTCCGCAGGTTGTCGGAAGCGGTTCTGGAAAAAATCGGCGGGCACCTTGGCGAACGTGGCAAACCGTGGACGGCCGATGCGCCGCTTCCCGGCGGCGATTTCGCGCCGACCGGGTTCGATGCCGAAGTTTCGAGGCTCAAGTCCGACTATCCTTTCCTCGACCGTGTGCATGCGCGGCGCCTGACCAGGCTCTACGGCACAAGGGCGCGGAAGATCCTTGGCCTCGCCAAATCGGACGGGGATCTCGGGCGTTGCTTCGGCGCCGATTTATACGAGGCTGAGATACGATATCTCATCCGTGAAGAGTGGGCCGTGACGGCCGAAGACGTTCTGTGGCGACGCACAAAGCGGGGGCTTAGGCTGTCCACAGAAGAGGCCAAGGCCTTGGCCGATTTCATGCGTGACGAACAGGACCGGAGGATAACCGCAGCGGCGGAATGAGGATTCGTCCGGGAGGGGATGATGCTTGAACTAAAGGATGTCTCGAAAGTGGTGGGTGGCGTGACGCATATCGACCGCGTCTCGCTGACCCTTGAGCACGGCACATTGAACGTTCTGCTCGGACCCACTCTTTCGGGAAAGACGAGCCTAATGCGGCTGATGGCGGGGCTCGACGCGCCGAGTTCCGGATCGGTCTGGTTCGACGGCACCGACGTGACCGGCGTGCCCGTGCGCAAGCGCAATGTCGCCATGGTCTACCAGCAGTTCATCAACTACCCGACGCTCACCGTCTACGAGAACATAGCCTCGCCGCTACGCGTGGCCGGCGCCGACGCCGCCACGATCGACGCCGAAGTAAAGCGCGCCGCGCATCTCCTGCGCCTCGAGCCCTTCCTCGACCGCACGCCGCTCAACCTCTCCGGTGGCCAGCAGCAACGCACGGCGCTCGCCCGTGCCATCGTCAAGAATGCCGGCCTCGTCCTGCTCGACGAGCCACTCGCCAATCTCGACTACAAGCTGCGTGAGGAATTGCGCGAGGAACTGCCGAAAATATTCGCCGAGGCCGGGACCATTTTCGTCTACGCGACGACCGAACCGTCGGAAGCGCTTCTCCTGGGCGGCAACACGGCGACGCTTTGCGAAGGTCGCATTACCCAGTTCGGCCCGACCATCGAGGTGTTCCGTCACCCGAACGACCTGGTCACGGCGCAAACCTTCGCCGACCCGCCGCTCAACACGATCGTGCTGCGCAAGAAGGGCAGCCAATTTCAGCTGGATGGTGGGGCGGACCTCCCGGTGCCCGTCTCTTATTCGGGCATTGTCGACGGCAACTACACCATCGGCTTCCAGCCCCACCATCTTTCCCTCAAGCCCCAGACGGCAGCCGCCGTGCCCCTCCGGGCAAAGGTGTCGGTGACCGAGATCACTGGATCGGAGAGTTTTATCCATCTCGACTTCGCCGATGTGCGCTGGGTCATGCTGGCGCCGGGCATCCACAGCCTGCAGCCGGACGACGTGGTCAATATCTATATCGATCCGCGCCACATGATGATCTTCGACGAAAGCGGCCGCGCCGTTTCCGCCGGCGAGCGGCTGGCGGCGTAGGAGGACGGGAATGGCACGTATCGATCTCGATCATATCCGCCAGTCCTATGTGGAGCACCCGCGCTCGCCGGATGACTACGCGCTGAAGGAGGTGGAGCATACCTTCGCCGACGGCGGCGCCTATGCCCTGCTCGGGCCATCCGGCTGCGGCAAGACCACGCTTCTCAATATCATCTCCGGGCTGCTGCGCCCGACCGAAGGCCGCATCCTCTTCGACGGCCGCGATGTCAGTCGCCTATCGACGCAGGAGCGCAACATAGCGCAGGTGTTCCAGTTCCCCGTCGTCTACGACACGATGACGGTCTATGAGAATCTCGCCTTCCCGCTCAGGAATCGCGGCGTGCCGAAAGCGGAGATCGACCGCAAGGTCACCGAGATCATCGACATGATAGACCTCGGCGACTGGGCCAACCGCAAGGCTCGGGGCCTGACCGCCGACCAGAAGCAGAAGATCTCGCTCGGCCGCGGCCTTGTGCGCTCCGACGTCAACGCCATCCTTTTCGACGAACCGCTCACCGTGATCGACCCGCATATGAAATGGATGCTGCGCTCGCAGTTGAAGGTGCTGCACAAGCGCTTCGGCCATACCATGGTCTATGTCACGCACGACCAGACCGAGGCGTTGACATTCGCCGACACGGTGGCGGTCATGTATGACGGCCAGATCGTCCAGATCGGCAAACCGGCGGAACTGTTCGAGCGCCCGAGCCACACCTTCGTCGGCTATTTCATCGGCTCGCCCGGCATGAACGTACTGCCGGTGAAGGTGAACGGCGATGTGGCTCGGATCGGCGAGCGCACGGTCCACCTGCCAGGCAAGCCCGGCGGAAACGCGGCCGCCGTCACCGAACTCGGCGTCCGGCCCGAATATGTGCGCGTCGGCCGCGAAGGCATGCCGGTCGCCATCGCCAAGGTCGAGGATATCGGCCGCCATAAGATCGTACATGCGGCGCTCGACGGTCACCAGATCGCGGCGATCGTGCCGGAAGAGGCGGAAGTATCGGCCGAGGCGCGTATCAGCTTCGATCCGGCCGGCATCAATCTCTACGCCAATTCCTGGCGGGTGGAGATGGGGGCGTAGCCATGGACAAGACCTGGAACAACAAGGCCTGGTTCATGGTGCTGCCGGTGCTGGTGCTGGTCGCCTTCTCGGCCGTGATCCCGCTGATGACGGTGGTCAACTATTCGGTGCAGGACACGTTCGGCAACAACGTCTTCTTCTGGGCCGGAACCGAGTGGTTCCAGCAGGTGCTGGGCTCGCAGCGCTTCTGGAACGCGATGGGCCGCAACCTGATCTTCTCCTTCATCATTCTCGCGATAGAGGTGCCGCTCGGCATCCTCATCGCGCTCAACATGCCGCGGCGTGGATGGGGCGTGCCCGTCTGCCTCGTACTGATGGCGCTGCCGCTCCTCATTCCCTGGAACGTGGTTGGTACGATCTGGCAGGTCTTCGGCCGCACCGATATCGGCCTGCTCGGCTATTATGTCGACCGCGCGGGCATCGACTATAATTATGTGCGCGATCCCTTCGATGCATGGGTGACGGTCATCCTCATGGATGTCTGGCACTGGACGAGCCTCGTGGTACTGCTCTCCTATGCCGGTCTCGTCTCCATCCCGGATGCCTTCTACCAGGCTGCCAAGATCGACGGCGCATCGCGTTGGGCCGTCTTCCGCTACATCCAATTGCCGAAGATGAACCGCGTGCTCCTGATCGCCATCCTGCTGCGCTTCATGGACTCGTTCATGATCTACACCGAGCCTTTCGTCGTCACCGGCGGTGGCCCCGGCAATTCGACGACGTTCCTTTCGATCGACCTCGTGAAGCTAGCGCTCGGCGAATTCAACCTCGGGCAGGCTGCCGCGATGTCGCTCGTCTATTTCCTGATCATCCTGTTGTTTTCGTGGATTTTCTACACGGTCATGACCAATCGCGAGGCGGGGAACTGATGGCCGAGGCGAAAGACAGGGCAATCATACGTGAGGCCGACATGACGGGCGGCGTCGCCCGCTCCGTTGCCGACGATATCATCGCTCGTCGCATGCGGCGCCGGGGAGAGGAATCGCGTTGGTGGTGGCTGGTGCCGACGCTCTACATCGTCTTCCTGCTCCTGCCGATCTACTGGCTCGCCAATATGAGCTTCAAGACGAACCACGAGATCGTCACCTCGCTCACGCTCTATCCGCACGAGCCGACGCTGCGCAACTACGTGATCATCTTCACCGATCGCTCGTGGTATTCCGGCTACATCAATTCGATCAGCTATGTCGTCATCAACATGGTGATCTCGGTTTCCGCAGCGCTGCCGGCCGCCTATGCCTTCTCGCGTTATCGCTTCCTCGGCGACAAGCATCTGTTCTTCTGGCTTTTGACCAACCGCATGGCACCGCCGGCGGTGTTCGCGCTGCCCTTCTTCCAGCTTTATTCGGCCTTCGGATTGATCGACACCTATTGGGCGGTAGCGCTGGCGCACTGCCTCTTCAATGTGCCGCTGGCCGTGTGGATCCTCGAGGGCTTCATGTCCGGCGTGCCGAAGGAGATCGACGAGACCGCCTATATCGACGGCTATTCCTTCCCGCGCTTCTTCTTCAAGATATTCATGCCGCTGATCGCGAGCGGCATCGGGGTCGCCTGCTTCTTCTGCTTCATGTTTTCCTGGGTCGAGCTTCTGATAGCCCGCACGCTGACGACGACCGATGCCAAGCCGATCGCCGCTGTGATGACCCGCACCGTCTCGGCGGCGGGCATGGATTGGGGATTGCTTGCCGCCGCAGGCGTTCTGACACTGATCCCCGGCGCGCTCGTCATCTGGTTTGTCAGGAACTACATCGCCAAGGGCTTCGCGCTCGGGAGGGTATGATCATGAACCTCAATCTCTCCTGGATGGCGTGGACATGGCCGACGGCCGCCTTCTTCATCGTCATCGCGCTGCTGCTTATCGGCATGGGCGCCTGGGAATACGTCTCGCCGGGCGGCAATCCGCGCATCGGCATCCTGCGCTTCGAGACGACGCGCGGCGACCGACTCTTCGTCTCGCTGCTCGGAAGCGCTTTCATCACTCTCGCATGGCTCGGCCTCGTTGGGCCGAACCTGTGGTGGGCTCTCGCCCTGTCCGTGGTCTACGCGATCGGCGTATTCCGCCTCGTCTAGGGGGAGGAACTGTTGGAGCGGCCGCATGCCGGCGACCGCTCCAAATCGCACTCGAACCTTTTTGAAAGGGAGGACACGAAATGCGACGGCACTTACTAGCATCGACGACAGCTCTTGTCGTGATCATGATTACAGGCAATGCCTGGGCCGGAATGGACGAGGCGAAGCAGTTCCTCGACCAGGAGATCGGCGACGTTTCCACGCTTTCCCGTGCTGACCAGGAAAAGGAAATGCAGTGGTTCGTGGATGCCGCCAAGCCCTTCCAGGGCATGGAGATCAAGGTCGTTTCCGAATCGCTGACGACCCATGCCTATGAATCGAAGACGCTGGCCCCATGGTTCACCAAGATTACGGGCATCAAGGTAGTGCATGACGTCATCCAGGAGGGCGACGTCGTCGAGAAGATCCAGACCCAGATGCAGACGGGCCAGAACCTCTATGACGGCTGGGTCAACGATTCCGACCTGATCGGGACGCACTGGCGCTACAAGCAGGTGCGCAACCTGACCGACTGGATGGCCGGCGAGGGCAAGGACGTCACGAACCCGATGCTCGATCTCAAGGACTTCATCGGCACTTCCTTCACCACGGCGCCGGACGGGAAGCTCTACCAGTTGCCGGACCAGCAATTCGCCAATCTCTACTGGTTCCGTTACGACTGGTTCAACGATCCCAAGAACAAGGCGGACTTCAAGGCTAAATACGGCTATGACCTCGGCGTGCCGGTCAACTGGTCAGCCTATGAAGATATTGCCGAGTTCTTCACCGGCCGCGAGGAAGATGGCAAGAAGGTCTATGGCCATATGGACTATGGCAAGAAGGACCCCTCGCTCGGCTGGCGCTTCACCGATGCCTGGCTTTCCATGGCCGGAAACGGCGACAAGGGCCTGCCGAACGGCAAGCCGGTCGACGAATGGGGTATCCGCGTCGACGATCATGACCGCCCGAGCGGCTCCTGCGTGGCGCGCGGCGGTGACACCAACGGCCCGGCAGCGGTCTATTCGATCGTCAAATATCTGGAATGGCTGAAGAAATATGCTCCGCCAGAAGCGGCGGGCATGACCTTCTCCGAATCCGGGCCGGTGCCTTCGCAGGGCAATATCGCCCAGCAGATCTTCTGGTACACCGCCTTCACCGCCGACATGGCCAAGCCCGGCCTGCCGGTCGTCAACGAGGATGGCACGCCAAAATGGCGCGTCGCGCCCTCGCCGCACGGCTCCTACTGGCAGAAGGGAATGAAGCTCGGCTATCAGGACGTCGGATCGTGGACGCTTCTGAAGTCGACGCCGACCGACCGCGCCAAGGCCGCGTGGCTTTACGCGCAGTTCGTCACCTCGAAGACGGTAGACGTCAAGAAGAGCCAGGTCGGCCTGACCTTCATCCGCGACTCCACCATTCACGACAAGAGCTTCACCGAGCGCGCGCCGAAGCTTGGTGGCCTGATCGAGTTCTACCGCTCCCCGGCCCGCGTGCAGTGGACCCCGACCGGCACCAACGTTCCCGACTATCCGAAGCTGGCACAACTCTGGTGGCAGAACATCGGTGACGCGGCCTCCGGCGCCAAGACGCCGCAGGAGGCAATGGACGCCCTTTGCGCGGCTCAGGAGAGCGTGCTCTCCCGCCTCGAGCGCGCTGGCGTCCAGGGCGACATCGGGCCGAAGCTCAACGAGGAGCACGATCTGGCGTACTGGAACAACTACGCCAAGGAGCACGGCACGCTGGCGCCGCAACTCAAGCTCGACAACGAGAAGGAAAAGCCGGAGACGATCGGCTATGATGAGCTTGTGAAGAGCTGGAACGAATAGCCGACTTGCCATCGCTTGAATGAATAGGGGAGGCGGTCACCCGCCTCCCTTTTTCGATCGATGTTGGAGGAAATAGCCGGCGCTACATCATTTCGCTTTTTACGCAATTCCGGACGGAAAATCGGTTCCCATTTTTCCTGGAATGCTCTCATGTCAGCGACCGCCGCTCACGTCGAGTATCGCCCCCTGGACATAGGAAGCTTCGTCGGAGAGCAGCCAGACTACCGCATTGGCGATCTCCTCGGCCGTACCCGGGCGGCCCACCGGAATAGTGTCGGCGATCTTTCTGGCGCGGTCGGGATCGCCGCTATCGGCATGGATTTCGGTATCGATCATCCCGGGCCGGACGGCGTTGACCCGTATGCCCTCACGGGCCACCTCGCGCGAAAGGCCGATCGTCATCGTATCGATCGCCCCCTTCGACGCGGCATAATCCACATAGAGGCCAACGCCTCCAAGTCTTGCCGCCGCCGAGGACATATTGACGATGACGCCGCCCCTGCCGCCATGGCGCGTGGACATGCGCTTTATGGCCTCCCGCGCACACAGGAATGCGCCGAGCACATTGATACGCAGGATACGCTCTATCCGTTCCGCGCTCATCTCGTCGACACGCGCTACGAGATCGACGACGCCGGCATTGTTAACGAGAGCGTCCAGCCTGCCGAAGCGCTTGTCCACGGCTTCGAACATCGCCATCACGTCGGCTTCGGTTCCGACATCGCCTTTGACGGCGAAGGCTTCGCCGCCGCTCGCATCGATCTCCGCCACGACCCTGCGAGCGGCCTCTTCGTTCGAAGCGAAATTGACGGCGACCGCATAGCCTGACCTAGCGGCCAGTCGACATACCGCTGCACCGATGCCCCGCGAGCCGCCCGTCACCAGAACTGCCTTCATGGTGCTGAACTCCCGCCGTCACGCCTTTCTCTCTCGGTCTGATGCTGCGTCATCGTACCAATCAGCTTCGCTCGATAACGAGGAAATCGCATAACAAAAGCACGGGTGAATCAGCCGCATCCAGCCCCCAGAACGCAGGATATTCGCCATCGCCATAGCCGCTGGTAAAGGCCGCTACATTGCGCGGATCACCCTTGATCGGGCAGTGGAGACCAGCTTCCTCGTCAAAGAACGACTCGAGAAGCGCGTCGAAAATATAGCCTTCGTAGTCTGGATTGTCGTCCTGCTCGGCGTTGTCGCGAAGATCGATGAGGTTATGGGTTTCCATGTCCATGAAACCCGCGAAGCCGCTATCGACGATGCACCCACCGCTGTAGCGTGAGGGCTCGCCGCCATCGACGATCAATTCTATCGGCGCGGTTTCCCAGCGGGCGATTCGTTCCGTCGAAAAGCGCAACAGCGCGAAGGCGTTTCGGTCTTCATGAGCGAAAGCGGAAACAAGATACCGGCCAGGCGCGACGGCGCGTTCAAGGGGCTCGGAATCAGACATACCAGGCGTTGGATCGCAGATCAGCAGCCGCCCGGTTGGCAGATAAAGCTGGCCAAGACCAGCTCGCCGCAGATCGTGCGCCGCTAGCTCGCTATCCGCCGCTTCCGCGAGACGGAAGACCAGGCGTTCACCGGCCGGCTTCCCCGCCACTTGGCTTACCTAAAGATCGAGTACCAGCCGCTCGGGGTCCTCCAGGCTTTCCTTGACGCGCACCAGGAAGGTCACCGCTTCCTTGCCGTCGACGATGCGGTGGTCGTAGGAGAGCGCCAGATACATCATCGGGCGGATAACGACCTGCCCGCCGATCGCCATCGGCCGCTCCTGGATCTTGTGCATGCCGAGGATACCGGACTGCGGGGCGTTAAGGATCGGCGTCGACATAAGCGAGCCGTAGACGCCGCCGTTCGAGATGGTAAAGGTGCCGCCCTGCATGTCTGCCACCGACAGCTTGCCGTCGCGAGCGGCCACACCGAGGCGGCCGATCTCCTTCTCGATCTCGGCGATACCCATCCGGTCGGCGTCACGCACCACCGGCACGACGAGGCCGCGATCCGTACCGACCGCCACGCCGATATGGCAGTAATTCTTGTAGATGATATCGGTGCCGTCGATCTCGGCATTGACGTTGGGGATTTCCTTCAGCGCGTGAGTGACCGCCTTGGTGAAGAAGCCCATGAAGCCAAGCTTCACGCCATGCTTCTTCTCGAAGATGTCCTTGTACTTGGCGCGCAACGCCATGACCGCACCCATGTCGACCTCGTTGAATGTCGTCAGCATGGCGGCGACGTTCTGGGCGTCCTTAAGTCGACGTGCGATGGTCTGCCGAAGCTTGGTCATGCGGACGCGCTCTTCGCCGGCCTGGTCGGCGGCTGGTGACGGTGCGCGCGCTTCGCGCGGCGCCTCGGCCGGCTGCGAGGCCGCGCCCTTCGACAAAGCCTCCAGCACGTCCGCTTTCAGGATCTGCCCACGTTTGCCCGAGCCTTCCACCTGACCGGCGGAGACGTTCTTTTCCGCCATCAACTTGGCGGCGGAAGGAGCGGGCGGCATGGCGCGTTCCTCAACCGGCTCCTGGCCGGCGATCCTGGACGTCTTCGCCGCCGCTTCGCCCGTCGACCCGGCAGCCGCTGCACCGGCGGCTTGCGACACCGCCTGCGGCTTTTCTTCCGCCGGCTTTGCGGGCTCGGCCTTCTTGGCGGGTAACGCCTTGCCGCTTCCCTCCGCGATCGAGCCGAGCAGCGCGCCGACCTCGACCGTCTCGCCTTCCTTCGCGGCGATCTCGGCAAGCGTTCCCGCGGACGGCGCGGGCACCTCGATGGTTACCTTATCGGTCTCGAGCTCGACCAGCGGCTCGTCCACGGCGATCGGGTCGCCCGCCGCCTTGAACCATTTGCCGATGGTGGCTTCCGTTACGGACTCGCCGAGGGTCGGAACGCGGATTTCGGTGGTCATTGAAATTTTCCGTTGCCTTGGGTTGAGCAATGAGGAGCTAACCGAGCGCATCTTCGAGGAAGGCCTCGAGCTGCGCGCGATGTTTCGACATCAGGCCGGTCGCGGGCGATGCGGCGGCCGGACGGCCGGTATAGCGCACGCGCTGATGCTTGGCGTCGATATGGGCAAGCACCCATTCCAGATAGGGGTCGATGAAGGACCAGGCGCCCATATTCTTCGGCTCTTCCTGGCACCATACCATCTCCGCGTTGCGGAAGCGCGACAACTCGTTGATGAGAGCCTTGGCCGGGAACGGGTAGAGCTGCTCGACGCGCAGCAGGTAGATGTCGTTGATGCCGCGCTTCTCGCGCTCCTCGTAAAGGTCGTAATAGACCTTGCCCGAGCACAGCACCACGCGGCGGATCTTGGAATCCTTGACCAGCTTGATCGGCTCGTTGTCGAGATATTGCGCGTCGTCCCACAGAAGCCGGTGGAACGAGCTTTCGCCAGACATTTCGGCGAGCGTCGACACCGCCCTCTTGTGCCTCAGAAGCGACTTTGGCGTCATCAGGATAAGCGGCTTGCGGAAGTCGCGCTTCAACTGCCGGCGCAATATATGGAAATAGTTTGCCGGCGTGGTGCAGTTGGCGACCTGCATATTGTCTTCGGCACACAGTTGCAGAAAACGCTCCAGCCTGGCCGAGGAATGCTCCGGCCCCTGCCCTTCATAGCCATGCGGTAACAGGCAGACCAATCCCGACATTCTGAGCCACTTGCGCTCGCCCGACGAGATGAACTGATCGAAGAGGACCTGGGCGCCGTTGGCGAAATCGCCGAATTGCGCCTCCCAGAGCGTCAGCGCGCGTGGCTCGGCCAGCGAGAAGCCGTATTCGAAGCCGAGCACCGCTTCTTCCGAAAGCATGGAGTTGACGACTTCGTAATTCGCCTGCGCGGGTGAGAGGTTGTTGAGGGGGATGTAGCGGGCTTCGTCCTTTTGGTCGTAAAGCACGGAATGGCGCTGCGAGAAGGTGCCACGCTCGGAATCCTGGCCTGACAGGCGGATCGGATTCCCTTCCATCAGGATCGACCCGAAAGCCAGCGCCTCGGCCGTCGACCAGTCGATCCCCTCGCCCGTCTCGATCATCTTCGCCCGATGTTCGAGGAACCGCATGATGGTTCGGTGCGCCTCGAAATCCTTGGGGATTTCGGTCAGCTTGCGGCCGATCTCCTTCAGCGTCTTGGCCGGCACGGCTGTCTTGCCGCGCCGCTGCTCGTCCTCGTTGTCGGCCTTCCTGAGCCCGGTCCATGCGCCGTCCAGCCAATCGGCCTTGTTGGGCATGTAGGACTGGCCTGTTTCCCATTCGCCATCAAGGCGGGCACGCCAGTCAGCCTTCATCCGGTCGAATTCTTCCTGGGTGATGAGCTGTTCGGCGATCAGCTTCTCGCCGTAGAGCTGAAGCGTCGTCTTGTGCGTCCGGATTTCACTGTACATCAGCGGCTGCGTGAAAGACGGCTCGTCGCCCTCATTGTGGCCGTAGCGGCGATAGCAGAACATGTCGACCACGACCGGCTTGTGGAAGATCATGCGGAACTCGGTTGCCACCTTGGCCGCGTAGACGACCGCCTCCGGGTCATCGCCGTTGACGTGGAAGATCGGCGCCTCGATCATCTTCGCGACATCGGACGGATAGGGCGAGGAACGCGAGAAGCGCGGATCGGTAGTGAAGCCGATCTGGTTGTTGATGATGAAGTGCAGCGTACCGGCCACGCGGTGCCCGCGCAGGCCGGAAAGGCCGAACATCTCAGCCACGACACCCTGGCCGGCGAAAGCCGCATCGCCATGGATCAGGAGAGGCAGCACCTTCGCGCGCTCCTCCAACGGCACCATCTCCTCGCGCTTGCGCCCGAAGACGATGTCCTGCTTGGCGCGCGCCTTGCCCATGACCACAGGATTGACGATCTCGAGATGCGAGGGATTCGCCGTCAGCGACATATGCACCTTGTTGCCGTCGAACTCGCGATCGGAGGAAGTGCCGAGATGGTACTTCACGTCGCCGGAGCCTTCGACATCGTCGGGCGTGAACGAGCCGCCCTTGAATTCATGGAAGATCGCCCGGTGCGGCTTGCCCATGACCTGCGAAAGCATGTTCAAGCGGCCGCGATGCGCCATACCGAGCACGATCTCCTTCATACCCATGGCGCCGCCGCGCTTGACGATCTGCTCCATCGCCGGGATCAGCGATTCGCCGCCATCGAGGCCGAAGCGCTTGGTGCCCTTGTACTTCACGTCGAGGAATTGCTCGAAGCCCTCCGCCTCGACCAGCTTCTGCAGGATCGCCTTCTTGCCCTCTGGCGTGAAGGCTATGCCCTTGTCCGGCCCCTCGATACGCTCCTGTATCCAGGCCTTCTCCTCGGGATTGGAGATATGCATGAACTCGACACCGAGCGTCGAGCAATAGGTGCGCTGGAGAATGTCCAGCATCTCGCGGATGGTTGCGAATTCCAGCCCGAGCACATTGTCGATGAAGATCGGCCGGTCATAGTCGGCTTCGGTGAAGCCGTAATTCTCCGGCGACAGCTCGTTATAGTCCTCCAACGGCTTGGCGATGCCGAGCGGATCGAGATTGGCGTGCAGATGGCCGCGCATGCGGTAGGCGCGGATCATCATGATGGCGCGCACCGAATCGCGCGTCTGCTGGTGGATTTCGGTCTCGCCCAGCTCGGCGCCGGCCTCGGCCGCCTTCGCCTTCGCCTTCACCTTGCGTTCGATATGCTTCTCGACCAGCGCCCAGTTGCCGTCGAGAGCGGAAACGAGTTCGCCATTGGCAACGATCGGCCAGCCGGGCTTCTTCCACGATGCGCCCTTGGCGTTGCGGATGACGTCGTCGGGCTCGTCCTTCAAGGAAGCGAAGAAATCCCGCCATTCGGCATTCACCGAATTCGGGTCCTTCTCGTACTGGGCCTGGAGTTCCTCGACATAGCTGGCATTGCCGCCATAGAGGAAAGAGGTGAGCGAAAACTGGTCGTTTGCCTGATCTTGTCGTCGCATCGTCTTTCGGAGCGCTTGCTCCGTCTCCTGTTTGGGCAGTCGTCTTCGGGCAATCGACAATCGAAAGAATTGGAATCCGACTGCCTATTGCCTTACCCCTTGATCACGTCCACCAACGTCTTGCCAAGCTGCGCCGGCGAGGGCGAAACCCGGATGCCCGCCGCTTCCATCGCCGCGATCTTGTCTTCCGCCCCGCCCTTGCCACCGGAGATGACGGCGCCGGCATGACCCATGGTGCGCCCTTTCGGCGCGGTACGCCCGGCGATGAAGCCCACCATCGGTTTCTTGCGGCCTTTCTTGGCCTCGTCGCGGATGAACTGGGCGGCGTCCTCTTCGGCCGAGCCGCCAATCTCGCCGATCATCACGATGGATTTGGTCGCCTCGTCGGCTAGGAACATCTCAAGCATGTCGATGAACTCCGTACCCTTGACCGGGTCGCCGCCGATGCCGACGGCCGTGGTCTGGCCGAGACCTTCATTCGTGGTCTGGAACACCGCCTCATAGGTAAGCGTTCCGGAACGTGAAACAACGCCCACCGAACCCTTCTTGAAGATGTTGCCGGGCATGATACCGATCTTGCATTCGTTGGGCGTCAGCACACCCGGACAGTTGGGGCCGATGAGCCGCGACTTCGACTTGTCGAGCTTCGCCTTGACCTTGACCATGTCGAGCACCGGGATACCCTCGGTGATGCAGATGATCAGCGGCATGTCGGCCTCGATCGCCTCTATGATGGCTTCCGCGGCACCGGCCGGCGGGACATAGATCACCGATGCCGTCGCGCCCGTCCTGTCCTTGCCTTCCGCGAGCGAGGAGAAGATCGGCAGTTCCACCGCCTTGCCGTTGACCTTGCCCTGCCATTTCTGGCCGCCCTTCGTCGGATGTGTCCCGCCGACCATCTGCGTGCCGTGATAGGCAAGCGCCTGCTCTGTGTGGAATGTGCCGGTCTTGCCGGTCAGCCCCTGGACGAGGACTTTCGTGTTCTTGTCAACGAGAATGGACATTAATTCAGTTTCCCTTCACCGCCTTCACGATCTTCTGAGCGGCATCGTCGAGATCGTCGGCCGAGATCACGTTCAGCCCGCTTTCGTTGATGATCTTCTTGCCGAGTTCGACATTGGTGCCTTCGAGACGGACGACGAGCGGCACTTTCAGCCCGACCTCCTTGACCGCCGCGATCACGCCTTCCGCGATCACGTCGCAGCGCATGATGCCGCCGAAGATGTTGACCAGAATGCCCTTTACGTTCGGATCGGCGGTGATGATCTTGAAGGCGGCCGTTACCTTCTCCTTGTTGGCGCCGCCGCCGACATCGAGGAAGTTCGCCGGCTCCGCGCCGTAGAGCTTGATGATGTCCATCGTCGCCATGGCAAGCCCGGCGCCGTTCACCATGCAGCCGATATTGCCGTCGAGCGCGACATAGGCGAGGTCGTATTTCGACGCCTCGATCTCCTTGGCGTCCTCCTCGGTCGTATCGCGCAGTTCCACGATATCCGGGTGGCGGAAAAGGGCGTTGTTGTCGAAGGAGACCTTGGCGTCGAGCACCCTCAGATGCCCGTTTTTCATGACGATCAGTGGATTGATTTCGAGCAAGCTCATGTCCTTGTCGAGGAACGCGCGGTAGAGGAGCGGAAAAAGCTTCCCGCCATCCTTGGCCGCATCGCCCGAAAGCTTTAGCGCATTGTTGAGCTTCTTCACGTCTGTCTCGGTGACACCGGCCTCCGGATCGATCGCAACCGTGACGATCTTCTCCGGCGTGTCATGTGCGACGGTCTCGATATCCATGCCGCCCTCGGTCGAGACCACGAAGGCGACGCGGCCGACCGTGCGGTCGACCAGAAGCGATAGATAGAGTTCACGGTCGATATCGGCGCCATCCTCGATGTAGAGGCGGTTGACCTGCTTGCCGGCCGGCCCGGTCTGCTTGGTCACCAGCGTAGCCCCGAGCATTTCGTTGGCGTTTGCGACGACCTCTTCTACCGATTTCGCCAAGCGGACGCCGCCCTTGGCGTCTGCCGACAATTCCTTGAACTTGCCCTTGCCGCGGCCGCCGGCATGAATCTGGCTCTTCACGACATAAAGCGGGCCGGGAAGCTTCTTGGCGGCGGCTTCCGCCTCACCTGCCTTGAAGATCGGCACGCCGTCGGCGACAGGCGCGCCATATCCCTTCAGAACCTGCTTTGCCTGGTATTCGTGGATATTCATCCGCCCAATCCTGTTACTTGGCCTGTCTCTTGTTCCCGGTTATTTCTTGAGGTTGGGGGCGATGTTGGCACAGGCCTCGCAGAGTGTCCGCACGGCCGCCACCGACTTGTCGAACATCTTCTGCTCGCTCTTGTTGAGATCGAGTTCGATGACGCGCTCGACGCCGCCCGCACCGATCACCGCCGGAACGCCGACATACATGTTTTTGACGCCGTACTGGCCCGAGAGATGGGCGGCGCAGGGCAGCACCCGCTTCTTATCCTTGAGATAGGCCTCGGCCATCGCGATCGCAGAGGAAGCCGGCGCGTAATAGGCCGAGCCGGATTTCAACAGGCCGACGATCTCGCCGCCACCCTTGCGCGTGCGCTCGACGATGGCGTCGAGCTTCTGCTTCGAGGTCCAGCCCATCTTGATGAGGTCCGGCAGCGGGATGCCGGCAACGGTGGAGTAGCGCACCAGTGGCACCATGTCGTCGCCATGGCCGCCGAGCGTCATGGCGCTGACATCCTCGACGGAGACCTTGAACTCGTCGGAAAGGAAATAGCGGAAGCGCGCCGAATCGAGCACGCCCGCCATGCCGACCACATGTGTCTTCGGCAGGCCGGAAAACTTCTGTAGCGCCCAGACCATGGCGTCGAGCGGGTTGGTGATGCAGATCACGAAGGCCTTGGGCGCGTATTTCTTGATGCCGGCGCCTACCTGTTCCATCACCTTCAGATTGATGCCCAGCAGGTCGTCGCGGCTCATGCCGGGCTTGCGCGGCACGCCGGCGGTTACGATGCAGACATCCGCGCCTTCGATGGCCGAATAGGCACTGGCGCCGGCGAATTTAGCGTCGAAGCCCTCGACCGCCGAGGATTGCGCTATGTCGAGGCCCTTGCCCTGCGGTATGCCCTCGGCGATGTCGAACAGGACGACGTCGCCCAGTTCCTTGAGGCCGATCAAATGGGCGAGCGTGCCGCCAATCATACCCGAGCCGATGAGGGCGATCCGGTTGCGTGCCATCTCAGTCATTTCCCTTTCGCGTGAATTGCCGGCCTAAGAAATAGCGGCCCGAGGAGCAGCGTTTAACCGCCATGCCGGCCGGCGCCTGAGAAGCCGGGAGACGGCATCGCGACGGGCAGGGAAGCTGCCCATTCGCAGAAGCACATAGACTTGCCGAGCCGATAACTCAACCGGAAATTTCTGCCCCAATATTTTCAATCGGTTAAGTCACATGGGATTTACGTAAACGTAATATATTTAGCATGCCGGCCAGCCTAGACTGCGGTCTCGGCATGCTTTTGCGCCGTCTCCAGCCATTCATCGCTCTGCATCTCTATCAGCCGTGAGGCCGTACGCTCGAACTCGAAAGCCTCCGTGCCGGTTCTGCCCGCATAAAGCTTCTCCGGCGCTGCCTCAGCGCTGACCACAATACGCGCATGGCGATCGTAGAGCGTGTCGATCAGCAGGATGAAGCGTTTGGTCTCGTTGCGGCGCGTCTGCTCCAGGACCGGGATATGGTCGATGAAGATCGTGTGGAAGCGCGCGGCGATGGCGAGGAAGTCGCGGGCGCCGTGCGGCTTCTCGCAAAGCTCGGCAAAGCTGAAGCGGGCCACGTCCCGCACCGCGCGCGGCACATGAACGGTACGGCCCTTGACGGTCAGGTCCACCGGCGCCTCGACGTCGCCGTTTGCCGCGATCTTCCAGGCTTCATCCATTCGGCAGTCCGTTTCGACGCCGAGCGGGGTCAGGTAAACCGGCAGGTGGGAAAGTTTCTCCTGCCGGTAATCAACGCCGGAATCGAGCCGCAGCACATGAACATGTTCTTCGAGAAGATCGATGAAAGGCAGGAAAAGCTGCCGGTTGAGTCCTTCGCGGTATAAGTCGGCAGGTGCCACATTCGAGGTCGCGACAAGCACCACGCCCTGCGAGAAAAGCGCCGAGAACAGGCGCGACAGGATCATCGCATCGGCGATGTCGGTGACGGTGAACTCGTCAAAGCAGAGCACCCGCGCTTCTTCCGCGATCGCCGCCGCGACCGGTGGGATGGGATCGTCTCCCTTTGCTTCTCCTCGTTTCAACGCCTTGCGGTGGGCATCGATGCGATCATGCACGTCGGCCATGAAATCGTTGAAATGCGCGCGGCGCTTGCGACGCGAAGGGACAAGTTGGAAGAACATGTCCATAAGCATCGTCTTGCCCGTGCCGACGCTGCCGTAAAGGTAGATGCCCTTGACGGGCTTCTTCCGGTCCTGCCGCTTGGCGAACAGCCAGCCGAGCGCGCTCGACTTGGCGGCAAGCCGGCTGGACGAGATTTCGCCGATCAGCCGATCGAGGTCAGCGGCGGCTTTTTCCTGTGCGGCGTCCCGGCGGACCTCACCCGTTTCCGCAAGGTGCCGGTAGCGATGCGCGACGGAGGGAAGCGCGGATGAGGCATCACGCAGGGACATGAGAAGCCGTCTGTTCCGAAGGGAGCGTTCCGGCTGCTCTTGCGCTATCTGCCGGCTGCGATCAAGCGCTACTGGCCGAGCGCCAGCGTGATGCCCTGCCCGCCATTGGTTTGGCCGTCGAAGCGCTGGCCGCCGGTCGAATAGAGTCCGGCGATCTGCACGCCGTTCTGGTCGTAGAGCACCAGTTGCTTGCCCTTGATGTCCCAGCCCTTGATGTTCTCGATCGGCGCCGGACAGCGGAGCGGCGCGGCCCGGTAGTTCGAGCCGTATTTGGTCAGGCCCATCGCCACCTTGCAACTCTGGCCGGCGACGGAAGCCGTCCACACGCCCGACATGCTTTCCTTGGAGATGTCGGGAGCATTCGCCGCCATCTGGTCGTTCGGGGCTTGTGTCGTCGCGCCCGGAGCGGTCGGGAACTGATTGGGGCTGGTCGTTGTCGGAGGCGGCAACTGGTTCTGCGAGACCGGCGGGGTCGGCGTCGCCGGCAATGGCTGCGGCTCTGGTTGATCGAGCCTGCCGAAACGCGAGCTCTGGCAGCCCGCCACCGCGAACGCCACCAGGCACACGGCGAGCAGGCCGGTTCTCGAAACAGTCATTGCAGTCCTCCGTAGGAGCGAGTCCTCGTCATGCGGCTGTATCCCGATCGCGACAGGCCGCTTCGTCCCTGGCGCCTAAATTATGGCGCAGGCGAGGAGGATTCCAACTGCTCATGGTTAAAATACGGTTGCCGCTTCCGTTACCAGGCTATTGACCCTGCTACCTTAGCGCGATACCCGGCACGAATACATAGCCATTTGGTCCCACGATGTGGCACTCGCGCAAGCCATGCGGCTTGTCGACCGAACCGGAGAGGACGATGGCACCTAATTGCCGGGCGCGCGTCTCCACCAGGTCGGGATCGAGGCCGTAGACACGGATTTCGACGCCTGCTCCGCGAACGCCTTCAGCCGGAACGACTCCGACCATCTCATGGTCGCGATAGGTGTGATCGGCATGCAGCATGAAGGTCGAGCCGGCCAACTCGACAGCGGCGAAATCCTCGTCGGCATAGACGATCGTTGCACCGAGGACTTCACGGCAGAAACCCGCCATCTCCGCGACATCCGGCACCAGAAGATTGATGCCGATCCCACGTGAAAGCGAGCGGCCGAATTGCGGCGCCGGCATCCATGGTTCACCCGTTCGCTTCTTGACCATCATCGAATCTCCGCGTTCCCGCGCGGCCAGCCTGTAGCGAACGATGTCCGGACACAAGTCGCGGTGACGCTTGCCGAAGCGCTGCCGTCGGATATCTTCGCCTCGACAAACGCGTGAAGAGCGAGGTGCCCGGCAAGACGGCGATGGCAGGCAATCCCTACTATTCCGGTCCGCCAAGCGACCATTTCGACGGCACCCATTTCTTCAATCCGGAGGGCGCCGCACCGCGCTCATTCAGCGATCTCCTGAAATGGCAACTGGGACGCGGCCGCGCGAAATGGCCCGCCTTCTGGCCGAGCCCCTTCGAACCCGTGCGGCCGGCGGAGCGGCTCGACGGCAATCGCCTGCGCGTCACCATGGTGGGCCACGCGACCCTCCTCCTGCAGATGGCCGGCCTGAACATCCTGACCGATCCGGTCTGGTCGGCACGCGCTTCGCCCTTCTCCTCACTCGGTCCGAAGCGCGTCAATCCGCCCGGCATCCGCATCGAGGACCTGCCGCCGATCGATCTGATCCTCCTTAGCCACAACCATTATGACCATCTCGACGGCGCCACGCTCGCCTGGCTCAAGGCGAAGCACGATCCGCTCGTCGTCACCCCGCTCGGCAACGACGCGATTATCCGCCGCTACGCGCCCGGGATGCGGATCGAGACCGGCGATTGGGGCGACAGGCTGGAGATGGCCGGAGGATGCGCCGTCCATTTCGAGCTCGCGCACCACTGGTCCGCGCGCGGCACGCGCGACCGGCGCATGGCGCTGTGGTCGGCCTTCGTGATCGCAACGCCGGCGGGCAACATCTATCACATCGGCGATACCGGCTTTCACGCCGGCCGCAACTATCGTGCGGCAGCACAAAGGCATGGTGGTTTCCGGCTGGCGATCCTGCCAATCGGCGCCTATGAGCCACGCTGGTTCATGAAGGCGCAGCACCAGAACCCCCAAGAGGCTGTGGAGGGAATGCAACTCGCCAACGCTGCCTATGCGGCCGGCCATCATTGGGGCACGTTTCATCTCACTAACGAGCCGATAGCGGAACCGTCGGACAGGTTGCGCGAGGCTCTCGACACCGCCGGCTTGGCACGTGACCGTTTCCGCGCCTTGCGGCCGGGTGAGGTCTGGGACGTGCCGGAACCACGCGGCCTTTGCGACTAATCACTAAGTTGACATGGTGCGTCGATGAAACAATTGTGCGGACCATCCCATCGCGGATCGCGAATAAAATCAAATCTCATAAGGGAGGAAGAATAATGTCTAACGGAAAGACAAAACTGGCTTGCGCCCTGCTCGCCGCAACGGCGCTTGCGCTCTCGTCGGGCATGGCGATGGCGAAGGACATCGTACTCGGCGCCTCGGTACAGCTTACCGGACCATCGGCCAATACCGGCCGCTACTACAAGGACGCCTACGAGTTCGCCGTCAACAAGATCAACGAGGCGGGCGGTGTCAAGGTCGGCGGCGAACAGGTCAAGCTGGCGCTGAAAATCTACGACAACCAGTCCGACGTGAACTTGAGCGTGCGCCAGTACACGCAGCTCGTCTCGCAGGATAAGGTAGATTTCCTGCTCGGCCCCTTCGCTTCCAATTTCGCGCTGGCCGATTCTGCGGTTTCTGAAAAATACCAGATCCCGATGGTCCAGGGCGGCGGCGCGTCGGACCAGATCTTCTCGCGCAAGTTCAAATACATCTTCGGCACGCTGGCGCCGGCGAGCAATTATTTCGGCTCGACCGTCAACATGCTGAAGGAGCTCGATCCGGCACCGAAGAAGGTGGCGCTCCTCTATGCGGATGACGCCTTCGACGTTTCCGTCGCCAAGGGCACGCGCGATCTCTTGAAGAGCGCCGGGCTCGATACGGTGATGGACGAGAAGTACAGCTCCAACGCGAGCGACTTCAATTCGCTCCTGTCGCAGATCAAGAGCAACGGCGCCGAAGCGGTGCTGGTCGCCGGCCACGAAACCGAGATCCTGAATTTCGTGCGCCAGGCCAAGAGTCTCGCTGTCGCGCCGAAGATGTATTCCTTCACCGTCGGCGTGCCGAGCGAGGATTTCCGCAAGGCGCTCGGCAAGGACGCGGATTATGCTTTCGGCATGACCGCATGGCTGCCTTCCGCCGACAACAAGGACAAATGGTTCGGCGATGCGGCGCAGTTCGCCGAAGCCTACAAGGCGAAATACGGCTATGAGCCTGACTACCACGCCGCCTCCGGCGTGGCCGATGTCGAAGCCTTCGCGCAGGCGATCGAGGACGCCGGTGGCACCGACAAGGCCAAGGTCCGGGACGCCCTCGCCAAGCTCAGCCTCGACAGCCTCTATGGCAAGATCGCCTTCGCCGAGAACGGCCAGATCGACCTGCCGCAGACGGTGATCCAGGTTCAGGAAGGCAAGGTCGCGGCGGTCTACGGTGCCAAGGGCTTCGTTGAGAAGCCGAAATACCCGATGCCGGCCTGGGACAAGCGCTGAGGAAAACACTCGAAAGCGTTGCCATACTACCCTTCTCCCCGTATCAACGGGGAGAAGGGCCGCATAGCTGCACTGTCTGGATGGGACGGACAAGTGGCTTTCATAAGCGGTCTCGAAAACTGAGGCGGATCGGCGAAAGGGAGGGGACTGCTTGGATCTGCTCGCGCAAGTCCTGATCAACGGCATCCTTCTGGGCGGGCTCTACGCGATCATGGCGCTGGGGCTTGCGCTCGTCTGGGGCGTCCTCAACATCGTCAACCTGGCCCACGGCGCCTTCATCATGTTGGGCGCCTATCTCGCCTGGCATCTCTATGTCTATCTCGGCATCGACCCGTTCCTCGGCCTGCCGATCACGGCGATCGTCATGTTCGGTGTCGGCTATGCAGTGCAGCGGGGAATACTGAACCTCGTCGTGCGCGCGCCGATGTTCAACACGCTGCTCATCACCTTCGGCATGGAGGTCGTGCTGACCTATCTGGCGCAACTCGCCTTCTCCGCCGATTTCCGCACCATCAACCCCTCCTACGCGGGCACCAATGTCGCGCTCGGCCCGGTCGTCATCCCGACCGTGCGGCTTGCGGCCTTCGGTGTCGCCATCGCGCTGACAGTCGCTATGTGGCTGTTTCTGCTGAGGACGAAGCTCGGTCGCGCCATCCGCGCGACCGCGCAGAACCTTGTCGCGGCCCGGCTCTACGGCGTCGAACCCCGGCACCTCTACGCTATGACGTTCGGCATCGGCATCGGGCTTGCCGGTGTCGCGGGCGGACTCTACGGCACGGTTTCGCAGATCAACCCCTATATCGGTGCGACGCTGACGGCGAAATGCTTCGCCATCGCCATCATCGGCGGCCTCGACAACCCGCTCGGCGTGATCGTCGGCGGTCTGGTGCTCGGCATCATCGAATCGCTCGCCATCCTCTATATCGGCGCCACCTTCGGCGACGTGGCGAGCTTCGGCGTGCTGGTTCTGGTACTCATCATCCGGCCGAGCGGCCTTCTCGGGAGGACGGCATGAGCACCACAGCACGCATCGCTGTCGCCGTCGTCGTCGTCGCCATCCTTGCGGCCGTGCCGTGGGTCGGTTCGGACGTGATCGTGCAGTTCGGCATTTCGACGCTTCTTCTCGCCGTGCTGGCCCAAGGTTGGAATATCATCGGCGGCTATACGGGGTACGCCTCTTTCGGCAATTCCACTTTCTTCGGCCTCGGCGCCTATGGTGTCGCCATTGCCATGGTCCAGTGGAACCTGCCCTTCTGGGTCGGTATGATCTTCGGCGCCGTCATGGCCGTGGCCTTCGCCATCCTGCTCGGCCTCCCCGTGCTTCGGCTGAAAGGCCACTATTTCGCCATCGCCACGCTGGCGCTGGCGCAGGTGGTGGCCGCGATCGTTTCCAATATCCCGCTCTTCGGTCAGAATATCGGACTGGTGCTACCGCCGCTCAACAACGATGCGATGTTCTACGAACTGGCGCTCGCCCTTCTGGTGGCGGCCACGCTCACCGTCGCATGGCTGACCAGAAGCCGCTTCGGCTTCGGCCTCATCGCCATCCGCGAGAATGAGGAGGGCGCGGCCGTGATGGGCGTCAACACGACGCTCTACAAGGTGATGGCGTTCGCGCTTTCAGGCCTCTTTTCCGCGCTTGCCGGCGGCATCCAGGCCTACTGGATCACCTTCCTCGACCCGGCCAGCGCCTTCGACATCAGCCTGAACGTCAAGATGATCATCATGGCCGTGTTCGGCGGGCCGGGCACTATATTCGGTCCGGTCGTCGGCGCGTTCGTGCTTTCGGCCATCTCCGAAGTGCTTTCCAGCGAGATCACCAGCGTCGCCGGACTGTTCTTCGGCATCGTCGTGGTGGCCGCAGTCGTATTGATGCCGCGCGGCCTCGCCGACATAATCCGCCACTTCCGCACCTCCGGCTGGCGCTATTTCATCCAGAACGTCAAGGCGCACCGCATATGAGCGCCATCCTGGAAATCGATCACGTCACGCGGCGCTTCGCCGGCTTGATCGCCGTCAACGATGTCAGCTTCACGCTGAACGAGGGCGAGATCCTCGGCGTCATCGGCCCGAACGGTGCCGGCAAGACCACGCTGGTGAGCCTCATCAGCGGCACGCTTGCGCCGAGTTCGGGCGACATCATGTTCGGGGGCCATTCCATCAGATCGCTGCCGGCCTTCCGCCGCGCCCGGCTCGGCATCGGCCGCACCTTCCAGATCATGCGGCCCTTCCCCGGCCTGTCGGTGCTCGACAACGTCGCCGTCGGCGCCCTTTTCGGCAAGGGCGAAGGCACAGCCGACCTCAAGGAAGCACGCGAAAAGGCACGGCGCCACCTTGATTTCGTTGGGCTCGGCCGCTTCGCCGACCAGCGCGCCGACGAGCTTGGCGGCCCGGGCCGCAAGCGGCTCGAACTCGCCAAGGCGCTGGCCATGGAGCCGAAACTTCTGCTCTGCGACGAGGTTATGGCCGGACTGAACCATGTCGAGATCGACGAGGTGATCGACGTCATCCGCAAAGTACGCGATTCCGGCATCACCATTCTCGTCATCGAACACGTCATCAAGGCCATCAAGAGCCTCTCCGACCGGTTGCTGGTGATCCATCACGGCGAGAAGATCGCCGACGGCGAGCCCGATGCGGTCCTCTCCGACAAGACGGTGGTCGAGGCATATCTGGGCAAGAGGCGGGCATGAGCGCGTCAGGGAAAAGCGCCGACGGCGCGTTGCTCAAGGTTTCCGGCCTCGGCGCGGGCTATGGCGGCATGCCGGTGCTGCACGAGGTCTCGCTGGAGGTGCGCCCGGCGGAGATCGTCGCCATGGTCGGCTCCAACGGCGCCGGCAAGACCACCATGCTGCGCGCCCTGTCGCGCGTCATCGCCGCGACGGGCCGCATCGAGTTCAAGGGCCGCGACCTCGTGCCGATGACGCCGGACGAGGCGTTCGGCTCCGGCCTCGTGCAGGTGCCGGAAGGGCGCCAGCTTTTCGACCGCATGACGGTCGAGGACAATCTCCTGATGGGCGCCTATCGCCGCGCCGACAAGGGGGGCGTCGCCGAGGACCTCGGGCGGATGTACGGCCTCTTCCCGCGCCTCGGCGAGCGGAGGCGGCAGCTTGCCGGCTCCATGTCCGGCGGCGAGCAGCAGATGTGCGCCATGGCCCGCGCGCTGATGGCGCGGCCTATCCTCCTGATGATCGATGAGATGAGCCTCGGCCTCGCCCCGGTAGTGGTCGAGCAGTTGATGCAGGTGCTGGCGAAAATCCGCGACGAGGGCGTGACCGTTCTTCTGGTCGAGCAGGACGTGCATCTGGCGCTTTCCGGCGCCGACCGCGGCTATGTCATGGAGACCGGCCGCATCGTCCACGAGGGCGCCGCCAAGGATCTGATCGACGACCCCGAAGTGCGCCGCGCCTATCTTGGCCTCTGACGGCTCGATACTGGTAATCCCCGGCCTTTTCCGCCATATAGGCCCCGAAAGCGGATAGGGCTGCAGTGCGGCATGGAAAAGCGCGTCGAATTCGCCAGGATGAACGGGCTCGGCAACGAGATCATCGTCGCCGACATGCGCGGCCGCGCCGACCGCATCGCGCCGGCGGCGGCGATTGCGCTCAACGCCGATCCGGCCATGAAGTTCGACCAGATCATGGCGATCCACGACGCGCGCACCGACGGTACGGACAATTACGTCTCGATCATCAATTCGGACGGCAGCCCGGCGCAGGCCTGCGGCAACGGCATGCGCTGCGTCGTACAGGCGCTCGCCGCCGAGACCGGCCGCAAGAATTTCCTCTTCGAGACGGTCGCCGGGATCCTCGACGCGCATGAACATGCGGACGGGCTGATTTCCGTCGACATGGGCAAGCCCCGTTTCGGCTGGCAGGAAATCCCGCTTGCCGAAGAGTTCCGCGACACGCGCATGATAGAGCTTCAGGTCGGGCCGATCGACCAGCCCGTCCTGCATTCGCCCTCAGTCGTTTCGATGGGCAACCCGCATGCGATCTTCTGGGTCGAGAACGATGTCTGGTCGTACGCGCTCGACCGCTTCGGCCCGCTGCTCGAGAATCATCCGATCTTCCCCGAACGTGCCAATATCTCGATAGCGCGAGTGACGGCGCCCGACGCCATGACCATCCGCACATGGGAACGCGGCGCCGGCCTGACGCGTGCGTGCGGCTCGGCCGCCTGCGCCGCCGCCGTCTGCGGCGCACGGACGCGGCGCACGGAACGTACTGTGACGGTGACCGTACCCGGCGGCCCGCTCCTGATCGAATGGCGCGAGGACGATCATGTGATCATGACCGGCCCGGCGGAGTGGGAGTTTTCCGGCACGCTCGATCCGGCCACCGGCCAGTGGATGCGCAACGAGCAGGGCGCGGCTTGATGGGTTGCTTTGTAGTCGAACGTACCCCCACCCTTAATCCCTCCCCACAAGGGGGAGGGAGACGCCTTCATCGTGCTTGCAGCCACTACTATCGATACTTGGTGCAATGTGGGGCTGCCAGAAAGTCCCCCTCCCCCTTGTGGGGAGGGGTTAGGGGTGGGGGTAAGACGGCCGGGGAGTCAGTTTGATGGCTCTCGAAATCGTCACCTTCGGCTGCCGCATGAACACCTATGAATCGGAAGTCATGCGGCGCGAGGCGGGCAAGGCCGGCCTTGGCGAGCTTGACGGCGGCGCGGTGGTCTTCAACACCTGCGCGGTGACCTCGGAGGCCGTGCGGCAGGCCAAGCAGGCGATCCGCAAGGCGCGGCGCGAACGGCCGGATGCGCGCATCATCGTGACGGGCTGCGCCGCGCAGACCGCCCCCGCCGCCTTCGCCGCCATGGGCGAGGTCGATCTGGTACTCGGCAACGAGGAAAAGCTTGCCGCGCACAATTACCGCGCTCTGCCGGATTTCGGCGTCAACGATACCGAGAAGGTCCGCGTCAACGACATCATGAGCGTAAGGGAAACCGCCTCGCATATGGTGGACGCCATAGAGGGCCGCGCCCGCGCCTTCGTGCAGGTGCAGAACGGCTGCGACCACCGCTGCACCTTCTGCATCATCCCTTACGGCCGCGGCAATTCCCGCTCCGTGCCGATGGGCGCCGTCGTCGAGCAGGTGAAGCGCCTCGCCGGCAACGGCTATGCCGAGATCGTGTTGACTGGCGTTGACATGACGAGCTACGGCGCCGATCTGCCCGGCAAGCCGCGCCTTGGCCGGCTGGTACGCACGATCCTGCGGCAAGTGTCGGAGGTTCGCCGGCTGCGCCTTTCCTCTATTGACTCCATTGAAGCCGACGAGGAACTGGTCGAGGCAATCGCCGCTGAGAAGCGGCTGATGCCGCATTTGCATCTGTCGCTGCAGGCCGGCGACGACATGATTTTGAAGCGCATGAAGCGCCGCCATCTGCGCGCCGATTCCATCCGTTTCTGCGCCGAAATAGGGCGGCTGCGTCCCGATATCGTCTTCGGCGCCGACATGATCGCCGGCTTCCCGACCGAGACGGAAGCGATGTTCGAGAACTCGCTGGCGATCGTCGAGGAATGCGGGTTGACGCATCTTCATGTCTTCCCATTCTCGCCGCGCGAGGGAACGCCGGCCGCCCGCATGCCGCAGGTGGCGCGTGCGGTCGTGAAAGAGCGCGCGGCGCGGCTGCGCGAGGCGGGCGAGCGCGCCTACCGCGCGCATCTCGACCGGCTGATCGGCAGTCGGCAATCGATCCTGGTCGAGCATGACGGCATCGGCCGCACTGAAGGTTTCACGGTGGCCGCCATCGATGCCGGCGTGCCAGGCGAAATCGTCGATGCCATCATTGCTGGCCATGACGGCGCGCGGCTGATCGCCCGTGTGCCCGCGGCCGAGGCCGCCTGAGCGGAAGGCGATATGGCATTCGGATTCATCAAGAAGGTCTTTTCCTTCGGCAAGAAGCAGGTCGAGGAACGCCCGGCGGAAGACGAGACGCTTCCGCCGCTCAATCTCGATGCGCTGGAAGGTTTCAAGGGCAAGGCGCCCGAGAAGCCGGAACCCCCAGTCGCCCGCGACACTGTCGCCGAGCCGGAACCTGCGCCGCAACCGGTGCCGCCTCCCGAGCAACCTGCGCCAGAGCGAGCACCCGAGGCATATCCGATAGCGGAATCGCAACCGGTTCCTACGCCTGAAACTCCGTCCGAACCCGAGCCGGGGCCAGCGCCAGAAGTGCTCTCGGAGCCTGTAGCAGAAGAGCTGGAACCCGCGCGGCAAGAGACGCCGGGCGAGCCGAAGCCGCGGCCGGAGGCTGCTCCGGTACCGGAAGTTCCCGCTGAACCGGAACAGGAACCGCTGCCTCCGCCAGTAGTATCGGCCGAGCCGATCCGCGAAGAGCCAAAGCCTACGCCGGAGCCGCTTACGACACCCGAGGTTCCGTCTGCACTGGAATCGGCACCCGAAGCGCCATCGGAGCCTGGCCCAAAGAAGCCCGAACCAGCACCGCAGGCGGCCCCTCCTGAGCCAGAGCCTGCGCCCGAGGTCCCGCCGGAGCCAACACCGGAGACGCCGCAACCCGAGCCCGACGACGTTCCGGCTGTGCCGGAGCCGCCGCTGGAAACACCGGGCGCGGCCGAGACACCTCCCTCTGCTGCACCGGCTTCACCACGCAAACCGGAAGGCAAAGTATCCGTCGCCAAGGCCGTCGAGCGGAAGCTGGAGCCCGAGAAGACTCCGGAGCCCGCTCCTGCGCCGCGCCAGTCCTGGTTCCAGCGCATGCGGGCCGGCCTGTCGCGCTCCTCGCGCGAGCTTACCGGCAACATCGCCGGTATCTTCACCAAGCGGAAACTGGACGAGGATACGCTGCAGGACCTCGAGGACGTGCTGATCCGCGCCGATCTCGGCGTCGAGACGGCGATCCGCGTCACCGACGCGCTGGCCTCGGGCCGCTATGGCCGTGATATCTCCGATGCGGAAGTACGCGGCGTCATGGCGACCGAAATGGAAAAGGTGCTGGCGCCGGTCGCGCTGCCGCTGGAACTCGACCTGTCGCACAAGCCGCATGTCATCCTCGTCGTCGGCGTCAACGGTACCGGCAAGACGACGACTATAGGCAAGCTCGCCGCCAAGCTTACCGCAGGCGGCCTTTCGGTCATGCTGGCAGCTGGCGACACGTTCCGCGCCGCTGCGATCGAGCAACTCAAGATCTGGGGTGAGCGCACGCATTCGCCGGTGATCGCCTCCAAGCTCGGCGCCGATGCCGCCGGCCTCGCCTATGACGCCTTCGAAAAAGCGAAGGAAGCCGGCAGTGACGTGCTCATCATCGACACGGCCGGCCGGTTGCAGAACAGGGCCGAGTTGATGGCGGAGCTGGAAAAGATCGTGCGCGTGCTGGGCAAGCTCGATCCGGAAGCACCCCACACCGTATTGCAGACAGTGGACGCCACGACCGGGCAGAACGCGCTCAATCAGGTCGAGATTTTCCGCAACATCGCCGGCGTCAACGGGCTGGTGTTGACCAAGCTCGACGGTACGGCACGTGGCGGTATCCTCGTCGCCATCGCCGCCAAGCACAAGCTGCCGGTCTATTTCATCGGCGTCGGCGAGCAGGTGGACGATCTGGAGCCGTTCTCGGCAAAGGAATTCGCGCAAGCAATTGCCGGCGTAGCGTGACCGGCGAAACCACGGCGGATAGGCCTTTGTGCTGGCCTTCGCCACAATCCTCGGCTACGGGCAGAACGACGTTCGTTCAAAAATCTCTGGCAAAACCCTCAGGAACGGCATTTCATGGCTGAACCCATCATCGAACGCGCACCCGGCGACCCGCGGCAGAAGAAGATCAATCCCGGCCTGAAATTCGCCCTCGAAATGGGGCCGCTCATCGTCTTCTTCCTCGTCACCTATAAGGGCGATTGGCTGACGACGCTGTTTCCGGTGCTGGGTGAAATCGGCAAGCCGATCTTCATCGCTACAGCGCTCTTCATGGTGACGAGCGTGGCCGCACTTGCCGTCTCTTGGATATTGACGCGGACGCTGGCGCTTATGCCGCTGGTGTCGGGCGTCGTCGTATTGTTCTTCGGCGGGCTCACGCTCTGGCTCCACGACGACACCTTCATCAAGATGAAGCCGACGCTGGTCTATGCGCTGTTCGGCGGCTTGCTTCTCGGCGGGCTCGCCTTCGGCAAGGCGCTTCTGGGCTATGTCTTCGACCAGGCCTTCCAGCTCGACGAGGAAGGCTGGCGCAAGCTCACCTTCCGCTGGGGCCTGTTCTTCCTCGGCTGCGCTGTACTGAACGAGATCGTCTGGCGCACGCTTGGCCACATCTATCCACCGGACCTCGCCGACAAATATTGGGCCGGCTTCAAGCTCTTCGGCTTCACCGCCCTCACTTTCCTCTTCATGCTGACGCAGATGCCGCTGATCGCGCGGCACTCGCCGGAGGAGAAACCCGAGGAATAGACCCGACGTTCTCGCCGTTTCCTTGTGTTGAGCCATGCGCCGGGATCAATACTGCATTGCAGCATAAAATGTTGCAATGCAGAACAATCAAGCCATCTTTATGGAGAACCCAGGGAGGAAAACCAGGGCGCCGTCAAGGCGGCGCCGCGAACAGGAGACCTCCGATGATCTTCAACGATATGATCTCCCGCACCAAGGACCGGATCGCCAAGCACAGGCGCTATAACGAGCTTGTCTCGGAAATCCTTTCCCTCTCGGACCGGGACCTCGCCGACATGAACGGCAACCGTACTGAGATGCTGCGTCACGTCCGCAAACAGATTTACGGCTGAGCAGGGCCGGCAACCCATTCGATCCAGCGGCCGTGATAGTCGCAATCGGCAAGATGCCTGGTTTCTCCACCGGGCCAGCTTGTCAGCGAGAGGGTCGCATGCCGGGCCTTGGGAGCCAATGGCTCCATGCGGAGCCAGGCGGCCGGTGAACTTTCGGTCGCCTCCGCGCCGGCTTCGCTCATGGATTTCTCGATTGCAGACTTCGTCGCCCCCGGCATGTACTGCCACATGATCGAGTGAAACAGCACAAATGCCTGGTCGGACACACGTCCGGCCAGGCTTTTGTTTACGAACATCGCGGCATCGGCTGCAACGACGTGGACGGGAAATTGCATCGCGACGCGGATCGCCGCATCGAGCCGCTCCAGCCGCCCGGTTTGGCCCGCCCAGATATAAGATCTGAGGCCGAGGCGCTTCACCGGATCGGCCAGATCGACTGGGGCGATGTCGCAGCCTTCGCGGCTTACGATGGAAAGCCTGCCTTCGAGCGGTGGCGGATTACCTCTAACTTCGGGCGCCAGTTGCACCGGCGAGCCGGCGTCGCCCCATTCCAGCGAACCATAGCGATAGTGAAACCGGTCGAAATTGAGGTTGAGCCCGGCGCTCGATCCGATTTCGTGGATCGCGAGCGGCATACGGTACTTGCGGGCGATGAAAAGGAAACCGGGCAGCAGCATGCCCGAGCGGGCGATCTCGTTGGTCTGCGGCGGCGAAGCCAGGGACCTGACGAGGTTGGCGTCGCGCCTCCGGATTGCATCGGCGAGCGTGTCCCGAAGCTTGGCGTCGTCCGCCTCGTTCGGCGGATAGACGGTAGCCAGTTCCTCATCGGTGCCTGAAAGGACCAGCGCGTGCAGGCCGCCGACGAGCCTGAGCGACAAGGCGTCCGCACCGGGATCTCCCGGCCAGCCGAGGACACGCCTTCCCGTCTCCGTTCCTGCATCGAGGACAGAAATCGCAGCCCGGCATATCCGTGCAGTAAAGGGCGAGCCGAGCGCGTCACACGCTTTTGCCTGCGCCTCGAAATGCGCCGCGATCTGGTCGTTCATGATTGGCATCCGGGATGGACGAGAAGGGTCGTTTTTTCAGATCATGGAAGTTGGAATTGAAGCTTACGAGCCCGCAGCCGCCTTCTCGACCGCCGGCATCAGTTCGCCGGTGATCGATTGTTCGGTGAACGGCCCGACATGCTTATAAAGGACGCGGCCGTCCTTGCCGACGAGATACGTTTCCGGCACGCCGTAGACGCCCCAGTCGATCGCGGTGCGGCCGTTCTCGTCGACACCGATGGCGGCGAAGGGATTGCCCATCTCGCCGAGGAAGCGCAGCGCATTTTCGGGCTTGTCCTTGTAATTCAGCCCCGTGAGCCGGAAGCGCGGATCGCCCTTCAGCGTCATCAGGAGCGGCTGCTCCTCGCGGCAAGGCGCGCACCACGACGCCCAGACATTGACCAGCGTGACATGCCCCTTGAAATCGGTGGAAGCGAGGCCCGGCAGATCGCTGCCGGCGAGCGGTGGCAGGTTCGTGGCCGGCGCCTCGCGCCCGATCAGGACGGACGGAACGAACGAACTGTCTTCGCCGGAGCGGAGCTGGATGAAGAAGATCGCCGCGAGGCTCGCGAAGACGACAAGGGGCAGGATGGCGAGCCAGCTTCGCCGCCTTTTCGTCGTACTGTTCTCCACGCTCACGCCTGCCTGCTCTTGTCCTGTGCCGAGCGACGACGCACACCGCTCGCCTCGAGCGCGGCAATGTCTCGCCGCCGGGCCCGACCGTCGAGCAGGATCCACCCGATCAGGCCGGCGATCACGATCGCCGAGATGCCGTAGGCGGTGGCGACGAACCAGGGATGGTCCATGTCAGGCCCTGTCGGCGCTGCGGGCGGCGAGCCGCCGCATGGTGACGACGCGGCGCTTGAGGATTTCCGTACGCATGGCCGCCATGTGCAGCGTGAAGAAAAGAAACGTGAAGCCGACCGCCATCACCATCAGCGGCCACAACATGCTCGGCGCGATGGTCGGCCCGTCGAGGCGGAAGACAGACTCGCCTTGATGCAGCGTGTTCCACCAGTCGACCGAGAATTTGATGATCGGGATGTTGATGAAGCCGACAAGCGTCAGGACTGCCGTGGCGCGCGCCGATTTCTGCGGATCGCCGAGCGCGCGGGTCAGCGCGATCAGGCCAAGATACATGAGGAACAGCACGAAGACGGAAGTGAGCCGCGCATCCCAGACCCACCACGTGCCCCACATTGGCTTGCCCCAGATCGAGCCGGTGACCAGCGCCAGAAAGGTAAAGGCCGCCCCGATCGGCGCCGCTGATTTCAGCGCGACGTCGGCAAGCGGATGACGCCATACCAGCGTACCGAGCGCCGAGGCCGCCATCAGCGTGTAGCAGAGCATGGCAAGCCACGCGAAGGGCACGTGGATATACATGATCCTGACCGTCAGGCCCTGCTGGTAGTCCGCAGGCGCGTTGAAGCTCGCCCACAGACCGACCGCGAGGATGACGGCCGACAGCCCGCCCAACCATGGCACGAGCCGATCTGCCAGCGCCATGAACCGTGTCGGGTTGGCGAGATCGCTCCAGCGTCCAGTGCCGATAGTGGTATCGCTCATGCTTGAACCATAGCCGCGGTGGGGCGAAACGGCAATCGACCGGCCATATGCACTCTGTCGCATGAAAGAGCTCACGAAATTTCTATCGTCGCGCCCACCAGCAACAAAAAAAGCGGGCCGAAGCCCGCTTTTTCGATCCAACCCGGTTGAAAAATCAGGCCGGGATCATCGCGTTTTCGAGTGTAACCAGCTGGTGCAGGAATTCCTCGAGCTTGGTCCGGTGCTCGGGGCTTTCCGCCTGCGAGATGGCGTCCCGCGTCTCCTGCACCCGGCGGCCGAGATCGGCACGGTCGAGATCGTTCTCGTGCACGGAGAATTCCGCCAAGAGCGTACAGGAATCCGGCAATATGTCGACGAAGCCGCCATAGACGACGTAGCGCTCGGTGCGACCGTCCGTGGTCCTCACGGTGACCAGTCCCGGCCGCATCGTGGTCATGACCGGCATATGGCGGGCGAGCACCGTCATCTCGCCCTCCTTGCCGGGGACGATGACGGACTCGACTTCCTCCGAAACGAGGAGCCGTTCCGGTGAGACCAGTTCGAACTTGAAGGATTCAGCCATGGCGTATTAGCGAATAGCGAAATAGCGAATAGCGAAGGAAATCCGCATAAGCTTTCGACCAACCCTATTCGCTACTCCCTATTCGCTACTCGCTCTCTTACGCCGCTTCCGCGGCCAGCTTCTCGGCCTTCTCGACGGCTTCCTCGATGGTTCCGACCATGTAGAAGGCCGCTTCCGGAAGATGGTCGTATTCGCCGTTGCAGAGACCCTTGAAGCCCTTGATCGTGTCGGCGAGGTCGACCAGCTTGCCCGGCGAACCGGTGAAGACTTCAGCCACGAAGAAGGGCTGCGACAGGAAGCGCTCGATCTTGCGGGCGCGCGCCACCGTCATCTTGTCCTCTTCTGAAAGCTCGTCCATGCCCAGGATGGCGATGATGTCCTGCAGTGCCTTGTAGCGCTGAAGCGTCGACTGCACGAGACGCGCCGTCTGGTAGTGCTCCTCGCCGACGATCATCGGATCGAGCATGCGTGAGGTGGAATCGAGCGGGTCCACCGCCGGATAGATGCCCTTTTCCGCGATCGAGCGCGACAGCGTCGTCGTCGCGTCCAAGTGGGCGAAGGATGTCGCCGGCGCCGGATCGGTCAGGTCGTCGGCCGGCACGTAGATGGCCTGCACCGAGGTGATCGAGCCCTTGGTGGTGGTGGTGATGCGCTCCTGCAGCGCCCCCATGTCGGTCGCGAGCGTCGGCTGGTAGCCCACGGCCGAAGGGATGCGGCCGAGGAGCGCCGACACTTCCGAACCCGCCTGCGTGAAGCGGAAGATGTTGTCGACGAAGAACAGCACGTCCTGGCCCTGGTCGCGGAAATATTCCGCGACGGTGAGGCCCGTCAGGCCGACGCGGGCACGCGCTCCGGGCGGCTCGTTCATCTGGCCGTAGACGAGCGCGGCCTTGGAACCCTCGCCGCCGCCCTTCTTGTTGACGCCGGATTCGATGAACTCGTGATAGAGGTCGTTGCCCTCGCGGGTACGCTCGCCGACGCCGGCGAACACCGAATAGCCGCCATGCGCCTTGGCGATGTTGTTGATCAGTTCCTGGATGAGCACGGTCTTGCCGACGCCTGCGCCGCCGAACAGGCCGATCTTGCCGCCCCTGGCATATGGAGCCAGGAGGTCGATGACCTTGATGCCGGTGATGAGGATCGCGGCTTCCGTCGATTGCTCGACATAGGCCGGAGCCGGCGCGTGGATGGGACGATACTCGGTGGCATCGACCGGGCCGGCCTCATCCACCGGCTCGCCGATGACGTTGATGATGCGGCCGAGCATCTCCGGGCCGACCGGCACGGAGATCGGCGCGCCTGTATCGCTGACCGGTTGGCCGCGGGTCAGGCCCTCGGTCGTGTCCATGGCAATGCAGCGCACGGTGTTCTCGCCGAGATGCTGCGCCACTTCCAGCACCAGCCTATTGCCGCCATTGTCGGTCTCGAGCGCGTTCAGGATGGCCGGGAGCTTGCCTTCCTGGAAGGCGACGTCGACGACGGCGCCGATGACCTGGGCGACCGTGCCGGTGGCAACCGAAGCCGACTTGCGCACCGGGGCCGAAACCTTCTTCTCCGCGGCCTTCGGAGCGGCCTTTGCCGCAGCCCTGGGAGCAGCCGTTTTCGCGGCAGCGGCCTTCGTAGCGGCCTTGGGGGCGGCTTTCGCTGCTGCTTTGGGGGCGGCCTTGGCGGCGGTCTTCGGGGTCGCTGCTTTCGCCATTGTCTAACCTCTTTCCTGTTCGTCTAGAGCGCTTCGGCGCCCGAAATGATTTCGATCAGTTCCTTGGTGATCTGCGCCTGGCGCTGGCGGTTGTAGGTGATCGACAACCGGTTGATCATGTCGCCCGCGTTCCGGGTGGCATTATCCATCGCCGTCATCTTGGCGCCCATCTCGCCGGCCGCGTTTTCCAGAAGCGCGTGGAAAATCTGCACCGCGATGTTGCGCGGGATGAGATCGCCGAGGATCTCGCTGGCATCGGGCTCATATTCGTAGATCGCCCCGTCCGTGCCCGCATCTTCCTCGGCGGCAGCCTCGGTCTTCAGCGGGATAAGCTGGTGCGCCGTCGGGATCTGTGAGATCACCGACTTGAACTGCGAATAGAACAGCGTGCAGACATCGAACTCGCCGGCGTTGAAGAGCCCGATCACCTTTTGCGCGATCGCGTCGGCATTAGCGAAGCCGATCTGCTTCACCTCGCGGAGGTCGACCCGGTCGATGATCATGGCGCCGAAATCGCGGCGCAGGATGTCGAAACCCTTCTTGCCGACGCAGAGGATCTTGACCGTTTTGCCCTCGGCCAGAAGGTGCCGCACATGATCGCGCGCAAGACGCGCGATCTGGCTGTTGAAACCGCCGCAAAGGCCGCGCTCCGCCGTACAGACGACCAGCAGGTGGACGGCGTCCTTGCCGGTGCCGCCCATCAGCGCCGGCACGTCCGAGCCGGCACTGATCGTGCGCGTGACATTGGCAAGCACGGTCGCCATGCGCTCCGAATACGGCCTTGCCGCCTCCGCAGCCTCCTGGGCACGGCGCAGCTTCGCCGCGGCGACCATCTGCATCGCCTTGGTGATCTTCTGCGTCGCCTTGACCGAGGCGATACGGTTACGCAGGTCCTTTAGTGACGCCATGCCCGAAACCCGTCCTTAAGCGTCAGGCGAAGTTCTTGGCGAAGGCGTCGATCTGGGCCTTCAGCTTGTCGCGCAGATCGTCGGAAAGCGCCTTCTCCTTACGGATCGCGTCGAGTACGGCCTTGCCTTCCGAGCGCATATGGGCAAGCAGGCCCTGCTCGAAACGGCCGACATCGGCGACCGCAAGCTTGTCGAGATAGCCGTTGACGCCGGCGAAGATCACCGCGACCTGCTCTTCCGTCTTGAGCGGCGAGAATTGCGGCTGCTTCAGGAGCTCGGTCAGGCGTGCGCCGCGGTTGAGCAGACGCTGGGTCGCCGCGTCGAGGTCGGAGCCGAACTGCGCGAAGGCCGCCATCTCGCGGTACTGTGCAAGCTCGCCCTTGATGGAGCCCGCGACCTGCTTCATCGCCTTGATCTGGGCGGCGGAGCCAACGCGTGACACCGACAAGCCTACGTTCACGGCCGGACGGATACCCTGGAAGAACAGATTCGTCTCCAGGAAGATCTGGCCGTCGGTGATCGAGATCACGTTGGTCGGGATGTAGGCCGACACGTCGTTCGCCTGCGTCTCGATGATCGGCAGCGCGGTAAGCGAACCGCCGCCATTGTCGTCGTTCATCTTCGCGGCACGTTCGAGCAGGCGCGAATGCAGGTAGAAGACGTCGCCCGGATAGGCCTCGCGTCCCGGCGGGCGGCGAAGCAGGAGCGACATCTGGCGGTAGGCCACGGCCTGCTTGGAGAGATCGTCATAACCGATCAGCGCATGCTTGCCGTTGTCGCGGAAATATTCGCCCATCGTGCAGCCGGCAAACGGCGCCAGGAACTGCATCGGGGCCGGGTCGGAAGCGGTGGCGGCGACGACGATCGAATATTCGAGCGCGCCGCGCTCTTCCAGGACCTTGACGAACTGCGCGACCGTCGAGCGCTTCTGGCCGACGGCGACATAGACGCAGTAGAGCTTGGCGCTCTCGTCGTCGCCTTCGTTGAGCGGCTTCTGGTTGAGGAAGCTGTCGAGGATGATGGCGGTCTTGCCGGTCTGGCGGTCGCCGATGACCAGCTCGCGCTGGCCGCGACCGATCGGGATAAGCGCGTCGATCGCCTTGAGGCCGGTCGACATCGGCTCGTGCACCGACTTGCGCGGAATGATGCCGGGCGCCTTCACGTCGACGCGCTTGCGCTCCTTGGCCTTGATCGGCCCCTTGCCGTCGATCGGGTTGCCGAGCGCGTCGACAACGCGGCCGAGGAGTTCCGGCCCGACCGGAACGTCGACGATGGCGCCGGTGCGCTTGACCGTATCGCCTTCCTTGATGTCGCGGTCGTTACCGAAGATGACGACACCGACATTGTCGCTCTCGAGGTTGAGCGCCATGCCGCGGATGCCACCGGGGAACTCCACCATCTCGCCGGCCTGGACGTTGTCGAGGCCGTAGACGCGGGCGATGCCGTCACCGACGGAGAGCACCTGGCCGACTTCCGTGACCTCGGCCTCGCGGCCGAAATTCTTGATCTGATCTTTCAGGATTGCGGAAATTTCCGCGGCGCGGATATCCATCAGCCGACCTCTTTAAGTGCAAGCTTGAGCGAATTCAGTTTGGTTCTGAGCGAAGTGTCTATCTGGCGCGAGCCGATCTTGACGATCATGCCGCCGAGCAGCGAGGGGTCTACCGAAACGCTGATCGCGACATCCTTGCCCGCGATCGATTTCAGCGTCGCCTTCAATTCCTTTTCCTGCGCCGGCGTCAGCCTGTGCGCGGATGTCACCTCGCCGGCCACCTCGCCGCGGGCTTCGGCCGCGATCTGGCGGAAGGCGCGGATCATGCCCGGCACCGCGAAAAGCCGTCGGTTCTTCGCCACGACGCGTAGGAAATTGCCCGCAAGACCGGTGATTTTCGCTTTGTCGGCGATGGCAGAAATGGCGTGAAGCTGATCCTCGGCGGAGAAGACGGGGCTTGAGATCAGCCGCTTCAGGTCGTCGCTGCCGTCCAGCAGTTCCTCGAACCGGCCGAGGTCGGCCTCGACTTTCGAGACGGAGTTTTCCTGCCGGGCAAGCTCGAAAAGCGAGCCCGCATAGCGCTCTGCGACACCTGAGATGAGCGAACCGGACTGTGCCACGGACGGTTTTTCTCTCGGCTGGCTGTCAGGATTTCGCGCGCCAGCTACAAATCGCGGCTAAACCCTTGACTTTGTTGATATTTCCCGACCGTGCGAATGAACATGCCGCATCCCCCGATCGAATGTCGCCTGCCGTCTAGCACAGGCTATTCCGACTCGCAACACCGTGCGATCCCGCACTTTGGTAAGGATTGTCGCAGCCCCGCCCGGCCGTCGCTCGTAGGGATTCTACGACACCAGTCCGAAGGCGAAGAGAAGTGGCAACGCCGCCAGCACGACCTCCACGACCAATAGGACGAGATTGTAGAGCCTGCCGCCGCCGTCTGAGAGCATCGAGACCAGTCGGCCGAATGCCGTAAACGCCCAGGCAAAGCCGAGCGCCATATAGATCAGCGGCTGGGCGAGCAGGATCGCGGCTAGCCCGAGGCCAAGATAGAAGCCCGCCACACGGCCGCACACTTCCGCCAGCGCCTGCGGCCGGTCCGGCGCGGTCTGCAAGCGCAGCGCCTTCAGCCCCGTACCCGCGGCAAACAGAAAAAAGACGCCGAGGAGAACGGTCACCGCGGCCGAAATCCAGGCTAGCCATTCGCCCTGGCTCATCGGCCACGGAAAGGAAAGCTCCATCCATATCCCCTCGAAGCGACGTCTCCGCCCGCATTGAAGGGTGCGGGCAAATGAAGTCAAGCGGGAACTCCGCGCAGCGACGGGTAGGAGGGAAAGCAAGCCGGATTTGCGGCGGCAAAGTCTCCTGACAAAACCGGGTGGGCGGCAATGGGGGTCCGGCCCTAGATTGGCAAAGTGGATTCGCGCGACCGGTCGACATGCACAGTTCGATCAGAACCGAAGCATCTTCGCCCGCTTTGCCCTTACAAACTCTGTCGAAACAAAAGCAGAGGGAGCCTGCGGTGAACATAATCGATACAAGGATCGTGGACGGCTCTCCGGCCCGAAGCGCGGGGCATCGCCAACTCGCCCTGATTGCGCTCTGTCTCGCGGTTCTCGTCGCTCAGGTCGACACGGCTGTGGTCAACCTAGCCATGCGGCCGATCGGCGCCTATTTCGATGCCGGCGTCGGCGCCATGCAATGGGTTATCGACAGCTACAACCTCGTTTACGCCGTTCTCCTTTTGACCGGAGGCCTTCTTGCCGATCTCTACGGCCGGCGACTCATTTTCATGGCAGGCGGCCTTGTCCTGACGCTCGCCTCGCTCGGTTGCGCCTTCGCGCCCTCCATCGCAATCCTCATTACGGCCCGCGCCGTGGCAGGCCTTGGAGCGGCCCTCATCATCCCGGCATCGCTTGCGAACATCCGCGTGGTCTGGCAGCAGCCGGCCGAGCGTGGACGCGCGCTCGGCATCTGGGCGGCATGCAACGGGCTGGCGCTTGCCATCGGGCCGACGCTTGGCGGTGTCCTGATCCATCATTTCGGCTGGTCGAGCGTCTTCCTCATCGCCATTCCGCTCGGTGCGGCGGCCCTGTTCCTGGCGCCCATTTCGATCCCCGAATCACGCGATCCCGTCGGCCGCCGTTTCGATGCATCGGCGCAGGCGCTTGGCATGATCGCGTTGGGAGCGCTCGCCTATGCCGCAATCGAATCGCATGCCTCATGGACCGAAGCCGCGCTTGCCCTTGCCGTCAGCGCGATCTCGGCCATCCTCTTCGTCAGGGTCGAGGCGGCCAAGGGCGCCGCTGCGCTCGTGCCGCTCGATATTTTCCGCATCCGCGAATTTCGTGGTGCCGCGGTCGCCACCGCCGGCATGACCTTCGGCATGTACGGGACCCTTTTCCTCTTGCCGCTGACCTGGCAGAGCACCGGAGGCCTGAACGCCACGCAGGCCGGCCTCGCCATGATGTCGATGGCGCTCATATTCGTACTCGTCTCGCCGTTTACGGGCGCATTGGTACGCAGCTTCGGGACGCGGATCGTGACGAGCGGCGGCGTCTCCATCATCGGGCTCGGCCTACTGCTGATCGCCATCGGCGCTACTTTGTCCAGTTTCCCGGCGGAGGAGATAGGTCTGACGCTGACCGGCCTCGGCATGGGCATCGCGACCGGGCCGCTGATGGGCATCGCGGTGGGCGCGGTCGCCGCATCCCGTTCGGGCACGGCTTCCTCGCTGATCAATGTCGCCCGCATGGCGGGCGCCACCGTCGGCGTCGCCATTCTCGGCTCGGTATTCGCCTTTGCCGGAGGAGAGGAAACCGGCCTATGCGCGGCCATGCTGCTCGGCGGCTGCGTCCAGATCGCTTGTGCCGCCTTCGCCTGGTCGGCGAAACCGAAAGAACAGCAGGATTAAGGAAGCGGTTTCACTCCCCGCTTTCGGCAAAGCCGACGCTGTTCAGCATCGCCGGCTTCGCGCTCTCATCTACCAGCAGGCGGAACACATCCGGCCTGGCATAGTGCCCGACCGCGTCGAAATCGTATTTGCCACGGGTGATGTCGTCGAGGTTCAGATCGGCGGTCAGGATACACTCGCAGTCGAAGTTGGGGCCGGCCAGCACTTCGCCGAGCGGCGACACGATCAGGCTGCCGCCGCGCATCAGCACCGTATCCGGCTCGTCGCCCTGGATCGCGTCATAATCGTCGGGGAAGGCGCCGCGCGTGATATACTGGCAGGCCGACAGCACGAAACAGCGGCCTTCGAGCGCGATATGCCGCATCGTCGCCTGCCATGTGTCACGGTCGTCGGCCGTCGGCGCGCAATAGAGCTGGATCTTCTTGGCATACATCGCGGTGCGCATCAGCGGCATGTAGTTTTCCCAGCAGATCACCGAACCGAGGCGGCCGATCGCGGTGTCGTAGACTGGCAAGGTCGAGCCGTCGCCAAAACCCCAGATCAGCCGCTCCGAAGCCGTCGGCATCAGCTTGCGGTGCTTGCCGAGATAGCCTTGTTCGGGTCCGAAGAAGAGAACGGTGCAGTAGAGTGTGCCGGAATCGCGCTCGATGACACCGATCACGACATGTACGCCCGCCTCGCGCGCGGCGGCTGCGATCTCACCGACCTCCGGCCCGGGAACGTCGATCGCACTCTTGTGATAGCGCAGGAAATCGTCACGCCCGCGCGGTAGACGGCCGCCGACCCGCGCGCCGAAATCGGCGCCCTTCGGATAGGCCGAGACCAGCGCTTCGGGAAAGACCAGCAGCTTCGCCCCGGTCGCTGCACCTTCGTTGATATAGCGCACCACCTTTTCTACGGTGGCTTCCTTGTCGAAAGGCACGGAACCGATCTGAACGACTGCGGCGCGAAACGGCATCTGGTTTCTCCGGACTGAATTGCAAAGCTGATGGGCGAGGCTAGACCAATCTTTCCCGCGTCGCCACCTGAGGCACGAACGGATTTCGCATCCTGCGAAATGGCTTGTCTTGCCCCTGCGGATCGGCTTTCATGCGGCGCGCCGAAGATATAAGCAAAAGGCGCTCGGGAGGGAATTCTTGGCCGGAGGAGAGGGGCCATTGGCTGCAGCCGGAAGTGCCGGAAGCAGGATGGGCAAAGCCGCGCCGGCCGCGGCAGGTTCCGATTCACGGCCCATCGTGGTCGCCGAAAACGTCCGCAAGACCTATCGGCTGGCCGATGGCCGGTCCCATCTCGCGCTCGACGGGGTAACGACAGAACTGGCGCATGGCGAGGTGCTGGTGATCTTCGGCCCGTCCGGATCCGGCAAGAGCACGTTCCTGCGCACGCTGAACGCGCTGGAGACGATCGATTCCGGCCGCATCGTGGTCGATGGTGTTTCCATCGCCGAGCCCGGCGCCGACCTGAACGCGTTGCGCGCCGAGGTCGGGATGGTGTTCCAGCTTTTCAATCTGTTCCAGCACCGCACGGCGCTCGACAATGTCGTTCTGCCGCAGGTGGTGGTGCGGCGCCGCTCACGCGCCGATGCCCTTCGGCGAGCGCACGAGCTGCTCGCGAAAGTGGGGATCGGCGACCGCGCCGGGCACTACCCTGCCCAACTCTCCGGCGGACAGCAGCAACGCGTGGCCATCGCCCGCGCGCTCGCTATGGACCCGAAGATCATGCTTTTCGACGAGCCGACTTCGGCGCTGGACCCGGAAACCGTGAGCGGCATCCTCGACCTGATGCGCGAACTCGCGGGCGAAGGCATGACGATGGCGGTAGTGACCCACGAGATGGGGTTCGCCCGCGAAATCGCCCAGCGGATGCTGTTCATGGAATCCGGCCGGATCGTCGAGGAAGGCCCCCCGCAGCAGATTTTCCATGCCCCTCATGAGGCGCGGACGCGCGCGTTCCTCGAACAGATCCTGTAGGCTGCATGCCTTGGGAATTACGATCCATCGAACCGAAAAGACAACAAGGGAGAAGAGAATGAAAAGCCTATTGACCAGACTGGCGGCGGGATTGATCGCCATGACGGCTGTCTGCTTCGCGGTGGCGACCGTCGCGCAGGCAGACGAGATGGACGACATACTGAAGCGAGGCGAACTGATCGTCGCCGTCCAGACTCAGGGGCCGCCGGTCAGCTTCGTCGACAAGAACGGCGCGCGCACCGGTCTTGCCGTAGAGTTCGCGCGCCAGATGGCGAAGGACCTCGGCGTCAAGGCCGTCTTCCAGGATTATGACTGGAAAGGCCTTATCCCGGCGCTTCTGGCCGGCAAGGCTGACATGATCGCCGGCGACATGACGCCGACGCCGCAGCGCGCCTCGCAACTGCTGTTCTCGAAGCCGATCTTCTTCAACGACACGATCGCCTTCGCGGGCAAGGATTCGCCCTACAAGTCCTGGCAGGACCTGAACAAGGAAGGCGTGACCGTCGCCGCCCTTCAGGGCAGCACCTATGCCGACGCGGTGAAGAAATATCTGCCGAAGGCGACGCTGAAGGTATTCTCCGGCGGCGGACCGGCGGTGGCGCAGACCCTCACCATGGGACGTGTGGACGGCATGGTCGGCGGCCAGGACTATAATTCCTATGTGCGCCAGTTCGACAATCTGAAGGCGCTCAATGGGACCATGACGCGCGAGCCGCTGGCCTTCGCCACGCGCCCGAACGCCTTCCATCTCAAGATGTGGATCGACAATTACGTCGAACTGAAGACGGCTGACAATTCGCTGCAGGAACTGCTGGCCTATTGGTGGACGTCCAACGACTGGGAAAAGGACCACAAATAATCGCCTGCGATCCGACCGGCGCGACCAAGCCGTCGCGCCGGCCTGACGGTCCCCGTCACCCTTCAAGGCTCCTGACGGTCCGTCACCCTGCAAGGCGGAGAGCGGATGAACTGGATCCTCAATTTCTATAATTACCGGATTGTCGAGCAATATCTCGGACGTTTCGCCGAGGGCCTCGAAAACACGCTCATCGCGGCCGGTATCAGCCTAGTCGTGGCCATCATCCTCGGGACCGTGCTCGCCTTCGGGCGCATGTCGAGCCGTTCCGCGCTCTGGCGCCCGGTCGCCGGCTACGTCGAATTCATCCGCGCCACGCCGCTTCTGGTGCAGATATACCTCATCTATTACGGCCTGCCTTTTCTCATTCCCGCTACCGGCCGCTGGAGCGAACTGACGCTCGGAACGCTGGCGCTGTCGCTGCACAACGCCGCCTATATGAGCGAAATCGTGCGCGCCGGCGTCGCCTCCGTTCCGCGCGGGCAGGTCGAGGGCGGCAAGGCGGTCGGCATGTCCTATCTCCAGCGCCTTCGCTACATCGTCCTGCCGCAGGCCTTCGCCAACATCCTGCCGCCGCTGCTCGGCCAGACCGCCGTCCTGATCAAGGACACCTCGCTGCTCTCGATCATCGCTGTGTTCGATTTCCTGAGCGCCGGGCTCCTGCTCAACAGTGAGCGGGTGCGCCCGAACGAGAGCTTCCTCACCATCGCCGTGGGCTACCTCGCCATTTATGCCGTCATGCTGACGCTCTCCTGGATGGTCAAGAGATGGCTCGCCGGCCCGGCCTGGAACGCGGCGAGATGACGATGCTCCAGCACTATTATTCCGTCACTGTCGCCATCCTGCCCTTCCTGTGGAGCGGCTTTGTCCAGACATTCTGGATATCGCTGGTCGCCATCGTCGCGGGTTCCCTCCTCGGCTTCGTGATCGGCATCGTGCGCAGCCAGCGCGTGCCGGTCCTGCACCAGCTTTTCGGCCTCTATATCCATATATTGAGGGGAACGCCGTTCCTGGTGCAGCTCTACGTCTTCTATTTCGTGCTGCCCAATACCGGCATCGAGGCGCTGCAATGGTCGTCGGACATGGCGGCCTTCGTCTCGCTCTCGGTCTATACGTCGAGCTATGTCGCGGAGATCGTCATGGCCGCGATCGACGGGATCCCCACCGGCCAGTGGGAAGCGGCCGCCTCGCTCGGGCTGAAGCGGATACCTGTACTTGTCCTCGTCATCCTGCCGCAGGCGCTCAAGCTGACCGTACCGCCGATGAGCGGCGTCTACGTCAACATCATCAAGAACACCGCCATCCTGTCGGTGATCGGCATTTCGGAACTGACGCGGCAGGGCGAGATCACGATCATGCGCTATCCCCGCGACGTGCTCTTCGTCTACGGGCTGATCGCCGCGATCTATTTCGTCTACTGCTATCCCGTCCTGCGCTTCACGCGCTGGGCCGAGCGCAAGGTCGGCGGTACCCGCCACATCGACCTTGATTGAGAGAGCAAGGCCGAAGCGTCAGAATCGTGTCGGCGAGTAAGGCATCGGATCGACATGAGGCGGCGCCCCCGCGACCAGTTCGGCCAGAAGCCGTCCGGTCGAGCCGCCGCCTATCATGCCCGTATGGCCGTGGCCGGTAGCGACGAACAGGCCTGCATGGTTTTTCGCTCGGCCGATCGCCGGCACGCTGTCCGGTAGCGACGGGCGATAGCCCATCCAGATCGTCGGCTCGCCGCCCTTGAGGTCGGGGAACAGCGCGCGCGCATGGGTGAGCAGGATCCTGGCGCGACGTTCGTCCGGCGGAGCCTCCAACCCGGCGATCTCGACCGTTCCGGCAAGACGCAGGCCATGCTCCATCGGCGACATCGCAAAGCCGCGATTCTTCATCTGCACCGGCATTTGCAGCTCGATCGATGGTGAGGGCAGCATCAGGTGATAGCCGCGCTCCGTTTCGAGCGGCAGGCCGGCGCCGAGCGGCTTCAAAAGCCGGTTCGACCAGGCTCCGGCCGCAACAACGACAATGTCCGCCCGGCGATTGGCCGTATTCGTCAGAAGCATGTAGCCGCCGCCTTCTGCGGGCACGATCTTGAGCGCCCGTTCGGTCGCGAAGACGCCGCCGTCCCGACGCACGCCGTCGGCAAGCGCCGTCACCAGCCGATGCGGATTGATCGTGTGAGCGTTTTCCGGATAGAGCAGGCCACGCTTGGCGATCCCGGAAATGCCCGGCAGGAGCCGTTTCAGATCCTCGACCGAGAGAGGTTCCGTCACGACCCTGTGCCTTGCATTGATCTCGGTCGTGATACGGTCGCTCAAGCCCTCCTCTTCGCTCTCCCAGACCTGGATGCCGCCGACCGGGCGGATCAGATCGCCGAACGGCCCCGCGCCCAGCAGATCGCGGTAGCAATCGAGGTTACCGCGATGAAGTTCCGAAAGCGCGTCCGCCGCCGCGTTGACCACATCCATGCGGCCCGCCCGCACCCAGCGCAACAACCACGGCGCGGCCTTGAGCGCATAGCCCGGGCGCAGTGCCAGCGGTCCGAGCGGATCGGCAAGCCAACCCGGGACTTGCCGCAGCATTCCCGGCAGCGCGACGGGCACATTGCAATCATGCCGGACCATGCCGGCATTGCCGTAAGAGGTGGCGCTGCCCGGCGGCAACGGATCGACGATCGTCACTTCGAAGCCGGCCCGAAGAAGATAGGCGGCGGTGCTGACACCGACGATCCCCGCGCCGATGACCGCTACTTTCTTGCCGCGTTCGCCCATCGAGAATTCCCCAAGCCGGCCGACGATCGTTCTTCCCGGCGATATGTCACAGAAAGCTCTGCGGGTCGATATCGACCTGCACGCGCACCGAGCCGCGCGGCTTCGGACCCGCCGCAAGCATCGCGCGGACAAAGCCCTGCATGTCGGCGTCGCGCCCGCCATGGATGAGTAACCGAAAGCGGTGACGCCCCGCTAAGAGCGCCAGCGGCGCTTCTGCCGGCCCCAAAACTTCGATGCCGGAGGCGGGAGGCGCGGCGCGGCGCAATGCCCGCGCATGGGCTTCGGCTTCGGCGCGTGTCGCCGCGCTGACCACGACACCGGCAAGACGGCCAAAGGGAGGCAGTTCGGCCGTCCGCCGCTCCGCGATCTCGCGGCTGTAGAAGGCTTCGGCATCGCCGGAGACGATCGCCCGCATCACCGGATGGTCGGGCTGGTAGGTCTGCAGCAGGCCGAGGCTCTTCTTGCCGGTTCGGCCGGCACGGCCCGTCACTTGGCTCAGAAGCTGGAAGGTACGCTCGGCGGCGCGTGGATCGCCGTTCGCGAGGCCGAGATCGGCGTCGACCACCCCGACCAGTGTCATCTCTGGAAAGTGGTGGCCCTTGGCGACGAGCTGGGTGCCGATGACGATATCGGCCTCGCCCTTGGCGATGGCTTCCAGCTCCAGCCTCAGCCGCTTCACGCCGCCCGTCAGGTCGGAAGAGAGCACGATGGTCCGGGCCTTGGGGAATCGCGCGTCGATCTCCTCGGCAATGCGCTCGATGCCGGGGCCGCAGGCGACCAGATGGTCGAGCGTCCCGCATTCGGGGCACGCTTCGGGCCTCGGCTCGGCATGCCCGCAATGGTGGCAGACAAGCTGCCCTCGGAAGCGGTGCTCGACCAGCCAACTCGAGCAATCGGGACACTGGAAGCGATGCCCGCAAACGCGGCAGAGCGTCAGCGGCGCATAGCCGCGCCGGTTGAGGAACAGAAGCGCCTGCTCGTCACGTTCGAGCGTCTTCCCGATTTCTCCCAGAAGGGCCGGCGACAGGAAATTGCCGCGCGCGGGCGGCGAGCGCCGCATGTCGATGGCACGTATATCGGGCAGCGGCGCCTCGCCGAAGCGTGCCGGCAGGACAAGCCGCTCGTAACGGCCTTGCTCGGCGTTGACGCGGCTTTCGATCGACGGCGTCGCCGAGGCGAGCACTACCGGAAAGCCGCCGATATGGCCGCGCACGACCGCCATATCGCGGGCGCTGTAGAAAACACGATCCTCCTGCTTATAGGCCGGGTCGTGCTCCTCGTCGACGACGATCAGCCCAAGGTCCCTGAACGGCAGGAAGAGCGCCGACCGCGCACCGGCGACGACCCTTACCGCCCCTTCCGCGACCTGGCGCCAGACACGCTCGCGGCTGCGCGGCGCGAGGTCGGAGTGCCATTCCGCCGGTTTCGCACCGAAGCGATCCTGGAAGCGCTCGAGGAATTGCTGGGTGAGCGCTATTTCGGGCACCAGCACCAGCACCTGCCGGCCCTCTTGCAACGCCGCAGCGATCGCCTCGAAATAGACTTCCGTCTTGCCGGAACCGGTGACGCCGTCGAGAAGTGCGACCGAAAAGCCCTGACCTGCCTTCTTCCGAAGATAGGCCGCGGCCTCGCGCTGGGCGGGCGTCAGTTCGGGAATATGGTAGCCCGGATCGGGCGCCGCCACGATGGGCCTTGGCGGCAGTAACACCGGCTCGAACGTGCCCTGCTCGCGCAACCCGTCGATGACGGTGGAGGAAACGCCCGCCGCATGTGCAAGGCCCGAACGCGTCCATGCCAACCCGTCGCCGGCATGTTCGAGCACGCGCTGACGCGCATCCGTCATCCGCTCGGGCAAGGTTCCGGTGAAACGCAGCCCTTCGAGCGGCGGCTCCGGATCGAAGGCTGCCGGCACGCGCAGCACCATCCGCGCCACCATGCCCGGCGCTGAAAGCGTGTAGGCCGCGATCCATTCGATGAAGCGGCGCATGTCGGCGTTGACGGGCGGACAGTCGAACACCTCCTCGATGGCACGCAGCTTTTTCGGATCGACGGCGCTGCATTCACCGTCCCATACGACACCGGCAACCTGGCGCGGACCGAGCGGCACGCGCACGATCGCGCCCGGCCCGGCCGTCATGCCTTCGGGCACGGCATAGGAGTACGGTTCGGCTGTCGGCACCGGCACCAGCACCGGCACGACCTGTCGTTCGCGCGAATCTTCTTTCATGGCGCGTGACCTTGCCCGCACTTTGCACTAAATCAAAGCCAACGATGCGGCGGATGCCCGCCGCTCCATGTTAATGAAGGAGACGGCAATGAAATTTTTCGTCGATACAGCCGACCTAAAGGAAATCGAGGAACTGAACGATCTGGGCCTCGTCGACGGCGTCACCACCAATCCCTCGCTCATCATGAAATCGGGCGGCAAGATTCTCGATGTGACGAAACAGATTTGCGACATCGTCAAGGGACCGGTTTCGGCGGAAGTCACCGCGACCGATTACGACGGCATGATGAAGCAGGCCAAGGTGCTCGCCGGCATCGCCGAAAACATCGCCATCAAGGTACCGCTGACCATGGACGGGTTGAAGGCATGCAGGGCGTTGCGCGCACAAGGCCGCATGGTCAACGTCACGCTCTGCTTCTCCGCCACCCAGGCGCTTCTCGCCGCCAAGGCCGGCGCGACCTTCATCTCCCCCTTCGTCGGCCGCGTCGACGATATGGCCGATGACGGGATGGAGATCGTCTCGGAGATCCGGACGATCTATGACAACTACGATTTCAAGACGGAAATCCTCGCCGCCTCGATCCGCACGGTGAACCATGTCAAGCAGGCAGCCCTCATCGGTGCCGACGTCGCGACCGTCCCGGCTAAAATCCTCAAGGCGCTTTACCAGCATCCGCTGACCGACAAGGGCCTGGAATCCTTCCTCGCCGACTGGAAGAAGACCGGCCAGACCATCGCCTAGGTCATAGTTCGGATGCACGAGGAAGAAGCCGAAGCCATCGCCCGCGAAGCGCTGGAAACGCTGAAGCGCGGGCGCCAGATCGAGCCTTTCTCGCTGCGGCGCCCTTCCTTCACGGCACGCGAGGCCTATCGGGTCACGGCGGCACTGCGCCGATTGCGCGAGGAAGACGGTGCGGCATCCATCGGTCGCAAGATCGGCTTCACCAATCGCGGCATATGGTCGGAGTACGGCGTCTACGAGCCGATCTGGGGCGATGTCTACGATACGACTGCCAGCGAGATCCCGGCGGACGGGGTGATTCGCGTCTCGCACCTGCCAGAGCCGAGGATCGAGCCGGAAATCATGTTCGGCCTTGCCGACGATTTGCGCCCCGGCATGAACGAGCGGGAAATCCTGGCCGCTCTCGCCTGGGTCGCGCACGGCTTCGAGATCGTGCATTCGATCTTCCCCGGCTGGCGCTTCACCGTCGCCGACTGCATCGCAGACGGCGGGTTGCACGGCGCGCTGGTCGTCGGGCCGCGCCGCGCCATCCAAGCGGATGAACGCGAGGCTTTGTTCGAGGCGCTGCCGAGCTTCGCAATCGCGCTCCATCGCAATGGAGAGGAAGCGGATATCGGCAAGGGCGCGAATGTGCTTGACGGTCCGCTGAGCGCGCTGAAACATCTGGTCGAGGTGTTGGGGAGCGACGACCTCAATCCGCCGCTCAGGGCCGGCGAATTGGTGACGACCGGAACACTGACCCGCGCCTTTCCGGTCACGGCAAGCGAGAAATGGTCGACGACGCTATCGGGCATCGACCTTCCCGGATTGGCGATCACGATCGGCTGACAGGCTTTTCCTGCGCCCGGAAATCGGCATCCGGATCGGCGGCAAGACCGAAAACCGTATGCTCTTGCAGACGCGCGATCACTTCGCCCGGCTCGCCTTCTAGGTCGGCAGCCGGGATCGGCCGGCCGATCGTGACGGAATAGGAGCGACCCTTCTTGTTGAGCAATTCGCGGAAGATCGTCATGTCGCGCAATTCCGTCGAATATTTCGATAGGAAGTAGAAGAGACCTGAATTGCGCGCGGTCATGCGCGCGGGAACGACCGGAAAGTCATAGCGCCTGGCGAGCGAGATCAGCGAGGTCTGCCATGGCCGCTCCGTCAGCTTTCCCTCATGCCAGTAGGCGATGCGGCCCGAAGGGAAAAGCACGATCGCCCGCTTTTGCATGAAGGCGCGAGCGGTCAACTCCAGCGTGTCGCGGCTCTTGGCATGGGTCTTCTCGTCCTGTCGCCATTCGACCGGGATGATGAGGTCCCGGAAGCCGGGGGCGACACGTTGTGCATCGCGGTTGGCGAAGATCGCCATGTCTGGCCGGATAGCCTTCAGAAGCTCGAAGACCGCGATTCCGTCGGCAATGCCCGTCGGGTGACTGGGCGCAAGGATGAACCCGCCGCTCAAGGGAATGTTGGGAAGGCCGATCACATCGACATCCAGCGACAGCAACGCGCCCAGATGCGCCATCGCATCATGGCCCGACATGCCGGCGATCTCGTCGGCCAGTGAAACGGCGCGCCTGTATTGGAAAGCACGGTAGAGGATCGGGCGCAAAACGGGCCACAGCGCCGTCTTCGACAGATGCGTGGCACGTTCTTCGATCAGCTGGTCGATGATATGTGGCTCGCGAGGCGTAGAACCGGGCAATTCGCCGGCAAAGGCTTCAGCGAAGGAGGACGGCGCCGTACGGAGATCCATTTGCAACCCGCTCGGTTCAGGCCCGTTCGATTCAGGGTTGTCTGTCTGAACTCTGTGACGCCGCAATGACATCCGATCCGTAAACCCGGCGGGTATGCGAAAGTTCCCCGCGGTCGAGGCCTATTTCTTCCCTTCGCGCACGAGATCCTGCGCGATGGCGAATCGCAGAAGCTGGGCCAATTCGCGCGCGGCACGCTGCTGCGCATCGTTTTCGGCACGCAGCGCGGCGTATTGCTGGCGTGGAACGTCGATCGAGGAGGAGATATTGCGGCTGCCTTTGGCGACCGTTTTGCTGGTCGTCACGTCGACCAGTGTATAGTTCGCCGTCAGGGTCAGGATGGCGGCGGTCGGGACGTTGACGTCGTCACGCGTGGAGGCGGGAGCCGTCGCACTCGACATAAGCTGGCTGGAGACGTTGAGGTCCAGCGTATAGCGGGGGTTCGTCGCCTCGCCGGCGCCGCCGCCCAGCAGGAAGATCAACTCGTTGCGCACCAGTTGGGCATAGCGTGTCTTAACCGGATTAACCGCGACCGACGCCAGCTCCGCGGCAGTCCCGGCGGACGCGCCGGCCGAGGCCGGGTCCTCCTTCATGTAGAGGGGCCGAACCGTGCAGGCGGAGGCGGTGACCGCCAGACCGGCAACGAATGCGAATGCGAAGAGCGGGCCTTTCCGTTCACGCAACGACATTGACGATCCTTTGTGGAACCACGATCACCTTGCGCGGCGGCCTGCCCTCCAGCGCCTTCTTGACGAAATCGAGGTCGAGCGCCGCCCGTTCGACGGCACCTTGATCCGCGTCGCGCGCAATTGTCAAATCGCCGCGCTTCTTGCCGTTGATCTGCACCGGCAATGTGATTTCCTCATCAACGACCAGCGCCGGGTCGAACAGAGGCCAGGCGCGCTCGGCGACCAGTCCTTCGCCACCGATCGCGGCCCAGCATTCCTCGGCCAGATGCGGCATCATCGGCGCGATGATGACGGCAAGCGTCTCGACAGCTTCGCGCAACGCGGCGCGGATGGCAGCGTCGTCCTTTCCGGCGGCAAGCTCCGCAAGCACGGGCTGCAGGACATTGGCGAGCTTGTATATGGCGGCAACGCCCGTGTTGAAGGCCAGCCGCTCGATCGATTCGCCGACCGCCTTCAAAGTGCGGTGCACCGACCGGGAGATTTCGGCAGCCGGCCCCTCATGCGCCGGCCGCGCCTCGACGCCCTTCAGGAAGGGCGCGGCATCCGACACCATGCGCCAGACCCGTTGCACAAACCGATGCGCACCCTCGACGCCGGCCTCGGTCCAGATGACATCGCGGTCGGGCGGAGAATCGGAGAGCATGAACCAGCGCGCCGTATCGGCCCCGTAGCCGGAGATGATGTCGTCGGGATCGACCACATTCTTCCGCGACTTGGACATCTTTTCGATGGAGCCGATCGTCAGCTTCTCGCCGGATGAAATGAGCGTGGCGCTACGCTTGCCGTCCACCTCATCGATCCTGACCTTGGCCGGCTCGATCCATTGCGCGCTCGGCCCACTGCCGAGCCGATAGGTCTCGTGCACCACCATGCCCTGCGTGAACAGCCCCTCGAAAGGCTCCTCGACCGCGTTGACATGGCCGGTCGCCTTCATGGCGCGAACGAAGAAGCGGGAATAGAGCAGATGCAGGATCGCGTGCTCGATGCCGCCGATATATTGATTGACCGGCAGCCAGCCCTGCTTTCCGTCGACATAGGCGAGCGTCGTCGGAGCGCTCTCGTTCCACGGATCGGTGAAGCGGGCGAAATACCAGGACGAATCGACGAACGTGTCCATCGTGTCGGTATCGCGCACCGCCGCCTTACCGCATTTCGGGCAGGAAACATGCTTCCAGGTCGGATGACGGTCGAGCGGATTGCCCGGCTTGTCGAAGGTGACATCGGTCGGCAATTCGACAGGAAGCGCGGAATCGGCAACGGGCACCGCCCCGCAATCGTCACAGTGGATCACGGGGATCGGACAGCCCCAATAGCGCTGGCGCGATATCAGCCAGTCGCGCAGGCGGAACTGCACCTTGCGCTCGGCCACCGGCCGGTTGCCGCTCGAAATCCCAGAGAGCCGCGTGGCGACCTCCTCGAAAGCCTGTTTCGGCCGCATGCCGTCGAGGAAGCGCGAATTGATCATGACGCCGTCGTCGACATAGGCGTCCTCGGTGACGCGGAACGTCGCCGCATCCCCCCCTTCGGGCATGACGACCGGGATGACCGGCAGTCCGTACTTGTTGGCGAAGTCGAGGTCGCGCTGATCGCCCGACGGACAGCCGAAGATGGCGCCGGTACCGTATTCCATCAGGACGAAATTGGCGACGTAGACCGGCAGCGTCCATGACGGATCGAACGGATGGACCACGCGGATACCTGTGTCGAAGCCCTTCTTCTCCGCCGTCTCAAGCGCCGCCACCGAAGTACCGGCATGACGTATCTCTTCGATGAAGGCTGCCAGCTTCGGGTTCTTCTCAGCCGCTTTCTTCGCCAGCGGGTGATCCGCCGCAACCGCCATGAAGGAGGCGCCGAAGATGGTGTCGGGACGAGTCGTATAGACTTCGAGTCCGGTCTCGCCGGAAGGCGCGGTTTCAGGCTGGATCGCCCAGCGGATCAGGAGGCCCTCCGACCGGCCGATCCAGTTGCGCTGCATCAGCCGGACCTTCTCCGGCCAGCGGTCGAGCGTATCGAGCCCGTCGAGCAGTTCCTGCGCCATCGACGTGATCTTGAAGAACCATTGCGTGAGGTCGCGCTGCTCGACCTCGGCGCCGGAACGCCAGCCGCGACCGTCGATCACCTGCTCGTTGGCGAGCACCGTCATGTCGACCGGGTCCCAGTTGACCTTGGCCGATTTGCGCTCGACTAGGCCCGCACGCCAGAAATCGAGGAACATCTTCTGCTGGTGCTTGTAATAGCTCGGATCGCAGGTCGCGATCTCGCGCGCCCAGTCGAGCGACAGCCCCATCGTCTTCAGTTGCGCCTTCATCGCGGCGATGTTGGCGTAGGTCCACTCACGCGGGTTGACCTTGTTGTCGCGCGCGGCGTTTTCCGCCGGCAGGCCAAAGGCGTCCCAACCCATAGGATGCAGAACGTTCGAGCCCATCGCGCGACGGTAGCGTGCCACCACGTCGCCCATGGCGTAGTTGCGCACATGGCCCATATGGATGCGGCCCGACGGATAGGGGAACATCTCCAGCACGTAGTGCTTCGGTCGCGGATCGTCGTTCCGGGTTTCGAAGAGCCGCGCCTCGTCCCATGCCTTCTGCCATTTGGCCTCGGATGCGCGCGGATTATATCGTTCAGTTGCCATGACAGGGTTTTCGCTTAAAAGGCAGGGCAGGAGAAGACGGTCACAGGTTGGAAATGTGGCGCGACCTTCACCATGCTTTGCACGAAGCGTCAACTGCGCGTGCTGGCGCATGCTGGAGCAGCAAAGAAATGACGGATAAGGTGGCGCGGCTGAACGCCGTGAAAGAGAATATCGCAAGAGCCGAGGCCGATGCACGCCGGGCAGCCGGATCGGTTACGCTCGTTGCTGTTTCCAAGACCTTCGCAGCCGATGCGATCCGCCCTGTCATCGAGACTGGCCAGCGCGTGTTCGGGGAGAACCGTGTGCAGGAGGCTCAGTCGAAATGGCCGGGCCTCAAGGCGGAGCAACCGGACATCGAATTGCACCTGATCGGGCCGCTGCAATCGAACAAGGCGAAGGAAGCCGTGGCGCTGTTCGACGCGATCGAGACCGTCGATCGCGAGAAGATCGCCGCCGCACTCGCCGCCGAAATGGAGAAACAGGACCGTTCACCGAAGCTCTACGTTCAGGTGAATACCGGATCCGAGCCGCAGAAGGCCGGCATCGACCCGCGCGAGGCGGTGGCGTTCGTCGAGCGTTGCCGCGAGGTGCACGGACTGGTCATAGAGGGGCTGATGTGCATCCCGCCGGTGGACGAGAACCCGGGTCCGCATTTCGCGCTGCTCGAAAAACTGGCGCGCGAGGCCGGCGTGGCGAAACTTTCCATGGGCATGTCAGCCGACTACGAGACGGCGATCGCCTTCGGCGCGACTCATGTGCGCGTCGGCTCCGCCATCTTCGGCGGACGGACCTGACGGGGCGGTATTCTGCGCGCGGCATTCGACCGCATTGTTTCCGGCCGATCGCTTCCCACTTCCCGAGTAGAACATGAGCGACCGCCTGGCCGCTTCTTCGCCGATCGAAGGAGGGCATCATGCGCGACGAAAATATCTCACGCCGCAATATACCTGTTTCCGACAAACCGATCTTCAACGGGCTGCACCCGCGCGTCTACACCGCCATGGTCGTGCTGGCGGTATGGTTCGTCATCGCCGGATGGATCGGCTTCGGCGGAGGCGGATATGCCGACTATCTTCTCGTCGTGATAACGGGATTCTTTTCCATGGTGGTCGCGCTGCCGCTCATCATGGGTCATGAGTGGCACCGATTTCGCACATGGATGCCGACACACGCGGACAGTTTCGACGAATGGCTTTCAAGCGAATTCCAGGTCGATCAGACGCACATGCCGGCAAGAACGGCGATGCTCCTGATATTGCTGCCGCTGATGGCGGCGGCGTTCAGCATGACTGCCTTCGCCATCGTCGCGCTCGCCCTCGAATAAGTGTGGCCTGCGCGCCGGCGGCTCAATGCAACAGCAGTTCGCCCTTCACATTGCGCCATTCGTTCGGTGCGATCAGCCGTCGGTGCGTGTAGCTGACCGAATGCAGCGGCCCGTCGAGCTTGGACCTCCAGAACTCCAGGAATTTGAATAGGACCGGGAATTTCGGCGCTATGTCGTATTCCTGCCAGACATAGCTCTGCAGGAAATGCGGGTGGTCGGGCATGTGATAGAGAATCTCGGCGGTGGTGAGGCCGTATCCCTTCAGCATCAGTTCCATTTCAGGCGTGGCGTGCATGTCGGTGCTCCCCGCGTCATGGCTTCCTCCACGCTTCGAATTGTGCCGGGTGGATGGTTAACGATCCATTAGACAAAAGCCTTATAGAGGCCATCTTTCACTAATCAAATCAGTAGCTTGGCAGCATGAAAGAGCGAGTGCTGACAGCAGCCGGCGGCAATCGCCACAGCACCGTCGTCCGGCCGGTGCTCAAACCGAACGTCTAATGTTGTAGCCTCCGGCAGAATGTTAATAATGGCGCGAACGGCAGCCGGCCGTCCGACGAGGCCGGCAGGCAACTGGAGGAAACAGATGTCCGAAGACTATGTCCATCGTATCCAACCCGCATGGAAAAAGCATGCGCTGATCGACAAGCAGACCTACCAGAAGTGGTATGCCGACAGCGTGAAGAATCCGGACCGTTTCTGGGGCAAGCATGGCAAGCGCATCGACTGGTTCAAGCCCTACACCAAGGTGAGAAACGCCTCGTTCGACGGTAAGGTTTCGATCAAGTGGTTCGAGGATGGGCTGACGAACGTTTCCTACAATTGCATCGACCGCCATTTGAAGAAGCGGGGTAACCAGGTCGCTATTATCTGGGAAGGCGACAACCCCTACGATGAGAAGAAGATCACCTACAACGAACTCTATGAGCATGTATGCCGCTTCGCCAACGTGCTGAAGAAGCACGGCGTCAAGAAAGGCGACCGGGTCACCATTTATATGCCGATGGTCCTGGAAGCGGCCTATGCGATGTTCGCATGCACGCGTATCGGGGCGATCCACTCCGTCGTGTTCGGCGGATTTTCACCGGACGCACTCGCCGGACGCATAGTCGACTGCAAGTCGAACTTCGTCATCACCGCCGACGAGGGCCTGCGCGCCGGCAAGCGCATTCCACTGAAGGACAATACCGACAAGGCGATCGAGATCGCCGCCAGGGAAGGCGTCAAGGTCGACAAGGTTATCGTCACGCGCCGCACCGGTGGCAAGATCGACTGGGTGGACGGTCGCGACTTCTGGCTGCACGAGGAAGCGGCATCGGTGAAGCCGGACTGCAAGCCCGAAAAGATGAAGGCGGAAGACCCGCTCTTCATTCTCTACACGTCGGGCTCAACCGGTAAGCCGAAGGGCGTTTTGCACACGACAGGAGGCTATCTCGTCTACGTGTCGATGACCCACCAATACGTCTTCGACTACCACGACGGCGATATCTACTGGTGCACGGCCGATGTCGGCTGGGTGACCGGCCACTCCTACATCCTCTATGGGCCGCTCGCGAACGGCGCGACCACGCTGATGTTCGAGGGCGTGCCGAATTATCCCACCCCGTCGCGCATGTGGGAAGTCGTCGACAAGCATAAAGTCAACATCTTCTATACGGCGCCTACCGCGATCCGCGCCTTGAGAGGCGTTGGCGACGAATGGGTCCAGAAGACCTCGCGCAAATCGCTGCGCATTTTGGGTTCCGTCGGCGAGCCGATCAATCCCGAAGCCTGGGAATGGTATTTCAACGTCGTCGGCGAAAAGAAGTGCCCGGTCATCGACACGTGGTGGCAGACCGAAACCGGCGGCATCATGATCGCGCCCCTGCCCGGCGCCATCGACCTGAAAGCGGGCTCCGCTACCTTGCCCTTCTTCGGCGTCGTCCCGGAACTGCTGGACGGTGACGGTAACGTCATCGAGGGCGAAGGCAGCGGAAATCTGTGTATGCAGCAGGCATGGCCGGGTATGACCCGCACCGTTTTCGGCGATCACGACCGCTATGTGCAGACCTATTTTTCCGCCTACAAAGGCAAATATTTCAGCGGCGACGGCTGCCGGCGCGACGCCGACGGCTATTACTGGATCACCGGCCGCGTCGACGACGTCATCAACGTGTCCGGCCACCGCATGGGCACGGCGGAAGTGGAGTCTGCGCTCGTCGCCCACGACAAGGTCGCGGAAGCCGCCGTCGTCGGCTACCCGCACGATATCAAGGGCCAGGGCATCTATTGCTACGTCACGCTCGCCGAGGGCGTCGCAGGGAGCGAGGAACTGCGCAAGGAACTGATCGCCCATGTGCGCAAGGAGATCGGTGCCATTGCAGCGCCGGACAAGATCCAGTTCGCCCCAGGTTTGCCGAAGACGCGCTCGGCCAAGATCATGCGTCGTATCCTGCGCAAGATCGCCGAAGACGAGTTCGGCTCGCTCGGCGACACCTCGACGCTGGCCGACCCGAGCGTGGTGGACGATCTGATCGCCAACCGCCAGAACAAGAGGGCATAGGCTTCCGCTGCGCGGGCGGATCGCCCGTCCGCGCCTAGCGACGTCAGTCATTCAAGAAAAGCATTCCCGGCTTTCGTCGGGAAACGAAAACCCGACTATTCCAGAAGCTTTGGTCCGCCATGGCGGGCCAGCGCGAATTCAAGGCATAAGAAAATGGAACTACGCTGCGCGATACTCGACGACTACCAGGAGGTCGCGCTCAAGATGGCCGACTGGAGCGCGCTTGAAGGCAAGGTGCGGCTGGAGACCTTCCCCGATCATATCGAGCCGGAAGCTTTGGCAGGCAAGCTGGCCGGTTTCGATATCATCGTCGCGATGCGCGAGCGCACCGTCTTCGACGCGGCGCTCCTGTCGCGCCTGCCGAAGCTGAAGCTTCTCGTGACGACGGGCATGGCCAACGCCTCGATCGATACGGAGGCGGCGGAAAAGCTCGGCATCCTCGTCTGCGGCACGCGCGGTGTTGCTGGCCCGGCGGCCGAACTTGCATGGGGCCTGCTTCTGGCGCTCATGCGCAAGATACCGATGGAGGTCGCCAATTTGCGAGCGGGCGGCGACCGCTGGCAATTGGAGGTCGGCAGCGGGCTGCAGGGCAAGACGCTCGGCGTCGTCGGCATCGGTAAGCTCGGCCGGCTCACCTGCGGCTACGGACGAGCCTTCGGCATGGACGTGATCGGCTGGTCGCGCAGCCTCACGCCGGAGAAAAGCCGGGAACTTGGCATCGGGCATGTCGCGACGCTGGACGACCTTCTCGGGCGTTCCGATGTCGTCTGCCTGCAACTGAAGCTGACGGCGGAGACGCACGGTATCATCGGCCGGCGCGAGATCGGTCTGATGCGGCAAGGAGCGATCCTCGTCAACACCGCGCGCGGCCCGCTCGTCGACGAGGCAGCACTGATCGAGGCGCTTCGCAGTGGCAGGCTTGCCGGCGCAGCGCTCGATGTCTTCGATCAGGAACCGCTGCCGCCCGGCCACCCGTTCCGCGCACTGCCGAGTGTCGTGGCAACGCCCCATCTCGGCTACGTGACGGAGGAAACCTACCGCGTCTTTTTCGCCGACGCGGCCGAAGACATCGCGGCCTGGCTTGCCGGCAGGCCGGAACGCACGCTCAATAAGCCGGCGGGGGAAAAAGCATCATGAGCGCAACGGAAGAAGGTCGGAAAAGCGAAGGCGAATACGATTACATCGTCGTCGGCGCCGGTTCGGCCGGTTGCGTGCTCGCCAATCGGCTTTCCGCCGACCCGAAGAACCGAGTTTTGCTGCTCGAAGCCGGCGGCAAGGACAGCTGGCGCTGGATCCATATCCCCATCGGCTATCTCTACTGCATGGGCAATCCGCGCACCGACTGGATGATGCGCACCGAGCCAGACAAGGGGCTGAACGGCCGCTCGCTCGCCTATCCTCGCGGCAAGGTCCTGGGCGGCTGCTCGTCCATCAACGGCATGATCTACATGCGCGGCCAGGCCAACGACTACGACGGCTGGCGCCAGCAAGGCAATGCCGGCTGGGGCTGGGACGACGTGTTGCCTTATTTCAGGAAATCGGAGGACAATTGGCGCGGCTCGGGCGATCTGCACGGCTCAGGCGGCGAATGGCGCGTGGAGAAGCAGCGGCTCTCCTGGCCGATCCTCGACAGTTTCCTCGAGGCCGCGAAGGAACTCGGCATTCCCGAAACCGACGACTTCAACAAGGGCACTAACGAAGGTGCAGGCTATTTCGAAGTCAACCAGAAGCGCGGCATCCGCTGGAGTACCGCAAAAGCGTTCCTGCGGCCCGCTCTTTCCCGACCCAATTTGCGGCTGATCACCGGCGCGCTCACCGAGCGCATCGTCCTGGAGAACGGCCGCGCAAAACACGTCGAATTCACGCAAGGCGGCCAAGCCGCGACCGCAACCGCGAAAGGCGAGATCATCCTGGCGGCCGGCGCGGTCAACACGCCGAAGCTCTTGGAATTGTCGGGTATCGGCAGGGGCGACATCCTCCAGGCACTCGGCATCGATCCCGTCAGGGAACTCCCCGGCGTCGGCGAGAACCTACAGGATCATTTGCAGCTGCGCACGATCTACAGGCTCGGCAATGGCCGCACGCTGAACCAGCGTGTCAACAGCCTGTTCGGCAAGGCGGCGATCGGCCTCGAATACGCACTATTCCAGTCAGGACCGCTTTCCATGGCGCCGAGCCAGTTCGGGATCTTCACCAAAAGCAACCCGCGTCTCGAAACGCCCGACCTCGAATACCATGTCCAGCCGCTCTCGACCGACAAGCTCGGCGACCCGCTGCATCCCTTTCCCGCCGTCACCGCGTCGGTCTGCAATCTGAGGCCCGAAAGCCGTGGCTCGATCCACATGACGGAAGTGAAAGCGGACGCCCACCCTCTCATCCGGCCGAACTATCTGTCGGCGCCGAACGATCGTGCCGTCGCCGTGCGGTCGCTTAAGCTCACGCGCGAGCTGATGAGGACCAAGGCGATCGCCCCCTTCCAGCCGAGCGAGATGCTGCCTGGCGAGAAATTCCAGAGCGACGAGGAGCTTGCGGAGAAGGCGGGCGATATCGGTACGACCATTTTCCACCCGGTCGGCACCTGCAAGATGGGCAGCGATCCGCAGGCGGTGGTGGATGCACGGCTCCGTGTCCAAGGCATCGGTGCGCTCCGCGTGGTCGACGCCTCGATCATGCCGACCATCACCTCGGGCAACACCAACTCGCCGGTCATCATGATCGCCGAAAAGGCATCCGAGATGATCCTCGCGGACGCGCGGGGGTGATAGCCCATCGAGAGTTTAGGGCGACCGCATATGGAATTTGCGTGGGCCTTTACCCCCACCCCTAACCCCTCCCCACAAGGGGGAGGGAGACGCCGGCATCGCTTTCCCAGCTAAAATCTTCAACGTTTGCGCCATGCGGCGCCGGAGTAGAGTCCCCCTCCCCTTGTGGGGAGGGGTTAGGGGTGGGGGTAAATCGCCCTATCCGAAGACCAATGCAACGCCCTGAAAGCGCCGCCGCCCTTCCTCTCTCAGGCGAATTCCACGATCTGCCGAATTGCCGAGCCGTCGGCCAGCCGATCGAAGCCCTCGTTGATGTCATCGAGCTTGAGGCGGTGCGTAAGCAGCCGGTCCACCGGCAACTTGCCCCGCTTGTAAAGGGCAAGAAACCGCGGAATGTCGCGCGACGGCACGCCGGAGCCGATATAGCTCCCCTTGAGGGTGCGCTCCTCGGCGACCAGAGAGACGGCCGGCAGCGATAGCATGGCCTGGGGATGCGGCAGGCCCGCCGTCACGGTTGTGCCGCCGCGGCGGGTGATCTTATAGGCCAGTTCAAGCGCCTTGACCGATCCGGCGAATTCCAATGCGGCTTCAACGCCGCCTCTGGTGGCTTCCCGTATCTTTTCCACAATGTCGGGATCGTCCGCGTTGAAAGCGTGCGTCGCGCCGACCTGTTTCGCGAAATCGAGCTTGGAATCGAGCCGGTCGACGGCGACGATGGTCTCGGCCCCAGCCGCGACCGCCCCGAGGAGGGCGGCCAGTCCCACCCCCCCGAGACCGACCACGGCCACGGAGCCGCCTGGCCTGACATCGCCCGTGTTGAAGACGGCGCCGGCTCCCGTCAACACCGCGCAGCCGATGAGACCCGCCACGTCGAGCGGCAGTTCGGGATCGATCTTGACGAGCGAGCGTCGCGAAACCGTCGCGTATTCGGCGAAGGAGGACACGCCGATATGGTGGAGGAGCTTCTCACTGCCCCGGCGGGAAAGGCGGATGGCACCGCTCAGGAGATCGCCCTTGCCGTTGTGGACGGCGCCCGGTTCGCAAAGCGCCGGCCGGCCTTCCGAACAGGCGGCGCAATGGCCGCAACTCGGCACAAAGACGAAAACCACGTGATCGCCCGGCTTGAGGTCGTCGACATATTCCCCCACTTCCTCGACGACGCCGGACGCCTCGTGTCCCAGCACCATCGGCAGCGGCCGCGGACGATTGCCGTCGATCACCGACAGGTCCGAATGGCAAAGGCCAGCGACCGCCATCTTCACCAGCACCTCACCCGGCCCCGGTCCCTCCAGATCGACTTCCTGCACCTTGAGGGGCAGGGTTCCGGCATAGGGGCGCTCCAGCCCCATTTCCTCCAGGACGGCCGCCTTGATCTTCATTTCCAGTTCCTTCGTTCTTCCGGGCAGGCCGGCATTGGTGGTTCTGCGGCTCGATGCACATACGCATGCATGATCTTTCCCCGGTCGTTTTCTCTACCGAAAACTCCTTACCGGCGCGAGTCCCGCCGGTCCGGACAAAAGGATCCGGACCGCATCGCGGATTGTAGGCCGCTCGTCAGAAACGCCACGCCTTGCGGGACAGCACCATCGTTGCGGCCGCCGCCAGGAAGACTTTCAGGAGATCGCCCGGAAGAAAGGGCAGCACTCCGAGCATCCACGCGTTCGCCCAGCCGACGAATTGCGACAGCCACAGGCATCCCAGGATGTAGATCAGCGCGAGCCCGGCAAGCATCGGCAGCACCGACGCGACGCGCCCCCCGAGCCCGGCGCGCCGGATCCATTCACCGGAAATGAATGCCGCGATCGCAAAGGCGACGAGATAACCTCCCGTCGGGCCGATCAACGACAAAAAACCGGCGCCGCCGTCGGCCGCATTCGCAAACACCGGAAGGCCTGCCGCGCCTTCAACGAGATAGAGTGCAATCATCGCCGCGGCGAGACGCCCGCCGGCGATGCCGGCCAGAAGGAACGTTCCGAACACCTGCATGGTCATCGGCACAGGCCAGAACGGTACGGTCGTCTTTGCGCAAACCACCATCACCAGGCTTCCCGCAACGACCAGAAGCGGAGTGCGAAGAGCAGCGGGAAGAAAGGCTAGTGGCTTGAAGCTTACCGGCCTGAATGTATCTTCCGTTTTCATGAGATACCCCTTGCAATCATAGATAATAAATGAAAATATCTATGAGATTGATCACAATAGGCACTGTATCGGGGGTAATCTCCGAAAGCACGCGAAATCTCTATAGATTATCTATAAATGAATGACCGAACCGACCCCGTTGCATCCCGGATCGCCGCCACGCTGGCCGAGCGCATCGTCTCGGGCGAGTTGTCGCCGGGCGCGCCGCTCAGGCAGGACCATGTGGCGTATGAATTCGGCGCCAGCCATGTGCCCGCGCGCGAGGCATTTCAGATGTTACGGGCGCAGGGCCTTGCTGTTAGCGAACCGCGGCGCGGCATGCGTGTCGCGCCCCTCGACGCGGCGTCGATCCTCGAGGTAGTGGAAATGCGGGCGGCGCTGGAACTGCTTGCCTTTCGTCATGCCGTCCTACGCATGACACTCACGCATATCGCTGCGATCGAGGAGGCCCTGCAGGCCGGCGAAGAAGCCGAAACCCTCCCCGTACGGGAAGCGGCAAACCGCGATTTTCACCGAGCCTTGGTCGAACCTTGCCGTATGCCACGGCTGCTTATCGCGCTTGAGCAGTTGCGTCTTGCCAATTCCCGCATCGTACTTGCCGCCGTTCGCTCGACCTCCTGGCGGTCTCGGTCAAATCACGACCATCGACGTATCGTGGACGCCATCAGAAGCAAGGATTTCGAGCGGGCAGCAGGGCTGCTCAAGGCGCATATTTACGCCTCGGCAGCGATCACAGCGGCTGCAACCGACGAGGCGTGATCAGGCCCGGACGCCGCAAATGAGAAACGCTCTCCCAAGGACGATCCTCTTGTGATATAAACCGGCCGGCCGGTCAATGAATACCCGCACTTCGATTGGCCGGCGGTGGACGACCCGATTTACGGCTGCGCCAAAAGTTAGCCGACGAATTCCCTGGCACGATCGACCATGAAATGGTCCGCTCGGTCGGATTGGATGGAAGAACGAGGAGGCAATCATGGCAAGCATGGCGCCGCGTTGGTTGGAAAGCTATGTCTATGGAGCATGGACGAAGGGTACCGGCCACGGCCAGCCGCTGCTCGACGCCGCCACCGGCGAACCGGTTGCCCTGATCGATTCAAAGGGCCTCGATTTCGAGGAAGTGCTGAATTATGGGCGCGCCGTTGGCGGACCGAAGCTGCGCGCCATGTCGTTCCACGAACGCGCCGGCATGCTGAAGGCACTCGGCCTGGCACTGATGGAGAAGAAGGAAGAATTCTACGCCGAGAGCCTGCACACGGGCGCAACCCGCGCCGATGGCTGGGTGGATATCGAGGGCGGCATCGGCACCATGCTGACATTCGCCTCGAAGGGTCGGCGCGAACTGCCGAACGCGCGCGTTCTGACCGATGGTGATGTGGAACTGCTGTCAAGGGACAACAGCTTCAGCGCGCAGCACATCTATACGCCGTTGCAGGGTGTGGCGGTCCACATCAATGCTTTCAACTTCCCCGTCTGGGGTATGCTGGAGAAGATTTCACCAACTCTGCTGGCCGGCGTTCCCTGCATCGTCAAGCCCGCTTCGCAGACCGCCTACCTTACCGAATTGATGGTGAAGCGGATCGTCGAGACGGGCATACTGCCCGAAGGCGCGCTGCAGTTGATTTCGGGCTCGGTCGGCGAATTGCTCGACCATGTGATCGGGCAGGACGTGGTTACCTTCACCGGTTCGGCCTCGACCGGCCGGAAGCTCAAGGCGCATCCGGCGATCATCACCAACTCCATACGCTTCACCATGGAGGCCGACAGCCTGAACGCCTCTATCCTTGGACCGGATGCCGGGCCTGGTACGCCGGAGTTCGACCTTTTCGTCAAGGAAGTCGCCCGCGAGATGACGGTGAAGGCGGGGCAGAAATGCACCGCCATCCGCCGCGTGATCGCACCACGCGACCATGTCGATGCGCTCGTAGAGGCGCTCGGTGACCGACTCGGCAAGACTGCGCTCGGCCTGCCGAGCGACGAGACGACGCGCATGGGACCGCTTGCCTCGCTCGGCCAACGCGAAGAAGTGCGCGAGCGCATCCGGAATCTTTTGTCGGATGCCGAGATTGTCGCCGGCGATCCGGACGACGTGCGCGTCACGTCGGGAGACGCCGGGAAAGGCGCCTTCCTCAATCCGGTCCTGCTCTATGCGGACAACCCGTTCGGCGCGACCAAGGTGCATGACGTTGAAGCCTTCGGCCCGGTTTCGACGGTGCTGCCTTATGACGATCTCGATCAGGCCGTGGAACTGGCCAGACTCGGCAAAGGGTCGCTCGTTTCGTCGCTATTCACCGACGACCCGAGGGTTGCGGAAGAGGTCGTCATCGGAATGGCCCCGTTCCACGGTCGCGTACTGATCGGAAACCGGCGCTCGGCCAAGAGTTCGACAGGTCACGGCTCGCCGCTGGCGGGTCTCGTCCATGGCGGTCCGGGCCGTGCCGGCGGCGGCGAGGAAATGGGCGGCATACGCGGAATGAAGCACTATATGCAGCGCACCGCCGTGCAGGGTACGCCGCGCCTACTATCGGCCGTGACCGGCCGCTGGATCGAGGGCGCGGACACCGCAGAGGGCGAGCACCCGTTCCGCAAATCGCTGGCGGATCTCAAGATCGGCGACCAGTTGGTGACGGCCAAGCGCCAGGTGACCAAGGAAGATGTCGAGCATTTCGCCCATTTCACGGGCGATACCTTCTATGCCCACATGGACGAAGCGGCGGCCAAGGCCAATCCGTTCTTCGACGATAGGGTGGCGCATGGCTACCTCATCGCCTCCTTTGCCGCCGGGCTGTTTGTCGAGCCCAATCCCGGGCCCGTGCTCGCCAATTACGGCGTCGATCACCTGCGCTTCCTGACGCCGGTCTATTTCGGCGACACACTGCAGGTTCGCCTCACCTGCAAGGAAATCAATCCACGTGAGAACGCCGATCATGGCGAAGTGCGCTGGGATTGCCAGGTGACCAACCAGAAAGGCGAAATCGCGGCGCAGTACGATGTGCTGACGATGGTTGCGAAGGAATGGCCACCGCGGACCCATTGACACCCCTGACGAGGCGGAACGATCGTCGATAATGGCATCGGTCCGCCACAGTGGAACGTCAAACCACGGCCGGCGCCGCGGGATCTCCATTCCACCCGCTGCGAACGGGTCGCGAATCCGGATCGCCTATGTGGCCGGCCAGCCTGGCAACCAGTGCGTGACGGGCATGGACCGGCGTCAAGGTATGATCCGCGTGGCGGAGCAGTAATCGGCCAATGTTGGGAATGGTTCGCAGTCGCTCTCCGTCCGGCCCGAAATGCCGGTCGATTTCCTTGAGGCTGAGATCGCCTTCGGAGGTGGCGATCAGGACGTGCACCCCCCGGTCGGCGAGATCCCGCATCCAGCGTTCCACCGGCCTCGCATGCAGGAACGCAGACGGCCGCGCGTTCGCCAGCGTCGTCTTGATTGCTTCCAGGCCGCGCCGGACAAAGAGCCGGCTGTTTTTTGACGTCACCATCTTGAATGCCGACAGATATTCTGGCCGGCGGGTTTCTTGCGGTTCGGCCTTGGAAAATTCCCGATCCGCCTTCGCGGCTTCGTATGCTTTCCATACCGTCATGTCCAAGGCGTAGGAACTGTTCCAGGAAAAGCAAAGAGGATTGATCATGACCAGCCGGTGGACACGCTTGTCCGCTCGCGCCGCATGAAATGCCTGAAACGCGCCCGAACAGATGCCGGCAAGGCTCACGCCCACGAGACCGTTCCGCTCGAGCCAATCGATGGCGCAGCTTACATCGGCGCTGCCGCGCGCATCGTAGAGGAAAAGCCGCTCTTCCCGAGGCGCATCACTCTGGCCGAGACCGGGAAGATCGATCCTGAGCGAGGCGAGGCCTTCGGTGGCGAGCATCCGGGCCGATTCCACCGTGCCGCGTGCCCATCCGACATGTGGCACCGCGCCTGAATTCAGGAAGAGGACCGTATCCTTGATTTTCCTGCCGCCCGCTGGGCGACACAATACGCCGCATATGTTCGGGGTGGGCCCGATCACCACCGGCTCCTCCTCGTAGTCGGAAGCCCGGAGAGCCGGAACACCGATGTCGAGGACGGGTTTGACCGAGTGTCCCTCCCCGGAATGGTCACGGACCCAGTCGGCGCAACGCTCGATGACGGAAGCCGGAATCCTGTTTGCCGTCGGGTCGCACATCAGGCGGCCGTAGCCTTCGAATTCATCGAAGACAACACTGGCAGGCAACCCGGCGGAATCGCCCGCCCATTTCGACAGCGCCGGCGTCTGTAAGGAGGTCACGACCAGCACCGGTAACCCTGAAGGTCCCGGCGCAACCTCTGGCCAGCCGAGCGCGCCGAGATTGGAAAGCGTTTCGGTCGAAAGCCGGAAGCCGGCTACCGTGCGGCCGTCGAACGGCTCCGTGCCCGTTTCGCTGGATGGCAGCGCCGCGTCGATCATGCGCGACAGCGCCGTCATCTCACGGACATAGGCCTTGCCAGATGCCGGCGGTGCGAGAAGCACAAGACCCGCAATATCGTCCCGGCGTTCGACGGCAAGCGGAGCCAGCAGGGCGCCGAGCCGGAAGCCGATGACGATCACCTGCGTGACGCCCGTCTGCCGCTTCAACTCATCTGCCGCGGTGCCTATACTGTCGACCCAGGCGGCAACCCGGCCGGGCGCTGCATGGTCGCCCGCGGCATCGCCGCAGCCGGGATAGTCGAATTGCAGGACAGGAGAGCCCGACTGCGCGATATGGTCCGCCAGAAGCGTGAGGAACCGGCGGCTGCACAGATCCTCGAAGCCATGGGCTCCCGCGATCACGACGCCGCAATCTCCGTCCGCTTCTTTCAGCCAGCCGATCGTGTCGTTGAAGACGAGCGGTTTCATCGCTGCCCTCTCATCCGAGACCCGAGAATCGCAGGCGCGGCCGACGAGTCGCCGACCGTCGCATAGTCCGCGTGACGGTCGCCGTTGAGGGCGCTCACAACGCCGTATGGCGCCGGCGCATCCGCAGGCCCGACAAGCAGGATAGTCTTTTCGACATCCGGGATCAGGTGGAAATAGTCCTCTTCGCTTCGGTAGATCCCGTCGGCGATGTGGACGTAGTAGGCCGCTCGCCGGCAGGAAACCGCCAGGCGCCATTCGCCGTCGCCGCCTTCGACGCGGGCACGAAGTCCGACATCGGTCCTCATGGTCATTGCTCCCGGCAGCAGGTGAAAGGCTTCGGCGAGAACCGCGCCCGCCTCATCCTCGAAGCGTGCGACCGTGACTTCATGCGCGGCCGGACCGAAGCGGTAGGCTTGGGAAATGTCGAAAAAAGCGCCGAGAAGGTCGAAGGCGGAGAGGGTCACCCCGCCATGGCCGTCAATGTTTACCGTCCGGCTGCCGGCAACCACCGGCGTGGCGCCGTCGCGCAGGCAGCTAAGCCGCAGCGTGCCGGCGACCGCATCCGGCCCGTCATTGACGAGGTGCACGCCAAGCCCGTTGACGCCCTCGTCGGTGAGGATGAGCCGTAGGGGCCGGAAGGCGCGCTTCAGCGCATGCCAGACGGATTTCGGCCGTCCTGTCGCGTCGAGAGCGCCCCAGCCGGCCCCGACCTGCAGGTCTTTCCAAAACAGCATCAGCGCACCGGCGGTCGGCGAGACCGGCCGCCGCCATTCGTCGACGGTCCGCTCGGCGATCTCCGCCGTCACCGCGCGTGACAGTTCGAGATAACGGGCGCCATCCTCGATGCGAAGCCGCCGCGCATCCACGCCGAACAGATGCTCAAGGTAATGGTCCCTGACATCCTCGAAATCCCACGAGGCGCCCGCATCGCGCGGCGTCGCCACCTTCCAGCGCGGATCGTGCAGCGGCTGGACCGGCAGATGCGCGTCGAGCGTCGCCTGATCGGGCACATTGGCGAAGGCCAGGCACTCACTGGCAAAGCGGACCTCCGCGCGACGCGCATCCTCCAGCGGCCGGCAATAGGCGCCGACGCCGTAATAATGCGTCGGCCCGCCATCGGCGGTGAACGGCAGGCTGCCGCCGCAGGGTGACGACGGCACTAGGACGATATCCGGGCGCAGCTTCCCCGCTACCGGCCGGACAATTGTTTCGAACCAGGGTGTCGGATCGATCTGCGCCGGAAGACCCATCATAGCGGCCTGCTGGGCGATCTCGCTGCCACCGCAAAGCACCGCCAGCGAGGGCGAGTGCCGCAGCCGCTTCAACAGCGCGCCGGTTTCCGCTGCAAGGGCGGCGCACCAATCCTCATCTTTGGACGGATAGTCGAAATTGGCCAGCATCAGGTCCTGCCAGACGAAAATGCCGAATTCATCGCAGAGCCGGTGAAATGCATCGGCTTCATAGACGAAGGTGCCGGCGACGCGCAGCATGTTGACGCCGGCCTCCAACGCCAGGCGAAGATCATTCGCCAGCATATCCGGCCGTGCCGGAAGTCGTACCGGATCGCTCGGCGTCCAGACGGCGCCGCGGCAGAACACCGGCACGCCATTGACGACGAGCTGAAAGCCGCGCCCGTCCGTGCCGTGATCGAGTTCGATGCGGCGGAACCCCACACGGCCCAGCCGAACGGTGGTCGCGCCCAGCGTCGCGGTGACCGTGTGCAATGCCGGATCACCATGGGTATGCGGCCACCAAGCCGCGACATCCGCGATCTCGAGCCGTGCCTTCAACCGAGCACCGGAAGGCCCCAGCTTCGCCGTTACGCCCGCGCAGGTCACGGTCGCAGCCCGGCCTTCGGGAAGCGGCTCACCAAGCGTCAGAAAGACATCCAGGATGCCGGTCCTACCATCGAGGGCGGCATGCATTTCCGTTTCGACGATAGGTTTGTCCGCTGCATCGCGAACCAGCCGGACCGGACGCCAGGGACCCACGACATCGATTTTCGGACACCAGCAGGACATGTGACCGATCAGCGTCGTGCGGACGAGCCGCAGGCGCTGATCGTCGATCATGCGCGGCTTCCAGCGCGCCCGCGGCCCCTTCAGCCCTTCGAGATACCGGTCGAGGCTTCTAAACGCGATCGACAGCGTCTCGCCGCCCACAAGCGTGAGCGCTGCTTCCCGCGGCGCGAACATCGAGGTCGACCTGAAAAGAAGACGGTCGTCGATGTAAACCTCGGCAATCGTCGCCAGACCTTCGAAAACAAGACGCACAGGCCCCACCGCATCGAGCCGGCGCCGATACCAGATATCCTTGTCGTGCAACGGCGCTGGCACGGAGCGATGCCAAAGCCCATGGGCCTCGAGCGAGGCAGCGGCTGTGCCGGGACACTCAGCGTCAAGCCATTCGGCAGCCGGATCGATGGCGCCAGGAGATACCCAGGCGCCAGCCGGCGAGACGGCAAGGCGCCACCCGCTTTCCAGCGACTCGACTGTTCCGTCGATCGACAGTGCCTCGCCCACTTGTATCTCCCCGCTCCCGGACCCCGTCGGTTCAGGCGGCTTTGTAGCTCAGCTCAGGCGCGATTTTCACGTCGAGGACGTGCATCGTCACGTCGTAGGCTGCAGCCATCGGAGCCAGCATCTCGGCGAGCCCGTCGAAGCGCCGCCGCGCCATGGCGCGCGCTAGCTTGAACTGCATCGTCTTGGAGCCTTCCGAAATCGAGCCGGCCGCCTCCGCCGCCCGCTCAAGGCCGTGCAAGCCGTGAACACCGAGCCATGCGATATGGCTCGAAAGCAGTTCGAAATTCGCGCCGAGCTGACGCAGCGTATTGAAGGCGTAGGTATGGAAATATTCCGGCTGCCGTTCGGCAAGCGCCGCCGCATGCCCGGCGAAGGTTTCGGCGTAGGCGGCGATCGGGTTCGTTTTCGGCCGCCTTGCCAGATGGTGGGAAAGCAGGCATCGCGCAGTCCGCACCAGATCCTTCGAACACGGGGTGCGTCCGAATTTCATGAACTCCGAATAGGGGAAGAGTGGCAATCCGTTCGCTTCGTCGCGTTCGGGGAACAGCGCGTCGTAGTCGGCACCCTGCAGCGTGAAGTAGCCGGCATTGTGGAAATATTCCATGCGCCGGCTTTCCGGATCGAGCGCGTTGATGCCGATCGAGGACTTGGAATGCGAGATCCGATAGCTCACGCCGCGCGTATCCGGCAGGTAGAAAGCATCGACCTCGACCATTGGGAGGCGGTTTCGGTCGATCTGCGTCATGACACGCGCATCGAGCCGGTCGAAGATCGCCAATTCCTCGATATCGATACCGTAGAGCCGCTGCAGGTCGGCGGTCGGGAACTTGAAGAAAGTGAAATGATCGCCCTCGAAGTCCTGCATCACCGTGAAGCCAAGCGCCGCGGCCGGTTCATGACCGGAAGCGTGGAGAACCTCGATCAGGAGGTCGACGTAGCAGTTGGTCTCCGGCCAGCGCCGCTCGGCGTCATGCAGGAAACTCGACCGGTAGGTAGCCGGATCAAGGCCGGGAATGACCTGCCGCATGCTCACGCTCCCCAAAGGGCATGGCGGACCTTGACCGGCCACGTCGCAACGTCAGGCCCGTGGTGCCGGAACAGCGCCAGCGCCACGCGCTCCAGCCCGAAGCCGACGCAGCCCGAATGACAGAAGGTCCCGTCGGCGAAGCGGATGCCCCAGCTTTGCCCAAAATGATCCTGGTGGTTGTTGAACGACAAGCAGGCGGTCGGCTTCTCAATACTCGTCACGGGTATCAGAAGCTCGAATTTCAGCGTCTGGTCGCGCTGGCTGTTGGCCATCATCTTTCCGGCGCGCCCGAAGAACGGGTCGTTGGCGACCTCGATCTCGCAGGGCAGGTCGAGTTCTTCGACGATCCGCCTGCCGCGCTCCATCCAGCTCTTCTGGAATGCCTGCACCTGTTCGTTGGTGCCGATCCTTATATATTCGCGCTGGCGAAAGAGCTGCATGCGCGCCGGGTCCTTCGATGGCTCATGCCGGAAGCAGTAGGAGGACAGTTCGTAGAGAAGTCCCTCCGCCGGCACCGGCCCCTGCCGGGCGACCGTCGGATAGAGCGGATAGCAGGCCGCCGGCGTCATCGCGACCTCGGTCGCCTCCTGCATCTCCGTCCAGTCCTCGCCCTTCTCCATCATGCCGAGCAGCCGCGCATGATCGCGCTCGTCGCCCATGAAGGAGTGGACGCAGCCCGCAAGCTGGGGAAAGCTTTTCATGTAGCCGGTCTTTTCCAGCGCCGCCCGCGCCATGCCTGGCGGGAAATGGATGCGCGTCGCCTTGTCCGGGCCGCCGACCTTGAGAACGATCTTCTCGAAGCGTTCGATCACGTCCTCGAAGGTGCCGGAGCGGCCGTAAAGGCCGTCGACGCCGGATTCGAACAGGATGCCATTGTCGAACAGATTATCGAGCAGGGTCTTGGCATCGAATGTCTTGGCGTCCATCTCAAGCCCCCCGAGGAGAATCAAACAGAGACGTATCGAAGCGGCTCATGAGAAGCAGCGTCGAGGTGTTGGAAAGAATGCGGTCGTTGGAGATCATCACGGCGGCCGACGTCACGTCACGCAGATGACGGCCGACGCTGAAGGGCGTGCCGTTCTTGTAGCCGAGGATGCCGGTGATCAGCATGGCGACACGCACCACTTCCGCGGCCTTCTCGCTGCTGGCGACCTTCAGCGCGTTGATCTCGGCGGCGAAGCCGATCGACGAGAGGTCGTCATCGTCCTGCTGGGCGGTCTCGAAGCGATGGATTGCCGCGACCAGATGCCCCTTCATCTCCTGCAGCATCGCGGCTGCCTCCGAGAGACGCAGTGCGCCGGGAGGCGTCACGTTCGGTTGCTTGCGTGCCGCCGCCTTGACGAAGGCCTGAGCGCGCGCGAACGCATCGGCCGCGATGCCGAACCATGTCGCGGCCCAGTAGATGTGCGAACTCGCCAGCATGGACTGCGCCGCGATCTCGGAGAACGGCTTCGGAAAGATCTGTGCCGCATCGCCCGCTGCCGTTAGCAGGAAGCCGTCGGAACACGTGCCGCGCATGCCGAGCGTGTCCCAAACGGACTTGCGCTCCAGCGAACGGTCGCTATCGGCCGGGATAACAACCATGACCTGGTCGGAATGGGCGGCATCAGGCGCGCGGCGCGCCGTCGCCAGGATCGCGTCGGCATTGGCACCGTAGGAAATCACCGTCGCGTCCTTGGTGAGCGAGAAGCGCCGATCCGCAACCTCGACAGCGCAGATCGAATTCCTGAGATTGCCGCCGATGCCGGCTTCCGAGGTGGCCGAGGCAAGCAGGAGTTGTTCGTCCGCCACACGCCGCATGAAGGCGCGGTGCCACTCGCTGGTCACGCCATGTGTCGCCAGGCTGGAAACCTGGATCTGATGCATCGCATAGACCATCGCACTCGATCCGCAGGCCTGGGCGAGCTGGACGACCAGGTCCGCGACGGCTGCGGTGCCGAGCCCCTCGCCACCCAGTTCGGCAGGAATGGCAACCCCGAGCAGACGTCCGTGTTTCAGCGCCTCCGCTGTTTCCAGCGGAAACCGGCCCTCCCGATCGACCGTATCGACGGCTTCGGCCGCAATAGCGACGACACGCGCCATGCGATCGGCGGCGCTCTCCGCGGGCGACAACGCCAGCGGATCGCTGATCTTCCCCATCACGTTCATTGGATCAGACCGATTCGACCGTGAGTTCCGAGACAGCCGCGGCGATGCTGGCGATCGACGAAAAGGTTCGCCGGGTCAGCATTTGCTCGGGAAACTCGATGTCGAATTCCTCCTCGATCGCCAGCATCATCTGGACGGAGGCGAAGGACGTCAGTCCCGCATCGTAAAGATTAGCGGTGTCTGACATCGCCTCGAAATCAATGGGAATCATCGAATTCTGCGCGAGAAGCGTGCGGATTCTGTCGATCATTGGTGAGCCACCCCGATTATGATTTTCCGTTTCCATCGCACGGCCAGAGCGACCGTTCCGTTAACGGCGGGGATGGTCTTATTTTGTGCTTAAATCCCGGTGACGAAATTCGATAGAATTCTACCGGCTACAAGTATCGTTCTGGAACGAGCTCGAAACACCGCAACAAGAGCGTTGCTGCGTTCTTGCCGCCTCAGGCCTCGCCGTGACCGGCGATCATCATCGCCTCGAGCGCCAGCCGCTCCGTCTTCTTCAAGCGCTCCGATTCCGACTTGAGCTGGCCGCAGGCGGCGAGGATGTCGCGTCCGCGCGGCGTACGGATCGGCGAGGCATAGCCTGCGGAATTTATAGTGTCGGCAAATTTCTCGATCGTCTCCCAGTCGGAGCATTGATAGTTCGTGCCCGGCCAGGGATTGAAGGGAATGAGGTTGATCTTCGCCGGGATGCCTTTAAGGAGCCGCACCAGTTCCTTGGCGTCGGTAAGGCTGTCGTTGACGTCCTTCAGCATCACATATTCGAAGGTGATGCGGCGAGCATTCGACAGGCCCGGATAGGCCCGGCAGGCGGCGAGCAGTTCGTTGAGCGGATATTTCTTGTTGATCGGCACCAGAAGGTCACGCAGATCGTCGCGCACGGCATGCAGCGAGATGGCCAACATGACACCGATCTCCTCGCCCGTGCGGGAGATCCCCGGCACGACGCCGGAGGTGGAAAGCGTGATGCGCCGCTTCGACAACGACAGGCCGTCACCGTCGGCGGCAATCAACAACGCCTTCTTCACTTCCTCGAAATTATAGAGCGGCTCGCCCATCCCCATCATGACGATGTTGGAGACCTTGCGGCCTTCGGCCGGCACGATGGCGCCGGCGGGCGTGTCGCGGTCGGGAAAGTCGCCGAGCCGGTCACGCGCCGTCAGCAGCTGGGCGAGGATTTCCTCGGCGGTGAGGTTGCGCACGAGTTTCTGCGTCCCGGTGTGGCAGAACGAGCAGGTGAGCGTGCAGCCGACCTGGCTGGAGATGCACAGCGTCCCACGTCCTTCCTCGGGGATATAGACGGTCTCGATCTCGACCGGCCTCCCCGCCCCGCGCGCGGGAAACCGGAACAGCCATTTGCGCGTGCCGTCGTTGGAAATCTGCTCCTCGACGATTTCGGGCCGCGCGGCAGTGAAGCGTTCCGCGAGCGTCGTCCGCAGATCCCGGGAAATATTGAGCATGTCGGCGAAGTCGGAGACGCCACGCACGTAGAGCCAGTGCCAGAGTTGCTGCACGCGCATCCGGACCTGCCGCTCGGGCACGCCGGCAGCGACGAGCGCCTCGGCCATGTCGGCGCGGGAGAGTCCGATCAGGGACTGTTTCTCCCGGTGGCGCGCGCGCGCCTGCATGGCGAGGGCATCGCGGGCGGCATGATCGGCAAGGTCGAGCGAAACGGTCATAGGTTCACGAAATGGCAAAACGCGCCAAACGGCGTTCGGCGCGCACATAGCACGGCAGATGGGGAGCGTCACGCGGCAACGCAAGCTGTCGCGCTCAATGCCGCTTCCGGCCGGCGAGGCTTCTTATTTGCAGTCGGAGATGGAACCTAGCGCGGCTGTTATGCCCTTGAGTGAGAAGACGTATTTCGTATCGTTGCCGCGAGTCGATTTTGCCGCGACCGTCATGTCGGTGCCACCCTTCATGGCGGCGATCAATTGCGGCTCCTCGGCCGCATTCTCCATCCACGCCGATTTGCCGCGGGTGAACATGGAAAAGCTCTTGTTTCCGACTGTGACCGTCACCTTCGACTTGTCCTGGAGGTCATAGCCGGCAATGAATTGCGGCTCGTAGCTCACATTCTGCCCCGGCCTCTGGCTGACGAAGAAGAAGATGTCGCCATGGTCGAGATTCTTCGGTTCCTTTTCTGTCGGGACCGTCAGGACATAGCAGACTTTCCCGTTCTTCGACGGATAGGAATAGGTGCCCCATGCGTTGTGCTGGCCGATCTTGGTGGCCGACTGCGCCATCGCCGGCGCGGCAAACGCCAGCGCGATGAGACATGAAAAGGTTAGAATTCGTGCGCGATGCATTGTTGCCGTTTTCCCTTTGTCATGTGTAACGCCGTTCGGGCTCCGGCCTTTCGGCGGCGCCCGATGCATTCACTTTGATTTAATTTGGGTTACCAAAACGTGAATCCCCCAATTCGCCGTCGCGCCGGCAACCCCGCCGCCCTGCCGCATGCGTCGAGAAACGCGCTTGTGATGCTCGGCAGGCCCTGGCTCGTCGGTTGGAAATCACGAAAAAGGCGAGAGTTTGACCCGGCCGAATGCTGGAGCCGAGGGGCAAGGCGGCCAAATGCCGCAAAATCGGATCACGAATCCTCGGAAAGCGCCTCACGCGCAGCGGCGCGATGGGCCGGCGTGATGTGTGATCGGATCGCGGTGATCGCAGCCGTCAGCACGGCCACGTCGTCGGTGAAACCGAGGCCGAAGATGAAGTCGGGAATGAAATCGGTCGGCAGCACGAAATAAGCGAGCGCCGCCAGGAGAATGCCGCGCACGCACGTCGGCGTCCTTGTGTCGAGCGCGCAGTAATAGGCGGCGACCACGTCCTCCATGAAGGGAACCTGACGCGCCGCGCGCTTGGCCGTGCGCCAGAACTGACCGCGCACCCGCTCCTCGCGTTCCCGGTTGCGGTCGCGGTTTCCCGGCGTGAGGATCTCGTCTATTCGGGCCTTGTCCATGGGCCGAATGTGGCGTCTGGCGCGCCCGCGCGCAAGATCAGGCCTCCGCGAAACCATCCATACGTCGGGCAAGGTCGAAATCGAGCTCGGTGAGGCCGCCGGCATCATGCGTGGAAAGCGTCACGTTGACGGTTTTGTAGACGTTCGACCAGTCGGGGTGATGGCCGAGTTTCTCCGCGGCGAGGGCCGCGCGCGTCATGAAGCCGAAGGCCTCGGAAAAATTGCGGAAGTCGAATTTGCGCGAAATCGACTTACCGCCGACATCCAGCGTCCAGCCATCCAGTTCCTGCAGCGCACCGTCAACCGCAGCGCGTTCGAGCTTTTCGCGTGCCATGCTCGTCTCCCTTCCTTCGCTGTCCGCCGAAGATAGCGCAGGCGTGGGAGATGAACCGTTTTGGCCTATCGGCCGATCCGTGAAATATCCGCGGCGGGTGCACTGTAGGGACGTGTTGCATCGCCGGCAGTCAGCGGCCAGGCCTCTTCGACGACATAGGGGCCGCCACCGACCGAATCCTTCGACGACATCAGCACGAAGCGCGACACGCGGAATGGCGCGGTACGGAAATTGCCCCGTGCCGAAAGATAGACGGCGACTTCGGCCGGACTGACATTCCTCAACCGGGCGATGGTGACGTGCGGCATGAATTTGCGGGCATCGGCGGGCAGGCCGAGCCTCTGGCAGATGCGCTCGATCTCGCCCTGCAGCGCGTTAAGGTCGGGCGAGGCCATGGCGCCGGCCCAAAGCGCGTGCGGCTTCTTCGATCCGAAGGCGCCGACGCCGGAAAGGGTGAGTTGGAAGGATCGGCGACGCACCCGATCGAGCGCGTCGGCGATCTCATCGGCGACATGGCCCTCGACATCGCCGATGAAGCGCAAGGTGAGGTGGTAGTTCTCCACATCGATCCAGCGGGCGCCGGGCAGGCCGCCGCGCAGGAGCGACAGCGAAAGGGCGGCATCACGCGGAATTTCGAGGGCGGTGAAAAGGCGTGGCATTTGATCGGCCCTCCTCGAATCGATTACCCCATGGCAGCGAATCACCGATTGCGGGGCGGAGCAAGTCGTTTGTGCGGCTCTGGGGAAAACGCGGGCGGAGACGATTCGTTTCAGTCACCGCCGCGGCCGCAGGACACCTGCAGCGGGAAAGCCCGCTTATGCCGATTTGATCCTCATGAGTTTTTTCCAGGCTTGCCGAGCGCCTTTTCGACGATCGGGAGCGCGCCCGAGACGATGCGATCCACGCCTTTCGCATTCGGATGCATGCCGTCCTTGAGTTGCAGGTCCGGGTGCCCGGCAACGCCGTCGAGGAAAAACGGGTAGAGCGGTAGTGAATATTCGGCTGCCAAATCCGGATAAATGGCGTCGAACGCCTTCTGGTAGTCCGGGCCGAGATTGGGCGCGGCCTTCATGCCGAAAAGCACCACCTTGATATCGCGCGCCCGCAGCCGCTCGATCATCGCTTCGAGGTTCTTCTTCGTCAGCGCCGGATCGATGCCGCGCAGCATGTCGTTGGAGCCGAGTTCGAGGATGACCAGATCGGTCCCATCCGGAACCGACCAGTCGAGCCGCGCCTGCCCGTCGCTCGTGGTGTCGCCGGAGACGCCGGCATTGGTCACGGTCGCGTAGTAACCGTTCTTCTTAAGAGCATCCTGCAGTTTGGCAGCGAAGGGTTCTCCGGGGCCGAGTTCGTATCCGGCCATCAGGCTGTCGCCCATGCCGACGATGCTCACCGGATCGGCCGCTGCCGGCGCGACGGCCAGCGCCGCCATAATGGCGACAAGCAAAGCCCTGAAAAGAATTTTGAAAGCCGCCATCCGGAACCCATATGCTTCTGAAAACCTCTAGCCCTGCCCAATATAGGACGGATCGCCCGTGACTGAAGCCGTGCCCGCGATCGATGCCGTCATTGCGCTGAGCGACGTGTCCCTGACGCTGGGCGAAGGCGCATCGCAGGTCCATGTGCTGAAGGGCGTGACGCTTTCGGTGGCACGCGGCGAGACTTCGGGCATCGTCGGGCCCTCCGGATCGGGCAAGTCGACGCTTTTGATGGTGATCGCGGGACTGGAGCGGGTCGACAGCGGCACGGTGACGATTGCCGGCGAGACTTTGAACGGCAAGAGCGAGGACCAGGTTGCGGCCTTCCGCGGCCGTAATGTCGGCATCGTTTTCCAGTCCTTCCACCTGATCCCCAACATGACGGCACTGGAGAACGTCGCCGTGCCGCTGGAGCTTGCCGGCCGCAAGGATCCGTTCATGGTCGCCGAGCGCGAGCTTGCAGCAGTCGGCCTGAAGGAGCGCATGACGCATTATCCCGGTGAGCTTTCAGGTGGCGAGCAGCAACGCGTGGCGATCGCGCGCGCGCTGGCGCCGGAACCGCCGATCCTGATCGCAGACGAACCGACCGGCAATCTCGACCAGGCGACTGGAAGGCAGATTGCCGATCTACTCTTCACGACCGCCAGGGAGCGCGGCACGACGCTGTTGCTGGTCACGCACGATGCGGCGCTCGCTGCACGCTGTGGACGACAGATCGGCATGCGTTCGGGTCGCATCGAGGCGGCGCCGGCGCTCAAGGTCACGGCCTAGGCGATGCGCTGCGGGGATGCGCTTCGCCTCGCCTTTCGCTTCTCGCTGCGCGAGATGCGCGGCGGGCTTCGCGGTTTCGCGGTTTTCCTTACCTGCATCGCGCTTGGCGTGGCCGCCATCGGCGGCGTCAATTCCGTCGCCGAGGCGATCGGCACCAGCGTATCGGACCAGGGCCGTGTCCTGCTTGGCGGCGATATACGCTATCAACTCATTCAACGTGAGGCCGACGATGCGGAGCGCGCCTATTTCAGCGATCTCGGCACCGTTGCCGAAAGCGCCAATCTGCGCTCGATGGCGCGCCTACCCGACGGCGCGGATCAAGCTCTGGTTGAGGTGAAAGCGGTGAGCGACGCCTATCCGCTGTACGGCAAGCTTGCCACCGCACCGGCACTTTCGCATGACGCGCTCTTCGGCGAGGAGAACGGCGTCTATGGCGCCGCCGCGCCCGATATATTGTTCGCCCGGCTGCACCTGAAGCCCGGCGACCGGATCAAGCTCGGCAAGGCGACGATCGAACTCAGGGCAAGGCTCGTCGACGAGCCGGATGCCGTGTCGGACGGCTTCGCCTTCGCGCCGCGCCTCCTCGTCTCGCTCGATGCGCTCCATGCCTCGGGTCTGATTCAGCCGGGTAGCCTGGTCAAGCATATCTACAAGGTGAAATTGCCGGCCGGAACGAGTGATGCGGCGTTGAAGAAGATCAGCGACGAGGCCGGCGACAAGTTCCCTGAGGCCGGCTGGAGCGTCCGCACCCGCATGAACGCCGCGCCGGCCCTTGCCTCCAACATCGAGCGCTTCACGCAATTCCTGACCCTCGTCGGGTTGACGGCGCTGATCGTCGGCGGTGTCGGCGTCGCCAATGCTGTGCGCGCCTATCTCGACGGCAAGCGGGGCGTCATCGCCACCTTCAAGAGCCTCGGCGCCTCGGGCGGCTTCGTCTTCACCGTCTATCTCGTCCAGATCGGCCTGCTCGCGCTGATCGGCATCGTCACCGGCCTCGTGGTCGCCGCCGCGCTCCCCTTTGTAGCCGGTTGGGCGCTATCCTCCGTCATCCCCGTGCCGGCCGAAGGCGGCATCTATCCCGGTGCGCTCGCCATGGCCGCTCTCTTCGGTGTTCTGGTAACACTCGCCTTCGCGCTCTTGCCGCTCGGCCGCGCCCGCGACGTTCCGGCGACGGCGCTCTTTCGCGAGATGGGCTTCGAGGCGAGTGGATTGCCGCGCCGCCCCTATCTTGCCGCGGCAGGCGGGATCGTGATCGTGCTGGCCCTGCTTTCCGTCTGGTACGCCAGCGACCGGCATATCGCCGTCATCTTCGTCATCGCGGCCGCGTTCGCCTTCCTCGTGCTGAGAAGCGTCGGCTGGGGGGTGCAGTTCCTGGCGCGCCGAAGCCCACGCGTGCGCTCGACCGCGCTTCGGTTGGCCATCGGCAACATCCACCGGCCGGGGGCGTTGACGGGTTCCGTGGTGCTCTCGCTCGGGCTTGGACTAACGCTCGTCGCTGCCCTCGCCCTGATCGACGGCAATCTGAGGCATCAGATCGCCGACAGCCTGCCGGAAAAGGCGCCGAACTTCTTCTTCGTCGACATCCAGGGAAACCAGGTCGACGATTTCACCAGTCTGGCGGCAAAGGAGGCTCCGGGAGCGAAGATAGAGCGCGTGCCGATGCTGCGCGGCCGCGTCATGGCCCTGAACGGCGTACCTTCCAAGGATATCAAGGCACCGCCTGAGGGCGCCTGGGTGCTGCGTGGCGACCGCGGCCTCACCTATGCGGAGGAAAAGCCGAAGAACGCCACCATCACCGAGGGAAGTTGGTGGCCGAAAGACTATTCCGGGCCGCCGCTGGTCTCCTTCTCGGAAGACGAAGCGCACGCGCTCGGCGTCAAGGTCGGCGACACGCTGACCGTCAACGTTCTCGGCCGCAACGTGACGGCGAAAGTCGCCAATCTGCGCAAGGTCGAATGGGAGACGCTCGGCATCAATTTCGTCTTTATCTTCTCGCCCAACACACTCGCCGGCGCGCCGCATGCCTGGATCGCCACGCTGACCATGCCGGGCGCGACACCGGCGGACGAGGCACGCATCCTGGGCGCCGTGACGCGTGACTTTCCGGCTGTGACCACGATCCGTGTCAAGGACGCGCTCGAAGTGGTCAACCGCCTCGTCGGACAATTGGCGACGGCGATAAGGGCAGCGGCCGCGCTCGCCCTTCTCGCCTCCGTACTGGTGCTGGCAGGCGCGCTCGCAGCCGGCCACCGCGCCCGCATCCACGATGCGGTGGTGCTGAAGACGCTCGGCGCCACAAGGCGCACGCTGATCGCCGCCTTCGCGCTCGAATACGCGCTGATCGGACTGGCGACGGCGGTTTTCGCGCTTTTCGCCGGCGGCGTGTCGGGCTGGTATGTGGTGACGGAGATCATGAAGCTGCCGTCGCGTTTCCTGCCCGAAGTCGCGGTCTCGACCGTGGGAATAGCACTGGCATTGACGGTCGGCTTCGGCCTTGCCGGCACCTGGCGAATCCTCGGCCAGAAAGCGGCGCCGGTTCTGCGCAACCTGTAGGTTCTTCAGGAACCGGTCAGCGCGGCCGGCGCCCGGGCTTTTCCGCCTTTGCTGCCTCGTCGCCGGTCTGGCGCGCCTCGGACGCGAGCATGATCGGGATGCCGTCGCGCACCGGATAGGCGAGTTGCGCGAGCGGCGAGACAAGCTCGTTGCGCTCGCGGTCATAGGTGAGCGGCCCGCGCGTCAGCGGACAGGCAAGCAGTTCCAGCAGTTTGGGATCGATGACGGCACTGCGCGTATTGTCGGGCATATGGTTTCCTATTGCAGGCTGGAGCCGAAATCCTCGCGATCGCGGGCGAGCGCCATTTCCGTGATCGCGATCAGGGTCTCGGCGCGCGTCTTCAGGTCCGGCGCTTCGAGCAGCGCCTGCTTTTCCGCCGCGCCATAGGGCGACATCATCGAGAGTGCGTTGACCAACGTGGCGTTTTCGGCACGGCTGACGCTTTCCCAGTCCGCCTCCAGATCGTTCGCCTCGAGATAAGCTCGAAACACCTTGAGCAGAGCCGGGCGGTTCACGTCCTCCGCCCCCTTCTCCTCGTCGAGATCACTGAGGAAGGGCAGTACGCGGCACTGCCGAAAAGGCGTCCTAGTATGCAGCTCTTCCGCCACGCGGAAGCGGCATACACCCTGAAGCGAGATGAGATAGCGGCCGTCGCCCGTCTCCGCGAAGGTCGTGATGCGGCCGGCGCATCCGACTTCACACAGTTTCGGCTCACCGCCCGGCTTCAATTCACCCTCGAGGTTCGGCTGGATCATGCCGATCACGCGGTCGCCACCGATGGCGTGATCGATCATTTCGAGATAGCGCGGCTCGAAGACGTTGAGCGGCATGCGTCCGCCAGGCAGAAGCAGCGCCGCCGACAGCGGGAAGACCGGGATGGTCGCCGGAATGTCGTTTGCCCTGCGATATTGCCTGTTTCCTGCCTGCACCGTCTTCCTCTTCGCCCGGCAACCGGGAATCTGGCGCAAATTCGCTTTTTCTCAAGCGCCTGTTCCAAACGAAGCACCGATTTAGGCGATTGCGCCGCTGTCGTCAGGAAAACAGCAGCGAGGAAAGCTTCCGTCGCGCGGAAAGCGTTGCCTCGTCGGTCATGCCCCAGGCCTCGAAGAACTGCAGAAGCTGGGCACGGGCGCCGTCATCCTTCCAGGTACGATCCGCCTTGATGATGGCGAGCAGATTGTCCGCCGCTTCCTCGCGTCTGCCCATGGCATTCTGGATCATGGCAAGATCGAAGCGCGCCTGGTGGTCCTTCGGATCGGCGGCCAGTCGCCGCTCGAGTTCGGCCGGGTCGCCGATCTCCTTCACCTGCTCGGCCATTGCGATCTTCGCGCGGACGGCCGCGATCGCGGGCTGCTCCGCCTTGTCGGCCGGCACGCCGGCGAGAAGGTCGGATGCCTTGCCGGTCTCGCCTGCCTCGAAGAGCAGGTCGGCGAGCCCGGCCAGGGCATCGACGTTGTCCGCTGCTTCGGCAAGCACGGCCGAATAGATCTCGCGCGCCATATCCGTGTCGCCCTGTTGCCGCGCCTCGGCGGCCGCGGCAAGCGCTTCCTCGATGCCTGCCTTGGCCGAGCCGCCGCCAAGCTTCGCGATGAAGTCACGCACCTGGCTTTCGGGAATGGCGCCCATGAAGCCGTCGATCGGCTGACCGTCGCGGAAGGCGATGACAGCGGGGATCGACTGGATGCCGAGTTGGCCGGCGATCGTCGGGTGCTCGTCGATGTTCATCTTGACGAGCTTGACCGTACCCCTGGCCTCATGCACCGCCTTTTCGAGCACGGGCCCGAGCTGCTTGCAGGGGCCGCACCACGGCGCCCAGAAATCGACCAGCACCGGCTGGTTGCGCGATTCCTGGATGACGTCCGCGGCGAAAGTGGCGGTTGTCGTGTCCTTGACGAGGTCGGCCGGCGCCGCCTTGCCGAAAGCGTCGGCGATACCGCCCGCTCCGGCCTGGCCGTTCGGCCTCTCTCCGAACTGTATCTCCGTCTTGTAACCTTGTGTCCCACCGCCATAGGGCGATTGGGTCGAATTGTCCTGACTGCTCATGTCCTTCCCTTCCATCGCTTCGCCGGCGGCTTCTTTTCGTCCTGAAGCGCTCCGCGCGCGGAGGCGACGATGCTGCGCTCCAATGTGGCGATCACGTCGCCACTTTCAAGATATGGGGCTCGTGGCCGGTGGCCCTGAGAAAGGCGAGAAGATCGCCGCTCCGGATCGATGTCGTGGCCTCATTGGTCAGCGGATGGGCGTTGATGGTCTCTTCGCGCATCAGCCCCTCGTCGAGGACGATCTTCACCCGGCCCTCCGTATCGTTGACCGCGCCGAAAACGGTAACGGCGCCCGGCACGACGCCGAGCAGTTCCATCAGCATATCGGGCTTGCCGAAGGAGACGCGACCCGAGGCGCCGATCAGATTGTGGATGGTCTTGAGGTCGACGACAGCCTCCTCTTCGACCGTGACCAGGAAATAGGCGCCCTTCTTGTCTTTCAGGAAGAGGTTCTTGGTATGGCCGCCGGCGATCTCGCCGCGCAGCGACTGCGATTCAGCCACGGTGAAGAGCGGAGGATGGCGGACGGTGGAAACGGAAATGCCAAGGCTTTCGAGGAAGGCAAGGAGTTCGTCCGGCATTTTCGGCATTCGTAGAAGTCCCGTCGGTTGCTGGCGGCGGTTTAAGGCCTTTCGCGATCCGGGGAAAGCCCCGCGACGGTGCGGCCGACGCAGGCAAGGGCCAAACCCTGCCCGCTGCCGTAGTGAAGGCTCGGACGCCGGCGAGCGTCGACATTTCGCTGTTGCAATCGGCTTTCGCTTCGGCCATATAGGCGTCGCTTGCGGCCTCGCTGCCGCGCGAGCGGGTGTAGCTCAGGGGTAGAGCACAACCTTGCCAAGGTTGGGGTCGGGCGTTCGAATCGCCTCACCCGCTCCAGATTTCCTAAGAAAATCAGCGAGTTAGAGAGCCTCCTTCGGGAGGTTCTTTGCTTACACGCCCAAACGCGTCCCCACCGTGTAAGCACTATGTAAGCAGTTCAACGCGCAATTTCGGATAGCGTAGCGGCGGTTTGGCGCTTTTCAATAACCCCACATGCCCGGCTGTCAGTGAATGCGCGCTTATGCGGAGGCCCTCACCACAGTTTCGATGCGCTAACAGGCAGCAGATGGAAAGCGGCCTCCCGCCAGATGCCAGATCGATGCTGCTGGGCTGGCTGATCACACTATGATTGGAATTTCGAATGTCAGAGGGTAAGCCTTCCCCTGCGGCCGAGCCCTGGGTCTCGCCCGACCCCTTCTGCGGGGAGAGCCCCGCAACGCCCCCGATAAAGTGAGAGTGCGGGCGGGTTTCCCGTGACGGGTTGAGGGCTGGAGAAGAGGTCTCCGGCGCCCGTCGCGGAGAACCGCGATGTTCAGCAAAAACCACAGCGCCGGCGCCGGCCGAACGAACCTTTACGACGACATCACCGACAAAATCATCGCCGAGCTGGAAGCCGACCGTGCGCCCTGGGTCCAGCCATGGGGATCGGCTGCGGCCAAGGCGCCGCTCGCCATGCCCCGCAATGCCGCGACCGGGCGGCATTATTCCGGCATCAATGTGCTGATCCTCTGGGGCGCGGTGATCCAGCACGGTTTCCCCGGCCAGAACTGGCTCACCTTCCGCCAGGCGCTGTCGCTGGGCGGCAATGTTCGCAAAGGCGAGCATGGCACGACCGTCGTCTATGCCGACCGCTTTACGCCGGAGGACGAGAAGCGCCGCGCCCTCGAGACCGGTGAGGATGCCGCCGCCATTCCGTTCCTCAAGCGCTTCACCGTCTTCAACGCCGCACAATGCGACGGTTTGCCGGAGAACATCGCCGCCATCGTTCCGCCTCCGCCACCCGGCCTCATCGAGCCGCGCGTCGAGGCTCTGATCGAAGCGACGGGCATCGATTTCCGCATCGGCGGCGATCGCGCCTTCTATGTGCCAGCACACGACTATGTGCAGGTTCCTCCGCCGCAGGCCTATTTCGAGCCGATCAACTGGCACCGCACCGCCCTGCACGAGTTGGGGCACGCCACCGGACATGCCTCCCGGCTCGGCCGCGACCTGACCGGCAGTTTCGGCACGAAGAAATACGCCTTCGAGGAGCTGGTGGCCGAGATCAACGCCGCTTTCTGCTGCGCATCCCTCGGCATCACGCCGACCGTCCGCCACGCCGACTATATCGGTTCCTGGCTGGAGGTGCTGCGCGAAGACAATCGCGCCATCGTCCGCGCTGCCTCTCAGGCCAGCAAGGCGGCCGATTGGCTGCTCGGCTTCCTGCCGGACGTCGATCTCGGCTCCGACCTCGGTTCGGCCGACGACGAACGGCAGGCGGCATGATCAACCTGAAAACCGGAAAGGCGGGAAATCGGGTTTCCGTCTTCACGTCTTTCCGCTTCCGTGGCGCTGCCCTCCTTAGAGTGAGAGGGCGGCGCTTCGCTTCGTGACGGGTTGGAGGTCGAGAGAGAGGCTCTCGGCGCCCGTCGCGGAGTAAAGTCCATGGCAACTGCCGTTCAGAAGATCACCCTGTCGTCGGCGCGCGACATCCCCTTCAGCAAGCTGGTGCTGAGCCAGTCCAACGTCCGCCACGTCAAGGCCGGCGTCTCGATTGAGGAAATGGCCGAATCCATTACCCGGCACGGCCTCATCCAGAGCCTGCATGTCCGCCCGGTCCTCGATGGCGATGGCAATGAGACCGGCATGTTCGAGGTGCCCGCCGGCGGCCGCCGCTATCGCGCGCTTGAGTTGCTGGTGAAGCAGAAGCGCTTGGCCAAGAACGCTCCGGTTCCCTGTGTCATCGGCGACGCCAACAGCGACATCCTGATCGACGAGGTGTCGCTGGTCGAGAACATGGAACGCGCGCCGCTCCATCCGCTCGACCAGTTCCGCGCCTTTCAGGCCATGCGCGACAAGGGCATGACCGAGGAGGCCATCGCCGCCGCCTTCTTCGTCAGCGTCACGGTGGTGAAGCAACGCTTGCGCCTCACCTCCGTCTCACCGACCCTGCTCGAGATCTATGCCGATGACGGCATGACGCTCGAACAGCTCATGGCCTTCACCGTCAGCCCCGACCATGCCCGTCAGGAACAGGTCTGGGACGCGGTCAAGGATAGCTGGCAGAAGGAGCCCTACCAGATCCGTCGGATGCTGACCGAGACCGCGGTTCGCGCCTCCGACAAGCGGGCCGTCTTCGTCGGTGTCGACGCCTACGAGGCGGCCGGCGGCATCATGCTGCGCGATCTGTTCCAGTCCGACGATGGCGGCTGGCTGCAAGACCCGGCCCTGCTCGACCGCATGGTGGCAGAGAAGCTCAAAGCCGCAGCCGACGAGGTCGCCGAGGAAGGCTGGAAGTGGATCGAGGTCGCCGTGAGCTTCCCCTAAAGCCCCGATCGACACGCCACGAAAGGCGATGGGCGATCTCCTCGGTCATGCCGTCCGCATCGGTGTGCCCGGCAGCGTGATGGCGGCGGGCGAAGGTATTGAGACCATGCTGTCGCTTCGGCAGGTTCTGCCCGATATGGCGATCGCGCCGGCGCTCTCGGCGGCACATCTGGCCGCCATCCTGTTCCCGCCGACTTTGCGGCGACTCTATATCGTCCGCGACGACGATCCGGCTGGCGGCGGCGCGCAGGACATATTGATCGAACGGGCGAACGCCAAGGGAATCGAGGCTATTCCATTGTCGCCGGCACTCGGGGACTTCAACGAGGATCTCCGGCGGCTCGGCATCAATGCACTGCGGGCGGGCGTCCGCGTGCAACTCGCCCCAGAGGACACCCTGCGTTTCATGAACCTGGCCGCGTAGCCGGAAAGGTCTGAAGGACGGCGCGCAGCCGCCATACCCGCAGGATGCACCAGCCCCCGGAGATGGACCGCGCCTCGGCCTTCGAGAGGGCGATCGGCCCACAGTCGGGCCGGGCCGGCAATGGCGGCAGCCGACTATTTTCCGGCGGCGCGTGCCGCGCCTTTCCATCGCGAGTCAAAATAGTCGGCCTTAGCCATCGAGCCCTGCGCTTCGCTCCGGGTGCAGGCCCGTCCCGCCGATGGGCTTCGTCGCCATGAAGGCCGCGACGGTCGCGGTCCAAACCGACGGAGCATCCCATGAGCGAGCACAACGACTACGAACCGCACCACGAGTCATCCCAAACCGACCATCTGATCCAGGACTTGCAACTCCACGGCTATCGCCCCTCTGAAGACGAACGCGACCAGCGCCCGCCACCGGAAGACCGCATCATCGAAGGCGCCGTCGCCGACATCTTCGACGCCCTGGTCGGCACGATCACCGACACGAGCCTCGATTTCGATCTCCCCGATCTCCTGTGGTCGACCGTCAATATGTTCCACCGCGCCGTGGACCGGATCGAACAGAAGCTCGACGAAAACGAGCGGGCCCAAAAGCAGCTTCAGCGCGAACAGGACGGCTCGGAGGTAAAGTCCCTCCAACTCGAGCGCCTCATCGACATCGGCACGAACCTGATCGACCGGCGCGATAGCATGGAAACCTTCCGCGAGGCTGCCGCCGAGCGCTACCTGGTCGCCACCGGCTCACCCTGGTCACAACGCACCGGATCACGGGTCAACCATCGCAATCTCACTGCATCGCTGATCGACAGCCGGGATTTCCTCGCCGCCAAGCGGCGCGCTGATATCGAGGTGCTGGTTCCCGCTGGGCCGAAGATCGCCTTCTCGGGCGGTGACACCGCCGACCACAAGCAGATCTGGGCCAAGCTCGATCAGATCCACACCAAGCACCCCGATATAGTGCTGCTGCACGGCGGCTCGCCGAAAGGCGCCGAAAAGATCGCGTCTCGCTGGGCCGACAGCCGCAAAGTGCCGCAGGTCGCCTTCAAGCCCGATTGGACGAAGCACGCCAAGGCCGCACCGTTCAAACGCAATGACCAGATGCTCAGCGTGGTGCCGATCGGGGTCGTGATCTTCCCTGGCAGCGGCATTCAGGACAATCTGGCCGATAAGGCTCGGAAGATGGGCATACCGGTCTATCGGTTCGGCTCGGGCGGCGCGTGAGCGCCGCGGGGCCAGCCACCTTGAAAAGTGATGGCACATTCTCTATCTTGCTATCATAGCTATCAATCTCGCAGGAGGGCTATCATGCCCGCGGTCACGATCCGGAACCTGTCCGATGCGACGCACCGTGCCCTCAAAGTGCGGGCGGCGCAGCACGGCCGCAGCGCCGAGGCGGAAATGCGCGACATCCTCGAAACGGCCGTCCGCCCCGAAACCCGGCTGCGGCTTGGCACGGTCCTCGCCGAGGCCAGCCGTCGCATCGGCTTGACCAATGACGACGTCGAGGCTCTTGAGCAAACCTTTGATCGAAAGCCCGCCGAGCCCATGAGCTTCGAATGATCGTCCTCGACACCAATGTTGTCTCGGAGACGATGAAGCCCGCTCCGAGCCAAATCGTCCAACGCTGGCTCGACGAGCAGGCCGCCGCGACGCTTTACCTGTCGAGCGTCACCATCGCGGAGGCTATGTTCGGCATCAGGACGATGCCGGACGGCAAGCGCAAGCAGGGGCTCACGGAGGCTCTTGCGGTTTGGATCAACCTGTTCGAGGGGCGCATTTTGCCCTTCGATCTCGATGCTGCCCGCCACTATGCCGATCTCGGTGCGCTCGCTCGAGCGTCCGGGAAAGGCTTTCCGACACCCGACGGCTACATTGCCGCCATCGCCGCCTCCAAGGGATTTGCCGTCGCCACCCGCGACCCCAGCGCCTTTCATGCGGCTGGCCTTGAAGTCATCGATCCGTGGAAGGCGGAGCACTGACAACAAGCCGCGGACACGAGGTTGTGTCGAATTCGTTGAGGCAAAACCCGAGCGACACCAGGGCATCCTGGGTCTCCTGACCGGCGGCCACCCCGGCTTCAAGACGCTGATCCTTGGGTTCAGCCGACGGCCTGACGCCATCAACCCGTAAAGGGTCGGACAACGCTTAGCGTGCCGCCGCTCCGGCTTGGCCTGCGCGGTGATTGCGACCACCGGCCGAACACTTCGGGCGCCTGTCAGCGGAGGATGGACCTCCGCTCAAACAGGAGCCAGGTCGATGTCCTTCCAAACCGCTCACGCCTTCGCCTTCGGCCTTGCCACCACCCTGATGGCCGCGATCGTCATCTACCGCGCCGGCGACGGCACGCTCTCCGTCGCCCCGGCCTCGGAATACGACGGCGACGAAGCCGCCATCGTCGGCGAAATCGACCCCTTCGCCTCATGACGAGGCAATATCACGTCCGCGGACTTGAAGACCTTCGCGGTTCCCGCGGGCGCTCATGATTTGCTATGCTCGACGTTGCGTCACGGTGGTGGTGGAAGGCGCTAGAGCTATCCTATCGGAGTCGCCACCATGATTATTCTCGGAACCCTCCTTAACATGGTCGCAATCGGCTTCCTCTGCTGGTTGCTGTTCACGCTCGCCGTCTTCACACTTCCATTCTTCGTCGGCGTGACCACCGGTATGTGGGTGTTCAACTCAGACGCTGGCTGGTTTGGCGCCATCCTCGTCGGCACGCTTGCGGCCGGGCCCACCTTCGGCATTGGCCAGCTTCTGCTCGGAATCGTGCGGCCACTCTGGGCGAAGTTCATGATCGCGCTCGTCTTCGTCGCTCCGGCGGCCGTTGCCGGCTGCCACGCGACGCATGGCATCGCGAAGCACCTCATACCATCGGGCGTATGGCAGACCGCATTCTCGATTTTTGGCGCTGCCGCAGTCGGCGTTGCGGCGTTCATCCGGATCGCGGGCGCAGCAAGCGCCGGCCAACCCGGCCAAGGCATTGCACGGGCCTAAGATCTGCACCACGGCGCGGCGAACCAAAGGCCATGGCGAGTCGCATCGGCGTTAAATCCCTCGGCATATAGTGGCGGTCTCCCGCAGCGTCTTGTCGGCCCATGCACGGGCGGCTCTTGTTGCTGCCTATGCGCCAGGAAGCCATCTCGCGCAGACAACACTGAGACGGGGAAGTCCGTGTTCTCACGGGTGCCCTGATGCGAAGTGCGGAGATCGTCGGCCTGAAATGAGGGAGCATGCGGCGATGAGCGCAGGGTTGCCGGTTCGAATGTGTTGGTGGTCGCCACAGTCTCCGCCTGCCATCCATTCAGCGAACGCTCCAAACGGCCTCTCCAATGGGCTGATCTGCCCGAAGACGGCTGACGCCTCGACCGCCTATGCCGCAACAGCGCGTCTCGACTTTCTTCCCCTGCCGGTACCCACCCCATGCAGCAAGCTGCATGGGGTCCCTGGGGTGGCCGTCATTCCTCGCGAAACAAGAAATTCGATCCTGCGCCGTCCTACGCTCCGCTTCGGTCGCAAGCGATGCGGCCTCGGTCGCCTCCGGCCAACCGATCGCCATCGAGGCCGCATGGTGCGGTCTCGGGAACGGAAAACGGAGACTTACAATGGCGACCATCGGCACTTTCAAGAAGACCGGCAACAACGAGTTCACCGGCGAAATCGTTACCCTCAGCGTCCAGGCCAAGAACGTCCGCATCGCTCCTGACCAGCGCGCAACCGGCGAAAACGCCCCCAGCCACCGCGTTCTGGTCGGCCGCGCCGAGATCGGCGCCGCCTGGTCCAAGACCTCCAACGAGGGCCGCAACTACTTGGGCCTCAGCCGCCTCCGCACGATCCGTTTCGCCGGCAGAAAGAGTGGCGCCAGCATCACGCCACCGCCGTCATCGGATTCCGGTATTGACCGGACGAGCGAGACAGGGCGATCGCGTAGGCCTTCATCGACAACAAATCGATATCAATCCGATGGCTTGGAAGCTTACGCGGTGATAGGCGTTTGGTGGGGTTGAGAACTGTGAGCCTGAAGCTTGATAATCCCAGTTTCACCGCTCGGATCTTCACCATCTCTTCAATGGCGAAATAGGAGGAGGCTACTGCCTCATCGGCTTTCGTCAACGCCGCCGCAACGGCGAGTAGTGGAAGCTGAGCCACCCGACCCACGGTCGGGCTGTTGCCTCGCTAGACGCCGTGCCAGGTACTCCGGTTCGGTGGATGTGGCCAAAGGCCGTGCTTCTCAACGTCGACTTGTACTCTCGATTTCCGATGGTTGCCGCCACCCTCGCAGTCTCTCGGTAACGGCAGCTTCGCGCCTCTTCCCGGCCGTACCGATCAGCAGTGGGTTATCCCAAAAGCAGCCGTCAATCTGCGCGGTTGTTTGGACATTATGATCGCGTGCATCTCGAGAAACGGTCCGCGGCGTCACCGAGGAAGATCTGGTTGATGTAGTGCCCCGGTCGCCTCGGCATGCGAACGCGCCAGCCGGGGGAGTTCCGTCACTGCACGCTCGACGTCGTGGAGGCCGATGGGACTTTCCGATTCCGAAGGATCGATGCGGACGACCTTCTGCTTGCCGACGAGAAGGTACAACTGCGGATGTTCTCCCATGGAAAACCGTAGCAGGCAAGCGCATCGACCATGGCGTTCATGACGGATTGTTAGCCCAGCTATCCCCGTTGATCATGATGTGGTCGTCATTCTCGGCCCCGGAGGGTACCCGAAGCCGCTGACGTATGGAGCGCGACGATGCTGATGTCGTCAAGACGCTTATCTGGCATTATCAGGCTGGAGAGCGTGACCGGGAAGCTGATTGGCTTGGCGATACAGGATTTGCGCCGCGCGGTCGGTTGATCTGGCTAATTTCAGCTTCAGCGTCTCCCCGCCTTCCTTGTCTAGTTAATATCGTTCGTCGGCTTATTCTTTTGGCAGCGAAAGCGGCTTGAAGGGGTCGATCAGGCCTTGCGGTTTATCCAAGACGGGTTTTCCGCCTGACCATCGCATTCTGACCACGTAGAGGCGAGCGCCTTCGTCTATCACGTAGGGCGCGCACTGCTCGATGGCTTGCGAAGCGCTCCGTACCGCGTCTCTTCCGGCCGCTGTAGACGGTGCAAAGGACACGACTGCGATATCCCTTACATTACCGGCACCGTCCATCCGAACATCGAACTTGGCCGAGAACTCTGAATCCTTCATAGACGGCGTAATCTTCCAGCACCGGCTAGCCTGGTCGCCGATTGATAAATTTTCTGCGCCAGCGACAGGTCCGGCGACAAGAAGAAGAACCCAGAGGGACTGTAGCCGCGTCATTTGCCTGCCTCCGCGCGTGCTCTATCATAGCCGGGGGAATAAACTATTCGCTGGGTCATGGCCCCCGGTAATTGCCTCGGCAGATTTTTCACAGACCATGCTACCTCACATTTTTCTGACCTAATGTCTCCGTCTTCACGTCCACAAGCGCCGCGCAGCTTTCACCCGATCCGATGCCGCTTCTTCTCCGGCATGCCGCCGGTCCGCCCACCTTGCCAGTCGCCGCATTCAGGGCGTGCCTCAACTGCCTCCGTTCTTCCCGCGCTCGCTATTGCCTCGAATGAAGCGTAGGCTGCCTGATGGATACGAAATGGTTCCGGGTGCCCGTTGTGGTCTATACCGCCGACCAACCGGGATTCGTGCTCATCTCCACGATGGAAGACGCCTCCGATTTCCTGTTCAACTATTGGGCTGGAAACGACAGCGATGCTTGGATCGATGCCATGCGGAGTTGTGACGGAGGCGGCACCGCAAATGCCGCCAATGCAGCGTTCCTGACGGCTCTTAAAGGCGCCGGTATGCGCTATGGTCCGGCAATCAAATTGTACTGAAGATATCATGCGGTCTCTCCATAGATTGGGTACCGACCGCGCCGTCCGCTCCCTGGGTTTACCGACAGGGGCGGGGTTTCGTGCTCGTTTGGGCGTCTAAGTATCGTCTACCGGCGGGCGCGGTCCGATAATCCTATCATTGGGGATGTACCAGCGCACGCCACGAGCATCGTCGATCGTGACGCCCTCCGGATACGTCTTTACGAGCGTGCCGGATATTGGGCGCATATAAGGATCTAACGCCTGGATGATGGTCATTGGCCTACCTCCTTGGTGAGTTCCGAAGGCTACGCCGCAAGTTCTCGTGGTCGACCGGCGCCCTCATCTTCCCATCGGTTCAATGCCCGCCTCATATGTTGCTTTCGCTGGGCATGCATGGCGGTATCTGACGGCCCAAGGAATATTGCGTACAAGCCGTCTTCGGTCGTGTTTCCGATCTGGAATTCGCCTACCATGACGGCGGCGACATGGAGTTCTTCTTTGGAGCCGCGCTCCAATCTAAAAAATTGATCGAACACGCGCTAAGGCGGCGTCGATCACTCTCATATTGCGTGAATTAAGATGCTGCTGATGAATGGAGGGCATGGCGTCCTCCTTTCTTATTGGGGCTAAGGATTGCTAGGCCCTCACCCGGTAGCGCCCTTGTCAGAAGCTACCGATGCGTGACCCTACTCCAATCCAGCCCGAATAGCGAATGGCATCCCCTGTGTCATTTGACGGACCCGTCTGCTGCATCGGCTGGCGGGCTTTTTTGCGTTTCAGCCTTCCTGCTGGAGGTGAGTATCGTCATCCGATTGCGCCGCGTTCCGCTGGATAATCTCGTACGCTCTTTCCTCCCGCTGAGCTTCTGTTTCGGCCGGAATGTCGCCGCGCCTCAACTCGCGGCGCATGTTGCGGATTTGTGACGGGTGGAATACCCCCGCTCGTCCATTACTATCGCGAACGCGCATGATCGCCTCCTTTCAAGGAGGTCAGGGCGAGAGCACGTATTATATGCTGAGCCGCCGGAGCCCGCATCATTTGGCCGGCGATAAATTATCGTCGCACGAGATTGTGTCACCGGCGAGATGCAACCTCAATCATCGTCCCGCCTCTGAATTGCCTGTATTTCGGCGATGTCTGGCGCGGACGGGAAATGGGCGACAGGTCCCCTGGCGCGACGCCTTGCCGTGTAAAGCAGCCATACGGCCATTGGAACAGCCCCGCCTAATGAGGCCAAACATGCGGCTCAGTCGAGCTGGCTATTATGCTGACTTTTACGTTTATCCCGCGTTGGTCACCTTACTTGCCGGCGCTGCTCTGTGGCGTGCCAGTGCAAGCAGCGTTACGAAATGGATTTTAACTTTCTTCTTATGCCTCGCCCTGTGGACGCTCGTCGAATATCTGATGCACCGATTCGTCCTGCATCACGTTCCCTACATTAGGGAGATGCATGACGACCATCATGTCAACGAACTGGAGCCGATTGGCACCCCCACCTACCTCAGTCTCGGGCTGCATGCATTGTTGGTGTTCTTTCCTTTGCTGTTCGTCTCCGGCTTTACGATGGCAAGCGCTACGTCGTGCGGGCTAATGCTCGGCTATTTCTGGTACATCAGTGTTCATCACGTCCTTCATCATTGGCACCCCACACATTCGGGCTACATTTATGGCCTGAAGCGTCGCCATGCGTTGCATCACCATTTTGACGGAACCACCAATTTTGGCGTCACGACGAGCTTTTGGGATCAAATCTTCGGCACGCTTCGCCGCTAAAGGCAAAAGCTCGGCCCAGCAAACACAAAGCGAGCGCCTGAATGAAGATCGCGGCCGGAGCCGGAATAGAATTGACCGCCCCGCGCAAAGGGCAAGGTGCGCCAACCGAGCAGCAACGTTGCCCGGAGCCATCACCACCGTTGTGAAACAACCACAATGAAGTTGGACAGCGTATCTACACGACAACCCATGAGTAAGCTGCTTTTCCCCAGCCGAGAAAGGCTTTAGCTACGCGCAAGAAGATAGGTCCTTCAATAGCAGTACGAACGCAATATGCGGCCCGCGATGCCATCATCCTTTCGCCGGCATGGCAGTAGCATACGATCTCGTGGAGTTGCTCGTCGGACACTTCGAAGAAACGTTTTGCCTCACCGTAGGTGTCGTTCTGCAGACCCTCCCCGCGCAGGACCGGATCCTCGAAGGCGACCGACAGCGGTGAATCTTCGCTCCTCATGAGGTCCCGTTCGCGCTGCGGTCGGTATTCCGTGCCGGCAAGGGCGGCGAGGGACCGATTGGGGTCACGTTCGAGAAGTTTCGACCAGCGTTCGAGACGCTGCCTCCGATCCATTACCGGATGTGCACTGACGTGGGCTATGTTTTGTAGCTGGTCTCGTGATTGGTATTTCATGGCAACAGCCTCCTACACCAGGTGGATGTCCCCCATTCCGCAGATCATACTACAAACGAGCCGGACCCGCTCCGGCCATGCCGTTCACATTTCCTAGAATTGGGCCGCGACAACCTCCGGCCGGCGCGTCTTTCACGTATTGATACTGAGCCGAACAACCGCGATTCCCTCGACTACGACGGTCATTCTTGAACTGACCGCGAGCCGGCGTTGGGCTTTGGGGACGGCCCTGCGAATGATAAGAGAGGCGTGAGGGAACTTCGCAGTCCCGCTTCTGTTGTTCCATCAAACAGAAGCCGGAATGTCTGCCCCGGATAAAGTTAAATCTTCAGAGTCCATGAAACGGACGAAAGCGGAGAATACGACTGCGGCCGCCAACCAAATCATTGATGCCGAAGTCGCGGTGCGGAAGAGCAAAACCGCGAGGCTTCGTGCGGCAAGGCTCGCGCGAGAAGCAGCAGTGACAAAAGTCCCAGCCAAAAAAGGTCCGAAGAACGCCGCGCCAATTGCTCAGTCGAAGTAAATGAGACGGGTGTCAGAAGGGAACCATAGCTTGCTTTGTCCCTCGTGGAGAAAATCCCATGTTCAAATTGTGGTTCGACCTGTCCATGCTCGGCATCGAAACCCAGCACGTGATCTGGTTGCGATCGATGAAGATCGCCGCAGGCGGCAAGCCGGGCGAGCGCGAGGCAAGGCGGATGGTGATCGAAAAGGCTATCGCGGCCGGAGAGGCCGGCTTTGCCTTGGCCATTGGCAAGTCCATGAACAGCGTAATCAGTGGCTATCGTAAGAAGGTCCGGGCCAATCGCAGACGTCTTTCGCACTGAATGGGCCAAGCGCCCATGCATGAATTTCGATCTTAATCAGGCGCGGTCTGCATTCAAAGACAAGCTGCGGCAACGGCGTTTGCAACGAACATCTGCTAGTTGCATATGATAGATTCTGATACAGTTCAGATAATCCGTTGATATGAATTGTCGTCTCACCGAAGATGTCTGTCCTAGCGGCAAGGGCCTAGAGAGCCGCCGCAACGGGAGGAGACAATCATGGAATTCCGGACTTGGGCGCGCGAGGGAGAAGTTCACACCACGAGCGTTCCGTTCAGGACCCCGGACGCCGAGACGCAGATCGTAGCGGCGCAGCAAGGGATCGGGATGACGAAACTGCCGTGCTTCGTCGGAGATGTCGACCCCCTGATGGTGAGGGTGCCGGGCATCGAGGCGCCCATGCATGGGACGCTCTGGCTTCTCACGCAGGGGGAGACGCGCAAGACAAAGCGCGTACGGCTCTTCACGGAGTTCGTATCCCGCAGGCTCTCCGTGTACGCGCCGCTTCTCGCGGGACTGTCCGTACCGCGCGACTGACGCGCGGCAAGTAGGCGTCGACATCGAGGATGCGCTGGAGTTGGCTGAAAAACTGAAATTTGAGATGTGGCGGTCCCGCCCTCGGTCGGGACCGCCGAACAAACCTTATCTCTCGCTTCAAGCTTTCTATACGAGCAGCTTCGCGCCCATGTCGGCCGGCAGCCAGCTTTGCTCCATCCCAAAAGCAGACATCGTCGGAACCACGCGGGAGGTGGTGGTGACACCTCATGCAGGTCGTTGAGAACGCTGTTGGGAATACCACAGCGTATCATATGAGTGAGATCGTTGCCGACATCGTGCTCCATGTTGCCCCCAATACCGCTGCAAGCAGGCAAAGAGCCGCGACAAGCGCGAAAGAAAGTAGCACGCCGTCCTGTTCCAGATAGGCAAAGGACAGGAGGATAATATTCAGCCCGAAAGGAATGTTGCTCAGTGGGAAAGGAACAAACAGGCCGAGACTGAGAAGGATTACGCCCCCTCCGACCACCCGCTTGGTGATTTCAACGGGCGTTGGCCAACGCGGCCGGACGAAGCGTTCAAGATATCGCAGGATCGGTATGATGCGCGAGAGCATGGATACGAGCTTCGCGGTCGCGATGGGCCGTGAGCCAAGCCGCCGTGGGAGAAACGGACCATCATGCCCTCGAACCATTTGAAAGGCCACGATAACGAGCAACAGTCCGGCCAATGGAGAAATGAGCGGGATCAATCCGGAAACGCCAAGGACAAGAAATAGAATCCCGAAGGATCGTGATTTCAGGTGAGCGAGCAGCCAGTCCATTGTGACGTGACCAGCCGGGGCGGGGGCGGCCTCGATCAGACCGTCAAGCACGGTAGAGGTTGGTTCGTAAGGCATGTTCAGCCATGGCTCGTCCACTTAACACTTCCCGGCAGATCATGACCGAATAGCGCCTGAGCGCGTATCGATGCTGTGAATTGGACTACGCAGGGAGCCTTTCGAAAGCCATCGTCAACGTATATCGGCAGTCGTAATGATATAGCTGGTTTGCCGGCCACGCGAATAGAGTTTTCGCGCGACGTCGTGGATGGAACGTCGCGCCGCGTCGAAGGCCGCGAGACACGCCGCTTCCGCCGCTTCCAGCCCGCCACCTTTGGTGATGGTCGAGGCCAATGCATCGGCTTCGATAAAGAATGGTACCTCGAACATACCGTCGTGGCCGATGAAGCGAACCGCATTGCGTGCCTCATCGAAGCTTCTGCTCGGATTGGGGAAGTCGAGTGTCACGACCGTTCCCTATCGATTCCGCGATCGGCCGGACCGCAGGTCGCCAACTTGCGTTCGTGCCGGCGCCCTTCGTTACGGCGATTAAGCGATAGCATGCCTGCCGTGGCGTGGGAGCGACTTAGACCGATCATGGAACGATCGTGGATCTTCGCCGGAACACCGGTGAAGACATGATAGATGCTCCATGAACCATCTCGTTCGATCCGACGGCCATACTGGTGATCCATCGAATCCTGTGCGGGCGCTCCGCCTTCGTTTTCCCAGATATCGACCGCCAACGCATGCCTCCTGACTTCGGTTTCGTCGGTGTAGGCATTCATTGCGGCATCCTTTCTTCCGGATTGTCGTTGGCGCCGAGTTGGCCGGAATAGAGCCTCTTTCCCTCAGCGTCGGTTATCGACATGCAATCGGGAAACTGCGGCATGTCGAGGGTGAGCGAACGCGCTCGCCCGATGCCAATCGCCCCCACAAGATCGATGGCCTCCGCAGTTTCCCGGCCGACGATAGCATGCGCGCCATCTGCGTCGCGGGTGCGGTAGAACTCGATCACGATTCTCATCAACGTCCTGGCCATTCCGTAGGAGCATCACGACCTTTAGTTCTTGCCCTTGCCGTGCGGTGTGTTGGCATTCGCAGGGGGCTTGATCTGGCTGGCGAATGTGTTTTCAGGCTTGGGCGGTGCTTTTTCCTGCTTCGGTTTCCTGATCTCGCGATTGCTGCGTTTCTGTCCCTTGGCCATGGCCGAACGTCCTTTCGATTAGGGTCGCGCCGCTGGATTGCGAACTGACCGGTTCCAGGCTGTCCTGTGTCGTCACCCGCTCATAACGCTCGTCGTCGTTACGGATGCGGTATTGTAAGGAATCTCCCCTCGGAGGGAGCGTGGCGGTGACATGGTAAATTTCGCCGGGTAAAGCAGGTCTTCCGAAACCACTCTTCAACCGGACGGCCTGTCCGACCGCAAAGAGATGGATTGCAACATCGTGCCGGATCGGCGGACGGCCGCTGCGTTGCAAAGTGCGGGTAGAAGTCATGATTGTTGGTGGTCCTTTTCGAGTACGGCGTCGAGATCCGCCGGATTGATCGCCACCATCTGCTGTGATCCCTTCGCTGAGATCGCCGGCAAATGGATGAAGGCACTGACACGTCGCCAGGCAAGCCGGGAGACACCCTCGATCAATTCCTCGTCCTGATCGACGCGATAGTCTCCAGCCGGCTGCGGCTGGTCGAAGCCGGGCAGGAGGAAGGGTGAGGAAAACCGGGCGACACTTTGCGTGGTGCGTGTTGTCATTGATATATCTCCGCAGAAGTACGCAAAGGCGCCTCCTGCATCGTTCCCGTCCGAACCGGAACGATCCCAAAGCTGCCAGTACATCCGTGGTCAGCGCCGGGTGTTCATTCCAGGTCCGAACAGAGCGGGGTGCCGCGCCGGCCGGCGCAAGCACATCCGCTGTCGAAAATTCGGTGGTGAATGGCGGGTCTCTGACACCGCGAAAGCCAAGTCGGCCAAATCGACGTATCTCATATATGTGCTTCGATCATGCCTTAAACAAGGCGCCAACAAAGTTTTATTTGCAATCGGGAATAAAAATCTCTCCATCTCTGCGTCAGAAAAAGCCTATTTCGGACGAAATTACCCGCTTTACGGGAAGAATACGGAGGTATGGTGAAATTTATTCACTAAATATTTTCAGCAGCCCAAGAAATAATTCTGGCACTCCTATCATTCGAGTGCCAGACACGCTATGTTGGTGACGTGGTCGCCCTACGCGCCGGCCGCGGAAAGAACCCAATGAAATTCCGTCCCCTCCATGACCGCGTCGTCATCCGGCGCGCGGAGGGCGATTTGAAATCCAAAGGCGGGATCATCATTCCTGACACCGCGAAGGAAAAGCCGCAGGAGGGCGAGGTGATCGCCGTCGGCCCCGGTTCCCGGGAGGAAAGCAGCAAATTGATTCCGCTCGACGTCAAGGCGGGTGACCTCATCCTGTTCGGCAAATGGTCGGGAACTGAGGTCAAGATTGACGGCGAGGACCTCTTGATCATGAAGGAGAGCGATATCATGGGCATCGTCGAGAAGACCGAGGCGGCCAACAAGAAGGCGGCCTGACCGGTCAATCTCCGATCTCCGTAAATTTCAAGAATCGATTGGACAAAAAATGTCTGCCAAGGAAATCAGATTTTCCACCGATGCCCGCGACCGCATGCTGCGCGGCGTCGAACTACTCAATAGCGCAGTCAAGGTGACGCTGGGCCCGAAGGGCCGCAATGTCGTCATCGACAAGGCCTATGGCGCGCCGCGCATCACCAAGGATGGCATCACCGTCGCCAAGGAGATCGAACTCTCAGACAAGTTCGAGAATATGGGCGCGCAGATGGTGCGCGAGGTGGCCTCGAAGACCAATGACCTTGCCGGCGACGGCACCACCACCGCCACCGTGCTTGCCGCGTCCATCCTGCGCGAGGGCGCCAGGCTGGTTGCGGCCGGCATGAATCCGATGGACCTGAAACGCGGCATCGATCTCGGCGTTGCCGCCGTCGTCAAGGAAATCCAGGCGCAATCGAAGAAGGTTAAAACTTCCGGAGAGATCGCCCAGGTCGGGACCATCGCGGCCAACGGCGATGCATCGGTTGGCGAGATGATCGCCAGGGCAATGGACAAGGTCGGCCACGAGGGCGTCATCACCGTTGAGGAAGCCAAGACTGCCGAGACCGAACTCGACGTGGTTGAAGGCATGCAGTTCGACCGCGGCTATCTCTCTCCCTATTTCGTCACCAATCCCGAGAAGATGCGCGTGGAATTGGAGGACCCCTATGTTCTCCTTCACGAGAAGAAGCTTGGCAATCTGCAGGCCATGCTGCCGATCCTCGAGGCCGTCGTGCAGAGCGGCAAGCCGCTGCTGATCATTTCGGAGGATGTCGAGGGCGAAGCGCTCGCCACGCTGGTCGTCAACAAGCTGCGCGGCGGCCTCAAGGTTGCTGCCGTCAAGGCTCCGGGCTTCGGCGATCGCCGTAAGGCGATGCTGGAGGACATCGCGGTGCTTACCGCCGGCCAGTTGATCTCGGAGGATATCGGTATCAAGCTGGAGAATGTCACGCTCGACATGCTGGGGCGCGCCAAGCGTGTCGTGGTCGAAAAGGATACGACCACCGTCATCGACGGCGCCGGCGACAAGGCTGGCATTGCCGCGCGCATCACCCAGATCAAGGCCCAGATTGAGGAAACGACGTCCGACTATGACAAGGAGAAGCTTCAGGAGCGGCTGGCGAAGCTCGCCGGCGGCGTCGCGGTAATCCGGGTCGGCGGCGCGACCGAGACGGAAGTGAAGGAAAAGAAGGATCGTATCGACGATGCGCTCAACGCCACCCGCGCGGCGGTCGAGGAAGGCGTCGTTCCCGGCGGCGGCGTGGCGCTGTTGCGGGCCAGGGCGGCTCTAACCTCGTTGGCAGGCGCCAATGCGGACATCACGGCCGGTATCTCGATCGTGCTCAGGGCGCTTGAGGCGCCAATCCGTCAGATTGCCGAGAATGCGGGCGTCGAAGGCTCTATCGTGGTGGGAAAACTCACCGACAGCAAGGATCATAATCAGGGCTTCGATACCCAGAGCGAAACCTATGTCGACATGATCAAATCCGGCATCGTGGACCCCGCCAAGGTCGTGCGGGCAGTCGTACAGGCTGCCGGCTCGATCGCCGCTTTGCTGATCACCGCCGAGGCGATGGTCGCGGATATCCCGGTGAAGGATTCCGCGCCGGCCGGAAACGGCGGCGGCATGGGTGGGATGGGCTACTAGCTCCATCACGCAGGCGCGTACACCGAAGAAGCCGCATCAACCAATTGCGCATTCGGTTTCCGGCGACGCGCCCGGATTGAATGCGAAAGCAGTGCCTTAACCCTGCTGCCGATAGCGGGAGCAGTCGGAATATCGATCGGAAAGGATTGATACCATGGCCATACAGAGCACGACAAAACCATCCCTCTCCAGACGTTGGGAAGATTATCGACCTTCGAAAGCCATCCTGTTCTGGGCCTGCGTCGCGGCGGTGATCGCCACGATGGTGGTCGGATTCGGATGGGGCGGCTGGGTGACCGGCAGCACTTCACAAGCGTTGGCGGCGACAGCCGGTGACAACGCACGTGGAGAGCTGGCATCCGCCATATGCGTCGAAAAATTCAACGCGGCGCCAGATGCGACGGCCAAGCTCGCCGAGTTCAAGGCGATACCCGACAACTACAAACAGCGGCAGTTCATAGTAGCCGGCGGCTGGGCGACGATGCCCGGGCAGACCTCTCCCGACAGGCTCGGCGTCCAGGGCTGCACGGCTGCTCTCGCCAAATGAGGGATACTCATTTCACCGGCACGCTCGCGCTTCGGCATTCGGCCAAAGCGCTTACCTCAACCTGCCAGGCAGGAGCACGAAGAATGATCTCTTTCATGAAGAAGTCCGAGAACCTGCAGCCACCGTCCAAGCCGGCCGAGGACAATCGCTTCGAACAGATCCGCAAGACAGCGGCTGAAAGGCATAAGAAATCCGACACCGACGGATCCCGTCGCCGCGCCCGACGGATTGTCGAAGACAACCGTCTCACATGAAAACAGAAGATCGATCATCTGCACGTTTAGAGCGACCTCTGCTTGCCAAGCGGCACTTTGACCGCTCATGTGCGAGATATGAGAATTATAGACCGGGCGCAAAGCCTAAGCGGCATGCGTGCCGATTGGGAGAGAACAGCTTTGTCAGCCGTACAGCCGTCACTGGTCTTAAGGAGGCCTGATCATTGACGCCAGCCGCCGCACCCATTTCCCCGTTTGTCGGCGAGCGAGCCTGGCCCAAGATCCTATCCAGCTATCGGATACCTCATAGAGGCCGCACCTTGCTCGAACTGGGAGTGACGATCGTCCCGTTTGTCAGCCTCTGGGTGCTGGCCGCGGTCGCGGTGCATCACGGCTTCTGGTGGGGCATGGCCCTGACAATTCCGGCGGCGGGCTTTCTGCTTCGGTTGTTCATGATCCAGCACGATTGCGGTCACGGCTCCTTCTTCGCTCACCGTAGGGCGGATGACTGGACCGGTCGCCTGATCGGTGTCCTGACGCTTACGCCATACGATTACTGGCGCCGTGCGCATGCGGCCCATCACGCCTCCGCCGGCAATCTCGACGAACGCGGCGTCGGTGACATCACGACCCTGACCGTGGCCGAATATCGTTCTCTTTCCCGCTTGCGCCGGCTCGCGTATCGGCTCTACCGCAACCCGATCGTGATGTTCGGCATCGGCCCCATCTGGCTTTTCCTGTTCAAGCAAAGACTGCCTTTCGGCATGATGCGCTCGGGGATGGAGCCTTGGGCCTCAACCATGGCGACAAATCTGGCCATCGTCGTTCTGGCGGTCGGCCTGATCTGGTTGATCGGCTCCAGCTCGTTCATACTGGTGCAGTTGCCGATCGTTGTGTTGGCGGGATCAGCGGGCATCTGGCTCTTCTATGTTCAACATCAGTTCGAGGAAACGCACTGGTCGCAAAGCCCGCAATGGCAGTTCCAGGACGCCGCCCTGCACGGCTCTTCCTATTATGAACTGCCCGCTGTCCTGCGATGGCTAACGGCCAATATCGGCATACATCACGTCCACCATCTTTCTAGCAGGGTGCCGTATTACCGGCTTCCCGAAGTGCTCCGGGACTATCCGGAACTACGCGACATCGGCCATATCACCATTATGGAAAGCCTCCGCTGCGTGAAGCTTGTCCTGTGGGATGAGCGCAGCCAGCGCCTGATTTCGTTTCGCGATGCACGCGCCGAGAAACGACGTCAGAATGGCAATGAGTAACGTGTTGCGGACAACTGCCTTCGCCGAATGAAATTCGAAAGTCCCTTTTGGATCGGTTCATGCCGATGCACGTAGGGCGCCCGAAGGTCTGCTTCATGACAAAACCATCAACCCGCTTGCGGCCCCATTGCTGTCGGTAATGCGCCTCATCCCGGTCATTCCGTGGTCCCCAACTGCCGTCTAAAAGCGGACATCGCTTTACTGCCAGCCAACGTATGCTCGCATCATATCCGGCCATCCAGAAGGGGTGAGCTAACAGACATATGCTCTAGCAATTCCGACCTGGTCAGGCGCGCTCGTATCCTAAGATAAGCTGGGCGCAACCATGTTCGTAGATGAGCTTCTTGCCACTATATATCACAGAATCTGATACAGTTCAGATAATCCGTTGACATGAATTGTCGTCTCGCCGAAGATGCCTGACGTAGCGGCAGGCATGGAGAGCCACCGCAACGGGAGGACACGGCATGTTATCGAGGAGAACCTTCATTCTGCTCGCAGGGACTGCCCTTGCCAGCAGAAATGCCTACGCACAGGCGCAAGTCGCCGCTTCGGATATTCCACGCGACCAGCTGCTGATCCTTGAGAACCCGGAAGGCACAATCAAGAACGCGGGATGGTTCAACATATGGGCCATCAATGCGGGCGGCCAGTCGACGGGCCTTCATCAGCAGGCGATGGATACGTTCTGGTACATCGATGCCGACCACGGGATCGACGGAGTGTGGGATAATTCGCTTGCTTCGGAGAAACCCAAATACAATTCTGATTTCTCCGAGATGACTGTGAAGCTGAGACAGGGTATCTTCTGGAGCGACGGCGTCGAGTTCACGGCCGATGATGTGGTCTATACGATAGAGACGCATCTGAAGACCAACGGTCTTCGCTGGAGCGCCCCGGTCCAGGTCAATGTCGCGTCTATCGAGAAGAAGAGCCCGACCGAGGTCCTCTTCAAGTTGAAGAAACCGAATTCACGGTTCCATGCGCTGTTCACTGTGCGCTGGAACGCCATGTGGATGATGCCGAAGCACGTATTCGAGAAGGCCGGCGACGTCCTCAAATTCGATTTTAACCCGCCGGTGTCGCTCGGAGCCTACAAGCTGAAGAACTTCGACCCGGGCGGCAAATGGTTTATCTGGCAGAAGCGCGACGACTGGAAACGCACCACCGTCGCCCGCTTCGGCGAACCAGGCCCCGGCTATTTGGCCTACATCGATCCAGGACCGCCGGAAAAGCGGGTGATCGAGCAGCGCAACCACCAGCTCGACGTTATCCACGATACCTCGCCGGAAGGCATGTTCACCCTCGCGAAAGAATCGCCTTCCTCGACGAGTTGGTTCAAGGGCTTTCCCTACGCGCATCCGGACCCGACGCTGCCGGCCGTTATCTTCAACCACCAGATCGAGAAGTTCCAGAACAAGGACGTGCGCTGGGCGCTGGCGCTGCTCATCGACATCAAGGCGGTCGACATGGCCTCCTACCGCGGGGCAGCGACGATCTCGGCGATCGGCGTCCCGCCGACCGGGCTCTACCCGAAGTACTACTTCGACCCGATGGAGAAATGGCTAACGGATTTCGAGGTCGACACGGGCAAACGGAAGATCAAGCCTTACGACCCCACCATAGGCCAGCAGATAGCCGACATGCTTCGCCCCTCGATGGGAGACAAGATACCATCCAAACCGGAGGATATTGCCACAGCCATCGGGCGTGGCTGGTGGAAACGGGACGACCAGGCCGCAACCGAGCTCTTAGAGACGGCCGGCTTCACCAAGAAGGGAAATGAATGGTACCAGCCGGACGGCAAGCGCTTTTCGGTCAAGGTGATGGTCGAAGGAGATATCCGGCCGGTGATGACCCGGGCGGGCTCGCTGATCGTGCAGCTTTGGCGGCAGTTCGGCATCGATGCGCAGATCGACGTCGCCCAGGGGACGCTGAACGACCGCAGAGGCGCGGGCGATTTCGAGACCTTCATCGGATGGAGCGTCGAGACCTGGGGCGGCCATCCGGATCTCTCCTTTTTCCTCGACAGCTGGCATTCGCAGTTCGTCGCCGCGCCCGGCAAGGTGCAGCCGCCGCGCAACTGGCAGCGCTGGAAGGATTCGCGTCTCGACAAGATTATCGAGGAGATCAGGACGATCGACTTCGACGATCCGCGCGGCGTCGAACTGGGGCTCGAATATCTCAAGCTGGTGGCACAGGAGATGCCGACCATACCGTTGATGTCCTATAACGTGTTCACCGTCATGGACACGACGTACTGGAAGGGCTTCCCGAACGCGGAGACCGCGCCCTACACCGACCCGGTTCCGAACTGGGCGAACACCAAGTACATGATGGTGAAGCTCAAATCCGCCAAGGCAGGCTGACAGCCGACCTGCTCATCCTCCCCATGGCGGGACGCGCCCATGCGTCCCGCCGCAGGGAAGACAACGGAACCGATCCGGACGTCTGATGCGAGCCTACGCGATCCATGTTTTCAAGCGCCTCGGCCAGTTCATCCTGGTTGTCTATATCGGCATCACGATTACGTTCTTCATCACGCATCTGACGCCGATCGATCCGGTTGAGCACGCCGTGGCACAGGTCAGTTCCTTCGGGTTCTCCAGCCCGGAATCGATCGAGCTTCTGCGCAAGTCGCTGAAAGAGATGTACGGCCTCGGCGACAATCTGTGGCTCCAGTATCTCCGCTTCCTGAAGCGGGTGACCGTGCTCGATTTCGGCCCGTCGCTGTCGGCCTTTCCGACGCCGGTCGGCGTGCTCATCGCACGCGCTCTCCCCTGGACGATCGGCCTTCTGACGATTTCGACATTGCTGAGTTGGTTCCTCGGCAACATCCTGGGCGGCCTCGCCGGTTACTATCGCAAGAACCGCCTGCTGCGGCTGGTCGGTGTGATCACGATGGGGGTCCATCCGATACCCTATTACATCGTCGCCTTCGTCCTCCTGATAGTCTTCACCTTCCTCCTACCGATCCTGCCGAGCGGCGGCGGCTACGAGATGAACCTTAATCCGGGCCTCAACCTGCCCTTCATCGGAAGTGTCGTCATTCACTCCATTCTGCCGGCTTTTTCGCTCATCCTCGTCGGTCTCGGCAGCTGGTACATGGGCATGCGCGCGCTGGTGTCGAATATCGTCACCGACGATTATGTCGTCTACGCGGAACTGGCAGGCGTGCCCCGCGGCCGCATCCTCACCTCCTATGTGATGCGCAACGCCTTCATGCCGCAGATCACCGGCCTCGCGATCTCGATCGGCTCGATCTTCAACGGGGCGATCATCACCGAGTACGTCTTCGGCTATCCTGGCATCGGCCGCCTGCTCATCGACGCCGTGCACGCGGCCGATTATTCGCTCGTGCTCGGGATCGCCACGATTTCGATCATTTCGGTCTCGGTCGCCGTCTTTCTGATCGACATCATCTACCCGCTGATCGATCCGCGCGTGCAGGTGAAGCCATGATCCGGACCGTAAGGGATCTCTTCCGGTACAATGGCGAGTTCGCCGCCGGCGCCGTCATCATGCTGGTGGTGTTTACGATGTCGCTGGCCTCGTACTTCTCGCCTTATTCGCCGATCGATGCCTATCTGGTCCCGATGGACGTCCCGCCATCGGAACCGTACTGGTTCGGCACGAATTCGCGTGGCCAGGACGTCTTCTGGCAGCTCACTTATGCGCTCAGGAACACGCTGGCCTTCGGCTTCGTCGTCGCCGTCATCAGCCGTATACTCTCGCTGACAATCGGTCTCATCTCCGGCTATGTCGGGGGCGCAGTCGACCGCGTCCTAATGTCGATCAACGACACGTTCATCGTCATTCCGCTCTTTCCGCTGCTCGTCCTGCTCTACTTCGTCCTGCGCGAGGACATGACATGGTTCATGCTCGCCCTCATTATGGCCTGTCTCGGCTGGGCTTATGACGCCCGGCTCATCCGTTCGGTGATGATCAGCCTGCGAACGCGCGAGTTCACCAACGCCAGCATCTTCTCGGGCATGTCGACGCCCCGCATCGTGACCGAAGAGCACCTGCCCTACGTGCTGCCCATCGTTTTCTCCACCTTCATGAACAACATGAACTGGTCGATCGGTCTCGAGGTGACGCTGGCCGTGCTCGGCTTCACCGACGTGAATACACCCACGATCGGCGGTATGATCTTCTGGGCCAACCAGCACAGCGCGATGGTCTCCGGCGTATGGTGGTGGTACCTCTTCCCAACCTTCTTTGTCACACTCACCTTCATCGGCCTCTTCCTGCTGTCGATCTCGATGAACGAGTATATCGACCCGCGCAGCAGGCTCAGCAGAATGGGCAACGGCTGATGTCCAGGCAGCCTTTGGCACACGCCGATGCCGATGACGCAGTGCTGCGGACGGAGAACCTGCGCGCGTACTACCAGATGAGTTATTTCGGCATCGAGCGCGAGGTCCGCGCTGTTGACTCAATCACTATGCAGGTCCGGAAGAACGAGATCTACGGGCTGGCCGGCGAGTCCAGCTGCGGCAAGACGACCTTCATCAAGACCATCGCTGCTGCTATCCAGCCGCCTCTCAACGTGGTCGGTGGTTCGGTCCGCTACAGTTTTCTCGACCGTGACATTTATGCGCTCACGTCCGACGAGCGCGACGCCATCCGCTGGCGGCATTTGTCCTACATCATGCAAGGCTCGATGAGCGTCCTGAACCCCGTCCGTCGCGTCCAGCGTACGTTCGAGGACTTCGCCTTCCGGCATATGAACCTCCAGAAGGACGCCTTCCTAGAGGCGGTCAAGGCCCATCTTTCGCGCCTGCGGCTCCCCGCCGATATTCTCCGCGCCTACCCGCACGAACTCTCGGGCGGCATGCGCCAGCGCGTCTGCATCGCGCTTGCTACGGTCTGCCGCCCAGAATTCATCATCGCGGACGAGCCAACCACCGCCCTGGATGTTGTTGTCCAGAAGGACGTCCTCACCATGATCCGGGAGACGCAGCGCGAGTTCGACTCCTCGATGATCTTCGTCACCCATGACCTTACGGTCCATGCCAACATCGCCGACCGGCTCGGCATCATGTATGCCGGCCGCCTCGTTGAGGAGGGGCCGACGGCGGAGGTCTTCGCCAATCCGATGCACCCCTACACCGCGCATCTAGTCGCAAGCCTCCCCAGGATAGGCGAGGCGAGCACGCGTTCTGCTCTGCATGGTGCGCCTCCCAACCTGGCCGACCCACCAGCGGGTTGTCGGTTCCATCCCCGCTGTCCGCTGGCGATGGATATCTGTCGGCGCGAGATACCCATGCTCACCACGCTGGCTCCGGACCATCGCGTCGCCTGTTTTGCGGCCAGTCCCGATGTCCGCCCGAGTGTTGCGCCCGAGATAGACATCACAGGCGCCGCGAAGGAGGAACCCATATGACCGGCGGAAGCCTCCTGGAGGTCAGCCATCTCACCAAGTCCTATGCTCGCGGCGGCGCTTTCGGCCGACAGAGCTTCGACGCGGTCAGAGAGGTCAGCTTCTCGCTGCCGGTCGAGCGGCCCGAAGTGTTCGCGATCATCGGAGAGTCGGGAAGCGGGAAGACGACGCTTGCGCGCATGATCCTGAATATGATCACGCCGACGGGAGGCAGCATCAGGTTCAGGGGCGGTGACTTGACGGCGCTCCGCAGGCGTTCGGACCGGCTTGGCTTCATGAAGCAGGTCCAACCCATCTTCCAGAATCCGTTTGAAGCGTTCAATCCGCTGAAGCGCGTGGATCGCTATCTGCTGATCTCGGCGAAGAACTTTTTGGGTGCCAGATCGCATTCCGAGCGTGAGCGGGCAGCCGATGGCGCGCTAAACAAGGTGGGATTGTCGCTTGCCGAAATCCGGCGCCGCTTTCCGCATGAACTCTCGGGAGGCCAGTTGCAGCGGGTTGCCATCGCCCGCGCGCTTATATCGGAGCCCTCCCTGCTCGTTGCCGACGAACCGGTGTCGATGGTCGACGCATCCCTGCGGATGTCGATCGTCAATCTGTTCAGGACCCTGCGCGACGATCTTGGCGTGTCGATCATCTATATCACGCATGATCTCGCGACTGCCTATTACATCAGTGACCGGATCATTATCATGCGCAAGGGCGAGGTCGTGGAGAGCGGTCCCGCCCGATCGGTACTGGACAAGCCCAAGCACCCCTATTCACAACTTCTGAAGGACTCGCTGCTGTCGCCGGATCCTTCCGGAAAAGGTGTGCTTACCGGCTCCAGCCTCGCGGTGCGACAGGTGAGTGCCGACGCGCACCTGTCCGAACCAGTCATGCAAGTCATCCGGCGTGACGAACGATTCCCCCACGAAACAGAGCGATAGGGCTATGCAAAAGGCACAAGTGCGTTTCGACAGAGACTTCATCATCGGAGAGACGGACAGGCGTCTCTTCGGGGCTTTCGTCGAGCATCTCGGACGATGCGTCTATGGCGGCATTTTTGAACCCGGACATCCCACGGCGGACAAGAACGGCTTCCGGCGCGACGTTCTCGATCTGGTGCGGGAGCTGGCACCGACGATCATGCGCTATCCGGGCGGCAATTTCGTCTCGGGCTACAATTGGGAAGAAGGGGTTGGGCCCGTTGAAAAGCGCCCGAGCCGCATGGATCTCGCCTGGAAATCGATCGAAACCAACCAGTTCGGGACCAACGAATTCATCGACTGGTGTCGGCTCGCCGATATTGAGCCGATGCTTGCGGTCAATCTCGGCACGCGCGGGCCGGATGAGGCGAGGCACTATCTCGAATATTGCAACCATCCCTCCGGTACGACGCTCTCCGACCTTCGCCGCGAGCATGGCTGGGAAAAGCCGCATGACGTGAAATTCTGGTGTCTCGGCAACGAAATGGACGGCGCATGGCAGATGGGCGCCAAGACCGCCGAGGAATACGGGCGCATCGCGACCGAGGCGGCGAAGGTGATGAAGCTGACCGACCCCACGATCGAGCTTGCCGCATGCGGGTCGTCGGGGCGGAAAATGTCGACGTACGGCGAATGGGAGCGCATCGTCCTTGAGCACACGTTCGACGACGTCGAGTACGTGTCGCTGCACACCTATCTCAACAATTACGCCGACGACACGCCGTCCTTCCTCGCAAGTCCGGACTTGATGGACAGCTTCATCGAGGAGGTCGTAGCCATCGCGGATTCGGTTGCGGCGCGACGCAGGTCGCCCAAGCGCATCATGCTGAGCTTCGATGAATGGAACGTCTGGTACCGGACCCGCCGCGGTGACGAGAACCGCATCCAGACCGGATGGCCAGTGGCCCCGCATATCCTGGAGGAGAAGTACAACATGCAGGACGCCTTAGCTTTCGGCGGCGCCTGCATCTCGCTCCTCAACCATGCCGACCGGGTCAAGGCCGGATGCCTAGCGCAACTCGTCAATGCCATCGCTCCCATCATGACCGAGACTGGTGGGCCGGCATGGCGGCAGACGATCTTCTGGCCTTTTGCCGATTTCAGCAATCTTGGCCGCGGGCGCGTGCTGCGTACGTATGTCGACGTGCCGACCTATTCGACACGCTACTACGATCCGACGCGCACCGAGGAACTCTACGACAGAATTGAAACGGTGCCGTATCTCAAGGTTTCAGCCATCCACTCCGAGACCGATCAGACGGTGACACTTTTCCTGCTCAACCGCCATCTGTCGGACGGGATCGAGCTCAATCTGGAAGCGACCGGGTTCGGCACGCTGACCAAACAGCGGGCGCACGAGCTTCGCCACGATAACCTGCTTGCCCTCAACACAAGGGAGAAGCCCGACGAAGTCAAGCCGCGCGAATTCGACGCCGTCGAGGCGGCGGACGGCTGCGTCAGCATGAAGCTGGCGCCGGCGTCGTGGACCGTCGTGCGGTTCGATGTCTCTAAATGACGGGCTTTCGACGAAGGGAGAGGCCTATTGTACAAGGTGGAGGCGCATGACGATGTCCTGATCGTAATTGCCGAAGCCGCGACCGAAGATGTTGACGCCACCCGGATGGCGGGCGTTGTCGTCGATGCCGATACGCATCCTGATCGAATGGTGATCGGAAAGGCCGATATCGTCCACGGTGACGCTGGAAATCGAGATGCCGTCGATGAAGGAGCCGGACTTGTTGATGCGCCAAGTCTTCAGCTTGCCGTACTGCGACCCCTCAAGCTTCCACCAGCTCGGCGTGTAGACCCCGCGCTTGTCACCGTAGTCGCCGGGCGAGGTCCAGGTCCCGATGGGATGATCGTTGACCCAGAGGGTGATGTCGGAAGGCCAGTCTAGGTTGGTCCCCGGCACCTCTGATGAGAGCTCCATCGAGAACTCAACGGCCTCAATTTGCGAGTTCACGAGCTTGGCGTTATTAGGGAATTTGTATTCGACGTAACCCCGCCCGAACCAAACAAGTGCGGCTTGCACTCGTCCCGGATCGAGAAAGAAATCTGGTACGTCGAGCAGACCGATCACCCCTTCGGCCGAGCACAGGCCACACGGAGCGCTGATCTCGCAACTGGTAAACAACCCAAGCGGCATTGCGACTTCTATCTGATTGTTCTTGCGCTGCTCCTCGCCGGATTCGAAGCGAAGAATGATCTCGTTATATTTGGAAGCGCAGATTTTCTGGTGGCCTTTTTTTGCCTTGGTCGCGTAGGTTTCCACCAACCCAGCCTCTTCCAGCAACTGGATGTTGGTCGCAACGGTTGATTGAGGCAAGCGCAGCGCCTTGGTGATTTCATTGACGTTCAGTTTTCCCGATTTGTGTAGGAGCTGAAGAATATGCATGCGAATCGGTGAGGCCAGTCCCTTCAGTACGGGGACGCCGCTCTCAGGTGTGACGTTCAGGAAATTGGGCTTCATAGAAATGGCTCTATCATTCAGCCTGCTATATATCAGAACACCTGATTGAATATCCATGCGTGAATGGGGCACATATAGCGGAACAGCTTTATCCTGGGCTACCCGTTCATCACGCAGAGCTTGAATGTTGCCAAAACTGGCGTTCGCCTCTCGGGAAAGTCGCTCCGAGTCAGGACGATGCGTCGGTCAATCTCTTTCGCCGGGGGACGCGGGCTGTCTGGCGCGAGCGGCGACGAGCGACCCAATGTGCGCTGCGCCCTCTCGATGGTCCCGATCCCGGGTGCCGGAGACGCTTCACGCCCTCACCGTGACTGGAGATGTCAAGCGCGTCGAATTCTGCACTCGTCTTGGAAAGGTCCCCGACAAGCTGGGTGATCTCGGCGGAAGCGCCGGCGCGTGCAGCATCGGCCCTAAATGCCCCTACCGCGAAGTGGGCGACGCCGAGCCAGTCTTCCTGGGCGGCCCGAACGCGCGAGTCGGAAAATATCAGGCGCAGGATGTTGCGTTGCTCTGGCGGGAATAGCCACGCGGCGGAGATTCTTGAGGTGGCAGAAGGCGTTCTCGACGAGGCGCCGGTCGCGATAGCGCTTCTTATCGTAATGTATGGCGCCTCTGCGCTTGCGGTGGGCAGCAAGGCGACATGGAAAGCGAATCTAGGCGGTAGAAGCCCTATTGCCCATCGAACTGCTTACAGTGCTCGTACACGGACGGTGCCGGTTGCAGTCGCGGCTTCTATTGCCATGGGATTGCGCAGGGGTAGGCCAAATCCGGGTACCTCGATCTCCATCACGTCGCCGGGTTCGATGCGGACTTTGTCGGCGAAGGAGAGCGTCGCGGTTCCGAACATATGGACATGCAGGTCGCCCGGCTGACGGAACAGGCCGTATTTGAAATGATGGTGTTCCAGGTTGGCGATGGTGTGCGACATGTTTCCTTCGCCGGAAAGAAAGGGCTTTTCCCACAGGAGCTTGCCGGCGCGGCGGATGCGGGAGGCGCCTCTTATGTCGACGGGGAGTTCGCCGACCAGGATTTCCGGGCCGAAGGAGGCGGGGCGGAGCTTGGAGTGGGCAAGGTAGAGATAGTTCTGCCGTTCGGTGACGTGATCGGAGAATTCGTTGGAAAGTGCGAAGCCGATCCGGAAGGGTGTTCCGCCGTCGCCAATGACATAGATACCGGCGATCTCCGGTTCCTCGCCGCCGTCGAGCGCGAAATCGGGTGAAAGCAGCGGCGCGCCGGGCGCCGTAGCGACCGTGCCGTTGCCCTTGTAGAACCATTCCGGCTGGACGCCGATCTCGCCGTCCGCCGGCTTGCCGCTCTCGATGCCCATGCGGAACATCTTCATGGAATCGGTGAGGGTTTCTTCCTTCTGCGCGGTCGCGGCGTGCATGGCGTCGCGGGTCGCGGCTGAGCCGAGATGGGTGAGGCCGGTGCCTGTCATGTGCATGTGTGCGGGATCGGGGTGCGTGACCGGCAGGAGAACACGGCCTTCCGCGTGGGCGGCTTCGAGGTCGACGGCCTCGCCCAGGCCGAGTTCGGCGATGCGCGCGGCAAGCGATCGGCCAGACCGGGCGGCCTTCAGAGCAAGATCGTAGACACCTGATGCGTCCTGGACGGCATAGGCCTCGCTACCGTCACGGGCAGCGACTACCGTGCCTCCCTCCGGGGTCGCAATCTGCGAAATGAGCATGGTGATTCCTCAGGCTTGCTTGTTCTTGTTGTAGACGTCGAAGACGACTGCGCCGAGCAGCACCAGGCCCTTGACGACCTGCTGCCAGTCGACATTGACGCCTACGATCGACATGCCGTTGTTCATCACGCCCATAATGAAGCCGCCGACAACCGATCCGATGACCTGGCCCACTCCACCCATCGCTGAAGCGCCCCCGATGAAGACGGCCGCGATGACGTCAAGCTCGCTGCCAAGGCCGGCTGCAGGCACGGCCTGCCCCAGGCGAGCCGCGATGATCAGGCCGCCCAGTGCCGAAAGCACGCCCATGTTGATGAAGACGAGCAAAGTCAACCATTCGGTGTTGATGCCCGATAATTGCGCTGCCTTGGGATTGCCGCCCATGGCATAGACGCGGCGCCCGATCGTCATCCGCTTCGTCACGAAAACAAAGAGTGCGATCAATATGCCCATGACGATCAGGACGTCTGGCAGGCCCTTGTAGGTTGCGAACTGGTAGATCAGGAAAAGCGCGAGCAGCGAGATCACCAGGGTCTTGACGGCGAAGAGCGCGAAGGGTTCAGCCTCGTATCCATGCCGCTCGCGGGTGCGGCGGGAACGAAGGCCGACATAGGCATAGGCGAAGACGCTGAGAACGCCGATAAGCATCGAGGTGAGATGTAAATGAAGCCCGCTGCCGTAGATTGTCTTGCCCGCCGCGTTCACCGTCGGTGGAACAAGCACCCATGTGCCGATCATTTCGGGAATGAAACCGGAACTGAGTTCTTTGAACTCGACCGGCAGGGGGCCGACTGAAAGGCCGCCGCCGAGCATCGCTTGACAGAGCCCGCGGAAGATCAGCATCCCGGCCAATGTGACGATGAAGCTCGGTATTCGGTGGCACGACTGCGGAGATCCATTATCACATGCCCGATCATCCGAGCCTTCTGCAGCTCTATGTCTGGCAGGAATACGATCTCGCGCCGGCGTTTCCCGAACTGCGTGGCTTTCTCGATTACTGGGCGCGCGAACTTGACGGCGCGCTGCATTCGGTCCGGGTCGCCCATCACGGGCTGATCGAGCCTTCCGAATGGCGCGCCGTCGACGGCATCATCCCGCTGAACTGAGCGAGGGCTGTTGCGTGGCCCCTTGCGGCAGCCGGAACGCGGGCGCCCCTTTCCGCGGCCGGACAGGCTCGCGCACGATCGCAAGCCCAGCCCTTTCAGCCGCCTTTACGAATGCCCTACGTGCATCGCGGGCGCCGCGCCACCCCTCGAGCGCGTCCCGGCAGGCCCGGCAGGCGGCGCGCCAGCTGCGGCCCCGCGCCCATTTGGGCCACTCCTGATCCAGGCATTCGAGCGCCTCGAAGCTGCTGGCCACCTTGCGCGGAAGGCCGCGAGGTGATTTCAGGATAACAGGTTCGGGAATCGGCATCGCCGCGTCCTCCCGAAGAGTGATGAAAGGGTTCTTCCTCCGGTTGCATAACGTGCCTCGGGTAAGCGACGTTCCACTGGTTGCGCGAAGGGAGAGCAAAACCTCTTGACGCAACGGAAGTGAATTCCCAAATCATTGTCGCCGACGCCAAAGGGGCCGGCAAATGGTCAAGGAGCGCCGCTTCTTGGCGCTCCTCGTACCCATGTTGCTCACAGGAGGATATGGCTATGAGAACCGCATTTGACTTTTCCCCGCTCTACCGTTCGAGCATCGGCTTCGATCGCATTGCCGACCTGCTTGAGAACGCCAGCCGGACGGCAAGTGCCGAAAACTGGCCGCCCTACGACATCACCAAATCCGGCGAGGACGACTACCGCATCACCATGGCGGTGGCCGGGTTCTCTCAGGATGAACTCAGCATCATCCACGAGCCCAACATGCTCGTCGTGGCTGGCGAAAAGGCCAGCGAGGACAATGGCGATTATCTGCATAGGGGCATCGCCGGGCGGCCTTTCGAGCGCCGCTTCGAGCTCGCGGACCACGTGAAGGTGATGGATGCCGGCCTCGCCAACGGCCTGCTTACCATCGATCTCAGACGCGAGCTTCCCGAGGAAATGAAGCCGCGCCGGATCGAGATTGCAACCGCGGACGCGTCGTCCAAGGTGCCGCCGAAGCGGATCGAAGCCGATAAGCAGGCCGCGTGAGACTATCTCGTTAGGCGCACTTCGCAAGGCGCTGGGCGACAAGCCCGGCGCTGACGGGATGGCATTGTCAATCGAACGAACGAAAGGAGAAGAACAATGAGTGTGCGTGATCTGATTCCTTGGAACCGAAACGAGAGCAACCTGGCGGCCGCGCTGGTTCTCTTCGGCGATCACCTTGAGCCGTGCTCCTTCGGAAACGCTGCTGCGCCCCCCGGCCTCGGCGCGCGGATGTGCAGATGGGCCTCGGCGCCGCCCTGCAAGCCGACCTGAAGGCCTGGGCCGCCAAGACCCTGCCGACGCTTCAACACCATCTGGTGATGGCAAAAGAACTGAACAAGTAACCCGCGGCCCGCGACGAACAATCTGACGGCCAATGGTACCTTGGCCCGCGCGATCTCGTTTCGGCACCGATGAACACCAAGTGTCCTGCGGCGTTAGGCTTACAAAAGCGAGGAGATTCGAATGGCCCGCCAAACCGCGAAGACAACAGCCAAGCACAGGAAGGTGCAGCAGGACGTCGCCCAGCAAGACAAGAAGTCATCCAGCCGCTCATCCGGCGCCATGCAGGCCGGCGCGCGC